>JBKPRZ010000283.1:0-8736 GCA_046734815.1 Myxococcota bacterium | reverse complement strand
GGCTCGGAGATGTGTATAAGAGACAGCCCAAGACCCTGGTGGGTAAAGAGACGGTCAAGGTGGCGGCCGGGACCTTCCAGACCGAGCACTACCGCACCGAGGGCCGGCGCGGCGGGATGGTGGACTACTGGATCGCCAAGGAGCCGGGGCCCTTCGGCCTGGTGAAGATGGAGATGGACCGGCCCGGCGGCGACGGGGACGACGGCGGCAAGCTGACGGTCGAGCTCTCGGCCCGCGGCAAGGGCGCCAAGCCCGAGCTGACCAAGCCGGCCAAGCCCTTCGACCCGGAGGCCATGCGCGCCCGCTTCGGCGGCGGCGGGCCCCGCAACTAGCCGGGCGCGAGCCTGCGAGCGAACCCGGCTACTGGCTCGACTCTGGTCAGGCCTCGGCGGGGGCCACGGGCAGATCGACCGTGAAGGTCGAGCCCCGGCCGGGCTGGCTCTCGACCGAGACCGTGCCCCCCATCGCCTCGCACAGGTGCTTGACGATCGATAGCCCCAGCCCGGTGCCGCCGCGCTCGCGCGAGCGGCCCGGGTCCACCCGGTAGAAACGTTCGAACAGCCGGGGCAGGTGCTTGGCGGCGATGCCGGGACCGCTGTCCCGCACCAGCACCTGCACGCCCAGGCCGCCGGTGCGGCCGCTGACCGTGACGGTGCCCCCCTCCTCGCAATATTTGATGGCGTTCTCGACCAGGTTGGTCAGCACCTGCACCAGCGCCTCCCAGTCGGCCAGCACCAGCGGCAGGTCGTCGGGAAAATCGGAAGCGATGGTCAGCCGGCGGCGGGCGGCGGGCTCGCCGAACACGGCCAGCACCTCCTCGGCCACCTCGGGTGCCGCCACCGGACCGATCTCCAGATCCAGCTGCCCGGACTCGACCCGCGAAAGGTCCAGCAGGTCGCGCACCAGGGCGGTCAACCGCTCGGCGTGGCGATCGGCGATGGCCAGGAAGCGGTCGGCCTCGCCGGGGTCCTGGTTGAGGGTCGCGCGTGCGGTCTCGACCGCCGTGCGCACCGCCGTCAGCGGCGTGCGCAGCTCGTGCGAGACGTTGGCCACGAAGTCCTTGCGGACCGCCTCCAGCCGCCGGATCTCGGTCACGTCCACCAGCACGGCCAGCCCGCCCGGCGCCTGACCCGGCAGCGGCGCCGCGTGCACCAGCAGGCGCCGCGCCCGTGGACGATCGATGGCCACCTCGCCCGAAGCGGGCTCCTTGCGCTGCAGGGTCTGCTCGACGATCCCGTCGAGGTCCGCGCTGCGCACCACCTCCAGCAGCGAGCGGCCTTCCAGGCGCGAGGCGGCGTGGGCCCGCCGGGCGCGCGCGTCGGTGGAGGCCTGGGCGTCCGACAGCAACAACACGCGGGCGGCCGGGTTGGCCATGGTGATGGTGCGGTCGGGCCCCACCACCAGCACGCCCTCCTCCATCGCCTCGAGGATCCGCTCCAGGCGGTCGCGCTCGGACCGCAACGCGCGCAAGGTGGTGCTGAGGCTGTCGGCCAGCTGATCCAGGGTGGCGGCCAGCTGGCCGATCTCGTCGCTGGTCTCGGGGCGGATGCGCACGTCCAGGTCGCCCTGGGCGATCTGGCGGGCGGCCCTGGCGATCGACTGCAGCGACCGGCCGATCATCTGGGTGGTGAGCGTGGACAACATCACCGCCACGCCCAGCGCCAGCAGCGATCCGCCCAGCAGCAGCCAGCGCAGCCGGTCCACCGCCTCCTCCACCTCGGTCAGGGGAAGGGCCGCCCGCACCACGATGGTGGCACCGTTGTGCAGGGCCGCGCGCCGGGCCAGGTACAACATGCGGCGGTTCACGGTGGCGGACAGCCGCAGGCTGGACCCGGTGCCCTGAGACAGCGCGCTCACCACCTCCTCGCGGCCGCCGTGGTTCTCGACCCGGTGGAGGTCGGCCAGCGACACGTTCGAGTCGCCCAGCACCCGTCCGTCCTCGGCGATGAAGGTCACCCGGGCGGCGGCGCGCGCGCCCAGCTCGTCGGCCAGACGGTCCCAGCTGGCCAGCTGGTCGTCGGCGGGGGGGTGGGCCGAGACCCAGCCCTCGATGAGGTCCAGCCGCCGCCCCAGATCGCCGCGCACCCGGCGGGTCAGATCCCTCTCCAGCGCCCGCCCCAGGAAAAGATCGCCGCTCACCAGCGCCACCGCGATCAGGCAAGTGGTCACCAGCACCAGCTTGCTGCGAAGGCCCCAGCGCATGGCAGGGTCAGGTCGCCACGGCCATCATCCGTACCGCCCTTCGATGTATTCGGCGGTGCGCGGGTCGCGCGGGGCCAGGAAGAGATCCTCGGTGCGGCTGTGCTCGACCAGCTCGCCCAGCAGCATGAACAGGCACTCGTCGCTGGCCCGTCGCGCCTGGGCCATGTTGTGGGTGACGATCAGGATGGTGTAGTGCCCGCGCAGCGCCCACATCAGCTCTTCGATGGCGCGGGTGCCCTCCACGTCCAGCGCCGAGCAGGGCTCGTCCATCAGGATGATCTCGGGCTTGAGCGGCAGGAGCCGGGCGATGCACAGCTTCTGCTGCTGCTCCAGCTGCAGGCCGGTGGCGCGGGTGTCCAGCCGGTCCTTGAGGTCGGTCCACAGCCCCACCTCGGTGAGGGCCTTTTCCACCGCCTCGTCCAGCAACGCCCGCTTCAGCTGCTTGCGCTCGTTGTGCAGCCGCATGCCGAACACCACGTTCTCGTACACCGACAGCGGCAGCGGGTTGGGCCGCTGGAACACCATTCCCACCTTCTTGCGCAGCTCGATCAGCGAGACGTCGGCGTCGTAGATGTTCTTGCCATGGATCTCGATCTCGCCGGTGGTGGTGACGTAGCCGTAGCGCTCGTTGACCCGGTTGAAGCAGCGGAGCAAGGTGGTCTTGCCGCAGCCCGAGGGCCCGATCAGCGAGGTGATGATGCCGCGCTTGATCGAAACGCTGACGTTCTTGAGCGCCTGGAACTTGGCGTACCAGAGGTTCAGGCCGCGGGTGGCGATGGACAGCAACGGGGGCCCGGAGGGCCCGGAGGCCGGCCGGGTGCTGCTGCTGGCCGACCCGGTGGACATCATCCGAAGATCCCGTTCACGTATTCGTAGGTCTGCCGGCTGGCCGGGCTGTCGGAGAAGATCACCTCGTTCCGGTCGTTCTCCACCACCTTGCCGTTCCACAGGAACATGGTCCGGCTTGCCAGCCGCCGCGCCTGCTGGACCAGGTTGGTGACCAGGATGATGGTCATCTCCTTCTTCAGATCCTTCAGCACGTCCTCGATGCGCATGGTGGTGACCGGATCGATGGCGATCGAGAACTCGTCCAGGCAGAGGATCTCCGGCTGGTGCGACAGCGCCCGGGCGATGGTCAGCCGCTGCTGCTGGCCGCCCGACAGCTTGGTGCCCAGGCTGTCCAGCCGATCCTTGACCTCGTCCCACAGCGCCGCCTGGCGCAGGCATCGTTCCACCAGCGCGTCCAGCGAGGCCTTGTCGCGCATGCCCGCCGCCCGGGGCGCGAAGGACACGTTGTCGTAGATCGACAGGGGCAGCCCCACCGGCAGCGGGGCCACCATGCCCACCTTCCGCCGCAGCTGGTACACGTTCTTCATCCTGCGCACGTCGACCCCGTCGACCTTGATCGACCCGCTGGTGCGGGCCCCGGGCGTGAACTCGATGGTGCGGTTGAGGCAACGGAGCAGCGAGCTCTTGCCCGACTGGGCCGGTCCGATGACGGCGAAGATCTGGTTGGCGGGAACGGAGAAGGAGATGCCGTGGATGACCTGCTTGTTGCCGTAAGACAGACGGAGGTCGGAGACCTCGATCTTCGGCTCGGGCGGGCTGGCCAGGTCGGTGCCCACGACGGTCACCACTTCTTCCTCGAGCGCAGATACAGGCGCAGCACGATGGCGGTGGCGTTGACCACCAGCACCGCGCCCAGCAGCACCACCGCGGTCCCGTAGGGCAGCGAGGGGGGGACGTCGGGCACCTGAGTGGCCAGATTGTAAAGGTGGGTGGACAGCGCCATGCACTGATCCCAGATGCTGTAGGCGAAGATGTCGCCCTCCGGGATCCGCCGGGACAGCACCGCCCCGGTGAACATGATGGGCGCGGTCTCGCCGGCGCTGCGCGAGACCTGCAAGATCACCCCGGTCAAGATGCCGCTGACCGAGTTGGGCAACACGATCCGCCGGATGGTCTGCCAGCGGCTGGCCCCCACGTTCCAGCACGCCTCCCGGTACGACTGCGGGACCGAGGCCAGTGCCTCGCGCGTGCTGGCGATGATCACCGGCAAGGTCATGATGGCCAGAGTCAGCGAGGCGGCCAGGATCGACTTGCCCATGCCGGCGAACAGCACGAAGGCCCCCAGCCCGAACAGCGCGTGCACGATGCTGGGCACGCCGGCCAGGTTCACCACCGCCAGGTTGATGATGCGGGTGAACCAGCTCTCGCGGGCGTATTCGTGCAGGTAGACCGCCGCCAGCACGCCGATGGGCGCGGAGATCAGCAGAGAGAAGGTGACCAGGTAGATGGTGCCCAGCAGCGCCGACCAGATGCCGCCCGAACGCATGCCTCCGGTCGGGTTGCGCACCAGGAAGTCCCAGGACAGGACCGGCGCCGCCTGCCAGATCAGATAGCCGATGATCAAGACCAGCGGCAGCACGATGGCCAGGGCCATGGCGGCGAAGATCGCCCGGGCGGCCAGCTCCTGCCGGCGCCTGCTCCTTCCCAGCCTGGTCTCGGTGAACATGGCTCGTCTATCTCCGGCGGATCCCCCGGATCACCAGGTCAGCGCTCAGGTTGACGACGAAGGTGATGGAGAACAGCAACACGCCCACGATGAACAGCACCTGGTAGTGGTCGGATCCGCGGGCGGCCTCGCCCAGCTCGGCGGCGATGGTGGCGGTCAGGGTGCGCACCGGATCGAACAGGCTGTGGGGGATGTTGACGGCGTGGCCGGTGGCCATCAACACCGCCATGGTCTCACCCACTGCCCGCCCCACCCCCAGCAGCACCGCCGCCAGCAGGCCATTCTTGGCCGCCGGCAGCAGCACCCGGTAGATGGTCTGCCAGCGGGTGGCGCCCGCGGCCAGCGCCGCCTCCCGGTAGGAGTCGGGGACCGCCTTCAGTGCGTCCTCGCCGATGCTGACCATGATGGGCACGCTCATCAGCGCCAGCAGGACGGCGCCGTTGAAGACGTTGAGCCCGATGGGCACGTGGAAGACCCGCTGGATCAGCGGATTCATGACCGTGATGCCGATGAACCCCCAGACCACCGAGGGGATGGCCGCCAGCAGCTCGATCACGATCTTCAGGGTCTCGCGCGCGCGCTGACCGCAGAACTCGGAGACGAACACCGCCGCGCCCAGCCCGAACGGCACCGCGAACAGCATGGCCAGGACGGTGACGCTGGCGGTGCCGACGATCAGGGCCAGGGCCCCATAACGAACGTTTGTCGACGAAGTCGGGACCCACTGGGTGGAAAACAGGAACTGGGTCAGGCTGAAGTGGCTGCTGAACAGCAGCCCCACCCCCTCCTTGACCACGAAGAAGAAGATCCCGAACACGAACAGGATGGCGCTGACCCCACACAGCCGGATGATGCCCTCGAGGGCGGTCTCCCCCACCACCTCCCACCGGCGCCGGTGTGCGGGCAGCCGGGTGACCACCGCAGGAGCGCCGGTGGCGTGCGCGCCCGCCGACGGCAGCTTGGCGGGCAATCCGGTCGCGTCTCCGTTCACGGTCAGGGCCCTTTCCTCCTTCTGCGACCTCAGGTCTTGGGCAGCGGCACGTAGCCGGTGGCCTCGACGATCTTCTGCCCGGCGTCAGAACGGATCCAGTCCAGGTACTTCTTGACCTGCGGCGACGGTTCGCCGGGAGTGTACATGAACATCGGCCGGGAGATCGGGTAGCTCTTGTCGTGCACCGTCGGGATGCTGGGCAACACCCCCGGGTCACCCTTCCTCCTGGAGACCTTGAGGATCTTCACCGACGGGGTGGCGTAGCCCAGGCCGCTGTAGCCGATGGCGCCGGGGGTCTTGGACACCAGCTCGACCACCTCCTTGGACCCGTTCATGTCCATCGAGCCGGCCTTGAAGTCGCCCTTCTTGCCGATGACCGTCTCGCGGAAGTAGGCGTAGGTGCCGGAGTTGTTCTGGCGGCTGACCCGGATGATCTTCTCGTCCTTGGCGCCGGGCACGGTCACGCCCAGGTCGGACCACTTCTCGAACTTGCCGCCCTCCTTGTAGACCTCGGCCAGCTCCTCGAGGCTGATGGTCTCGATCGGGTTGTCCTTGTGGACGTAGACCGCCAGGCCGTCGAAGCCCACCAGGAACTCCTGCGGGTCCTTGCCGTTCTTGCGGGCGTCTTCGATCTCCTTGGGCTCCAGCTTGCGGCTGGCATTGGCGATGTCGGCGGTGCCGTTGATCAGCGCGGCGATGCCCACACCCGAGCCGCCGCCCGACACCTCGATCTGGGTGGCGGGGTCGACCTTGGCGTATTCCTCGGCCCAGACCTGGGCCAGATGCGACATGGTGTCCGAGCCGACGTCCTGGATGGCGTGGTTGCCCGACTTCTTTTTGCAAGCGGATAGAGCGGTTCCCGACAGGACCAGGGCGGCGATCGTGCAGAGGAAGGGCCGTGACAGGCGATTCATGGTGTCTCCTAGTGAGAGATCAGTCGACCGTATCGCCCAGGACCGCCTCGACGAGGTCCTGGATGTGCGCCTGCAGGAAGTCGAACGTCTCCTGGTAGGCGGCGCGCACCTCGGCGGGCGGGCCCTTCACGGTGGAAGGATCGCGCACGCTCCAGTCCAGGCAGACGGCCTTGGTGGGCGGCGGCGGGAAGACCCGCTGAGCCTCCTTGGCCAGCGCCACGATGATCTGGTAGTGGTCGAGGTGCGGGATCTGATCCAGCCCCTTCGAGGTGTGGCGCGAGATGTCCAGGCCACGCTCCTTGAGGAACGAGACCGTGGTGGGATCCACCGCGGTGGCGTCGAGGCCGGCGCTGGCGAAGATGAACTTGGGTTGTCCGAGCGAGTTGCCGATGGCCTCGGCCATCTGGCTGCGACACGAGTTGTGCTCGTCCACGAACAGCAGCCGGAACAGATCGCTGTTCGAGTGTTTCAGATATTCGCCGGTGGTCATGTAGAGCACCTCCTGACAGATGCTCTTGGCCTGATCGCCGACGCGTTCGAAGCGGTTCACGATGGTCAGCAGCGGCGACAGCGCCTCCAGCGGGATGCGGTGCTGCTGCTGCATTCCCACCAGATCGGTGTTCAGCTGGTGGCGGAGCTTGTCGATGACCTCCTCGGCGTCCATCGCCCGGCGGGCCAGGGTCGAGTCCTGGGTCAGGAAGGCCTCGATGGCGGCGTGGAGCATGGGGATGGCCCGGCCGGCGATGTCGGCGAAGCGCTCGGTGGGCAGAACGAACTCCAGCGCGCCCAGGATCACCACCTGCCGGGCGATGCTCTCGGCGTAGTCGCCCACCCGTTCCAGCTCGGAGTTGATTTTGATGGAGGCGTAGGCAAAGCGCAGGGTCCCCGCCACCGGCTGCTGGCGCACGATGAACTCGAGACAGAGCCGGTCGATCTCCTTCTCCAGCTCGTCGATGCGCTGGTCGCGGACGATCACCGAATAGGCCAGCTGGCGGTTCCGTTCGGCCAGGGCGCGCATCGCGGTCTTGAGGGCGGCCTCGGCCAGGGCACCCATCTGGCGAACCTTCGCCCGGATGCGCTCGATGTCGCGCTGGAGTGTCTCTTCGTAATGAGTCACGCGCGGCCCAGATATGTCACATTTCGCGGGCGGCGGGCAAAGTGGAAACCTTTCGGGGACCAACCGACACCCGGGCCGCGCCAGCCGCGATGTCACAGGAATGTCGCAGCGGCGGCCCGGCGATGTCACAGGAATGTGGCAACGGCTACGGGATCCGACCGATAATGATCCCGACCACTTGTGCCGCGACGCGAGGGGGCGCGACGCCACGGGTGGGAACACCTTCCCATGGCGAGCAGTCCGTTCCGTTGCCGCTTCATGATCGCGGTCGTGTCGACCCTGGGAACCGGCGTGTCGGCGGCCCGCGGACAGACGCCCATTCCGGTCCCGATCCAGCCGGCCGGTCCGGATCAGCCGCCGCCCGAGCCGGGGCGGATGCCCTGGCCACCACCGGGATACGGCCGCTGGTACCTGCCGCCCGAGCCGGGCAACGGCTACCTGAATGATCTGCCGCCCGAGGAGACCGAAGGCCGCCACACCGGCTTCTTCATGCGCATGGCGCTGGGCCCCGGGTACTACAGCATGCGGTCGCACGCGGGTGGCGGATCGATCGCGCTGCGCGCGGCCGGGGCCGGGCTGAACCTGGTGCTGGGCGGCGCGCTGAGGGAGGACCTGGTGCTGCACGGCGAGCTCGCGCTGCAGAGCACGCTGGACCCCAAGGTGGACAGCTCGGCCAGCACGGGCGCGCAGACGGGCACTTCGGTGACCACCGCCGGGCTGGGGGCGGGCGTGGGCTATTACTTCATGCCCATCAACATCTATATGGGGGCCTCGCTGCTGCTGGCGCAGGCGCGGGCGGTGGACCGGCCCACCGAGCGGCTGCTGGGCAAGACCGATCCGGGACCGGTGCTGGCGCTGGTGGTGGACAAGGAGTGGTGGATGACCACCAGCTGGTCCATCGGCGCGCTGGCCCGGGCGCAGCTGGGGCGCTTCAAGGATCCCGGCCACGGGCCGGGCGGTGCGGTCTGGAGCGCGCTGGGGCTGTCAGCCGCGTTCT
>JBKPRZ010000282.1:0-10237 GCA_046734815.1 Myxococcota bacterium | reverse complement strand
GCCTTGCGCCGGCGCGCGGCCAGCTCGTCGCGAATGGTGCGGCTGGCGTCGTCGATGTCCTTGATCAGGAAGCGCACCCCGCTCTTGCCCAGCGGGCCAGTGGGGCCGGTCAGCAGCTCGCAGGCCTCGCCGATCCCGGCCAGCACCACCGTCCCGTCGGCCAGCGACACCTGAAAACGCACCAGCTGCCCCACCTCGAAGGCGAGCTTTGTGGGTATGAACAGCGTGGCGTCGTCCACGAACGGCGCGAACGACCGGAGGAAGTCCTCGCGCGACACGCACTTCGTGGCCACGTTGCAGATGCGCGGCGGTCGCTCGCCCTTGGGACCACCAGCAGCGCGGGCGGGCACGCTGCCGGGAGGGGATGTAGGCGCGGAAGACAACAACCCCTCATCGGCGGTCGCCCTCGGCCGATTGAGCGCAGGTCGGTTCCACACGCGATGCCGCGCGAAGTCGAGACCGCTCAGCCGCCGCGGGACTCTTGCAGCAGGTGGGCGAGCACCGCCGCCAGCGCCGGCGAATACTGGATCCCGTCGGTCTCCAGAAGGAACGCGAAGCGGATCAGCCGGGCCGCGCTCTTCATCCACTGCCGCCGGACCTCGGCGACGGCCCCGCCGCCGGCGTCGGCCAGCGCCACCAGCAGACAGTAGCCACGCGCCGCCGTCCGGACATGGGCGATCGCGGTCTCGCGATCGATCACGGGCGGGGCGCTCTCCTCCTCTGCAGATGCTCCCCGGATCTCGGGAGAACCGCGGCCCCGGCGGCGCCCCTGGCGCCCGGGGGCGGCCCTTCCCCCGTTTCGTCGGCGACCGACGTGAACCGGCTGAGCATTCCTGGGCCGCCTCGATTCGCGCCTTGCGATCATGCGCGAACTCTGCGTTTCGGGAAGGTGACGGGGTATCCGGGTTTACCTGTAGCGTCCGCGGTCCTCTGCCATCCAGCGCTCGCAGAGGCGGTGAAGCGGCGAGATCCCGCCACCGGCCGCCTCCGCCAGCTCCGCGACCGCCGAAATTTGCGCGAAACACCGGACACCCGCGCGACCGAGGAACAGCAGATGGGTGGCCCAATCCTGCAGCCCGTCCAGTACGTGGGTTGCGTATACCGTAGTCACCTGCCGGTCCTCGCTCTGGCGCCGCAGGAACCGGAGCAGATCCGCCCGCGCCAGGATGTCCAGGTCGGCGGTCACCTCGTCCAGCAGCACCAGCCGCAGCGAGCGTTCGAGATCGAGCAGGATCTGGACCCGGCGGCGCTGCCCATCGGACACCTGGTGCATGCGCCAGCCCGGATCGACCTCCAGCACCTCGAGCAGGTGCGCGCGCCGGGCGGGATCGACACCCGGGCGCCCGGCCAGGATCTCGCGCACCGAGATGTCGGCCGTGAAGGGAAAGGCGCCGCCCAGGAAGGCCACCTCCCCGGCCAGCGCGGTGTCGTGGAAGGCCGGGCGCCCGAACACCCGGATCACCTCGGGCGGGATGAGGTACCGCCCGCCCACCAGCCGCAGCAAGGTGCTCTTGCCCACGCCGTTGCCGCCCAGGAGCAGGCAGCGCGCGCCCTGCGGGATCGCAAGCGACAGGCCGTCGAACACCGGGTGATCGCCACCGGGGTAGGTGAACCGCAGCCCGTGAAGCTCGATGGCCGGCGCGCCGTCACCGTCTGACATGTCGCCCAGTCCTAACCTCGCGGTCGCGCGACGTCCAATTCCACCCGTGCTATATGGGCGCCAGGCCGTCGGTCAGCATGACCAGGGTGTACAACTCGTCGCGACTCGATCGCGTCTCGCTGGCGGCGCTGCTGCTGTGCGGTTGCACCCACGTTCCCGGTCGGAACGACCTGCCGCCGCCGCGCGTGGGCCGGATCGACACCCGCCCGCTGGTGTGCGACCGGACCGCCGACGCCGGCCCGATCCGGTTCGAGAAGATCGCCACCTGGCGCGACGACGCCACCGCCGCTTATGCCCTGGTGCACGACGACCTGTGTGGCCCCGAGCTGCGCGGCATCGACCAGATCGCCGCTCCCATGCTCGAGGCCCGCGGGCTGGTGGCCACCATGGGCGCGATCGCCGGCGCCTGCGAGGAGTACCAGCTGTGGGACATGGTCCGGCGGCTGCAGAGTCGGGGTCACGAGATCGGCAACCACTCGCTGGACCACGAGCCGGTGCGCCCGCACAACGCCGCCCGCGAGATCGACCAGGCCAAGCAGCTGCTCGAGTCGCGGCTCTCCACCCCCATCCCCTTTTTTCTGTTCCCCTATGACCAGTTCGATCGCCAGACCGTCCAGCTGGCCGAGGCCGCCGGGCACCGGTTCATCCGGGCGGGCTCGCGCGACGACAACGACGGGCTGGACGCCCCGCCCATCAACACCGCCCAGCCCGACGACGACCCGGCCCTGGAGTTCGACGCCTGGCCGCGGGCCTTCTCGAAATATGCCCTCTTCGCCGAGAAGGACATCCTGAACGTCCACGTCTGGAACGCCATCCAGCGCGGCGGCTTCGCCATGCGGGAGGTCCACAGCGTCACCCGCCAGGCCGTGGCGCCCGACAGCGGCGAGGGGTTCTTCCCCGTCCCGCTGGCGGTCTACGAGGCGCACCTGGACTTCCTGGTGAACGCCTGGCGCGCCAACAAGGTCTGGACCGGCACCGCCTCCACCATCGCGCGCTACCGACACGCCCGCCAGGCCTGCCGCGCCGACGTGGCCGACGGCGCGATCACCTTCGACGCGTCCGCGGCCGAGTGCCGGGACAACGCCACGCCGCTGAGCGTGGTGGTCACCACCGCCCGGGACGTCCCCGGTCTGAAGGCCACCCAGGGCGGGGTGGCGGTGTACACCCGCAAGCTCGGGCCCGCCCGGTTCAGCGTGACCGCCGATCCCACCGCCGGCCCGGTCGCGCTGGCCGGCTGCGACCGCCCATCGCCCGGCGTGGACCCCTCCGCGAAGCTCACGCCCAAGCCGCCGCCCGCCCCCTCGGTCTGCGTGCTCGAGAGCGTGCGCGGCCGCGGTGGCGATGGCCACATGGACGACCTGGAACGCCCCGCCGATCTGATCCAGCAGCTGCCCAACCGCGCCCAGCGCGACGGGCGCACCGGCAGCTGGTCCTGGTACCCGCCCGGCGCCCAGGCCGCCACCATCGTCACCGAAGGTGGCAACCGCCTGCTGCGCTACGACCGCAAGGATCTGCACGCCAGCGCGGGCGTCGTGCTGGCGTTCGTGGGCGCCAGCGGGGCGGGCAGCTGTTACGACGCCCGCGCCTACCAGGGCCTGCGCTTCAGGATCCGCGGCTCGGTCCTCTCCGACGATCCGGTCTGGCAGGGCAAGGTGATCCTCAGCCTGGTGTCGGCCGAGACGCAGTCGTTGCGTTACGGCGGCGACCGCAAGGCCGGCGGCGGCCACTTCCACACCGAGATCCCGCTGAGCCCCGAATGGAAGCAGGTCGACGTGCCCTTCACCCAGTTTCGCCCCCCCACCTGGGGCGACACGGCCGGGCTCACCCGGCCGGCCCTGGACAGGCTGCAGGCGATCGACTGGGGCCTGACCAAGGAGGTCTCCAGCTTCCGGATCGACCTCGACGACATCACGCTGTACTAGAGTGGGACCTCGAAGGACCCGCTACTCGGTCACGTCCCGCCGGGAGAACAGCCACATCCCGCCGACCGCCGCCGCCGCCGCCCAGACGGCGAGCACCACCACCGAGTGGAGCACCGTCATGCCCGCGACCGGCGGCGGCACGCCCGAATAGAACTGCGGCAAGGGCAGGTTGGTCATGAACAGCCAGCGGGCCGGTTCGAAGTCGCTGGCCAGCTGGCCCAGCAAGGTGCCGCCTGCCAGTATCGCCAGGAAGGTTCCCATCGCGCCGGCGGTCGAACGGAACAGCACCGAGAAGGTCGTGGCGATGGTTCCCACCACCAGCGCGGCGAACCAGGCCAGCCCCCAGGCCGCCAGGGTGTCGAGCCACAGCGGCGCGGCCCGCACCCGGTTCACGTCCACCCCTTCGGGTCCGAACCGGAACCCGGTCAGCACCGGCGCGTCCAGCCCACCCCAGCCGAAGGCGAACCCGGCGATCAGCCAGGACAGCAGCGCCGCCGCCGCGCACAGCAAGGTGGCAAACAGCGCCATCACGGTCAGCTTGGCCGCCAGCACGCGCCAGCGCGCCACCGGCCGGGTGAGCAGCATCTTGATCGTGCCGGCGCTCCCCTCGGACGACACCAGGTCCGCGCACAGCACCGTCACCAGCAGCGGCAGAAGCAAGGTGCTGGCCGCCACGGCGAACCCGCGCGAATACAGCGCTCCGGTCTGGCGGTTGGGGTTGATGTCCCGCTCCAGGTGGTAGCGCAGGCGGGCGGCCTCGAACTGCTGCAACCGGGTGAAGCCGACGAAGATGCGCCGCTGCCGGGCCCGGCGTTCGGCGTCGTGGATCCGCCGCTCGACCGTGGCGCGCCAGTCCTGGTCCTCGAGGTCCCCCCGGTTCTCCATCTGCCGCCACTGCGCCCAGACCGAGATGCCCAGGAAGATGAGCAAGACCGCGAACACCAGCTGCGGCCGGCGGCGGCGGGTCAGCTTCAGGGCCTCGTTCTCCACCAGGCCGAAGAACGTCCCGAACCCGGTGTGCCATTGCCTGCCGCTCATCAGTCTCCCACCGTCTCGCCGCCGGTGACGTCCAGGAAGACCTCCTCCAGTGAACGGCGGCCCGCCCCGGTCAGCTCCGCCATGGCCCCCTCGGCCAGCACCCGGCCGCGGTGGACGATGGCCAGCCGGTCGCACATCCGCTCGATCTCGCCCAGCAGGTGGCTGGACACGAACACCGCCAGCCCGCGCTCGTCGGCCAGGCGGCGCAGCAGCTCGCGCAACTCGCGGATGCCGGCCGGGTCCAGGCCGTTGGCCGGCTCGTCCAGAACCAGCACCGCGGGCTCGCCCAGGAGGGCCTGAGCGATGCCCAGCCGCTGCCGCATCCCCAGCGAATAGGTGCGCACGCGGTCGTCCAGGCGCTCGCGCACGCGCAGCATCTCGGCCAGGGGCTCGATGCGGTCCAGGGCCTGCCGGTCGATCATGCGGGCGAAGTGCATGAGGTTCTCGCGCCCGGTCAGGTAATCATAGAAGTCGGGCGACTCGACGATGCAGCCCATGCGCCGGAGCGCTGCCTCGCGTTCCCGCGCCAGGTCGTGCCCGTCCACCAGCACCCGGCCGGCCGAGGGCTTCACCAGCCCCACCAGCATGCGGATGGTGGTGGTCTTGCCCGCCCCGTTGGGTCCCAGGAACCCGAACACCTCCCCCTGCCGCAGGCTGAAGGAGGCATCCACCACCGCCTGGCGGGCCCCGTAACGCTTGGCCAGGTGCTCGGCCCTCAGCGCGACGGGCGCCTCCACCGGCAGCGGACGCGGTAGATCGAGCTCGGCCTCACCAGGCGCCATGGACATGGCATGCTAGCGTACGTGTCGCTGCGACGCTCGTTCGACTGGTTCGCGCCGCTGCTGCTCGCCCTCGGCTCGGGGCTGCTGCTCGCGTTCGGATTCTTCATCGCGCTGACCGGGCGCTTCGGCCAGCCACTGGCGCCGATGCCCGCGCACGCGGAGGCCGCGCCCCGTTCGGGCGCCTTTTACATCGTGGCCCTGGGCGACTCGATCACGCAGGGCACCGGCGATCCGGCGCGGGGTGGGTACGCCGCCCGCGTGGCCGACGCCCTCCGCACCCGCACGCGCGAGGTGCTGCTGACCAACCTCGCCGTCCCGGGCGACGAGACCGCCGACCTGCTGCGGGCGATCGAGTCACCCGAGGCGCGCCCCCAGCTCCAGCGCGCCGACCTGTTCCTCATCTCCGCCGGCGGGAACGATCTCACGCACGCCTTGCGCGCGCTGACCGGCGATCAGACCCGCGAGCCCGAGGTGGTGATCGAACGGGCCCGCGCCAACCTGCGCGCCGCCATCACACGCCTGCGGGCCCTCAACCCGACCGCGGCCATCCGCCTGCTGGGCCTGTACAACCCCTTCGAGGTTCTACCCGGCGAGGCCGAGCGGGCCCGCACCCAGCTGCTCGAGTGGAACGTCGCCATCGAGCAGGCCACCCTGGCCAGCGACAACGTGCTGGTGGTCCCCATCGCCGACGCGTTCGCCGGCCGGCCCGACCGGCTGGCCGGCGACCACTACCATCCGGGCGCGCGCGGGCACGCGGTGATCGCCGATCGGGTGCTGGCCACCCTCCCCGAGGGCGATGCCGCTACTCGCTGAGCCGGTGGATCCCGTCCAGCACGTGCCAGGTGGCGATGACCGTCAGGTCGACCAGCTTCTCGGCGCGGCGGCTGTCGTTGACCACCAGGTTCTCGGAGGTGCAGACCGCCTCCAGCTGGCGCAGGAATTTCTTGATCACCCGCCGGTCCGAGGCGTGGATCCAGCCGCCCAGGCGATCCACCAGCAGGCGCTGGTGCTGCTGGATGAACCGGGCCGCCGACTGGGCGTCGCCCCGCTGCAGGCGGTTGGATGACGGCCGCCGCGGGAAGATGTCCAGCAGGTCCTTGCGGTATTCGGCGAGATCGGTGTCCACCGCATCCGAGATGTCGAAATATTCGGCGACCGTCTCCTTGATGTCCGTGTACGGGATGCGCACCCCGCGCCGGGTGTTGGGCGGAGTGCCACGGACCGCCCCCTCGATCGCGATCAAGCGGTCGACGTACTCCAGCTTGGCCAGCGCCACCTGCCAGTCCTTGTAGCGGCGCCGCCAGCGTGAGCTGGGATCCAGCCAGACCGCGAACGTCTCGGCGAAGTCCTCGTCCGGGTGTTTCTGGGCGTAGTGGTACATGCCCGTGCGGTGCAGGTACCGCACGAAGTCGCGGCTCCAGGGATTCGGGTTGTACACGTTGCGGTACGGACGCCGGAAGTCCCCGAAGGTGGCCGTCCAGTCACGCCGCCGCCACAGCTCGTAGGCGTAGTTGATCGCGTGTCCGGTCTCGTGCCGCAGGTACATCATCACCTCGTTCCGCGTGTACCGGAACAGGTGATCGTTCACCAGACGCCACAGCACGGCGTTGGCCAGATACCAGGGGATGTTCACGCTGATCGCGCGATCGCTGGTCCAGAAGTCGTCGTCCCCAAGATAGAACTCGGGAAAGAAAGTGATGCCGCGGGCCTTGAGCTCCTCGTGCAGCTGCTCGATGCACTCGATGAGCACGCCGGTCGGCTCGAGCTCGAGGTCGCAGATCGGAGTCGACAGCAGCTTCTGCAGCTCGACCTCGCGAACGACCGCCCGATCGAGCCCCGCGCGGGCCAATCCTCGGCGCGTCCGGAGTGCAGGCAGAGCGGCCATCGTCCGATACGTTTACCATGACGCCGGGTTCGGTTCCTCCGATCTCGGCCCCCAAAACGAGGGTCGTTTTGTCTCGCCGTGTCGCGAAAATCAATAGCAGTCTCATGTGGTTACACGTCATATCGACGCCGCGTGGGACGGCTTACGTAGGGTTCCTAGCGAGAACTGTGCCGAGCCGCCGCACAGTCGGGGAAAGGCCCCTTCCCGGCCCCCGATGACCGTACCTGCCCGGCCCCGGATCACGCGCCCGGACGGGCGCGCGCGCGTCGCAGCGATCGCCTTTTGTCTGGGCGCGTTGGCGCCAGCGGGCGGGCGTGCGGCGGACGAGTTCTCGGGAGCCGACAAGCTGCGATCGCTGTATTCGGCCGAGTTCCGGTTCACGGAGGATGGTCTGCCGGTCGTACCGGTCGCCATCGCCCAGGGCGTGACCGAGGTCCGGGTGGAAGGCGAGGGGGGCCTGAGGTTGTTGCCGGAAGGCGACGGGGGCCCCGACGTGCGTGCCGACGACGCCTGGCGCGTGCACGCCGAACGCACCACGCCAGCGCGCATGCGCTTCTGGCCGGTGGTCTGGCGGGGCAAGGCGCAGCAGGGGGCCGAGGCCGCCGCCGCCGCCCGGCAGTGGCGCGACCGGGGCCTCCAGGCGCAGACCTTCGAGCAAGGGACCCTGTTCGCCGTCTCCGGCGAGGTGCTCGACCGGCGGGAGGTCCTGGTCGGCATCAGTCCCACCAGCACCTACGAGGCCGCAGAGAAGGCGGCCGACAAGCTGCGCGCCTCGACCTCGGCCGCAGGACACCCGGGCGGTGTCCACACCGAGCTTCTGGACCGCCCCCACGGCGTGATCGAGGCGGCGGGGGAGCGCACGCGCGCGCGCGTGCGGAACGAGGGCGTGTTGTGGTTCGCCCCGGTGGCCGACCGGCCACTGCGGGTCGAGTGGCGCGGGCCCACCCCGAAGGAGAGCGGCCGGGGCCTTTACCACGGCCGGGTGTACGTGACCATCGATCGCCGGGGCGGCCTGGCGGTGGTCAACGCGGTTCCGGAGAACCGCCTGCTGGCCGGGCTGGTGCCGGCGGAGATCTTCCCCTCGGCGCCGGACGAGGCGCTCAAGGCCCAGGCGGTGGCTGCCCGGGGCGAGCTGCTGGCCAAGATCGGCACCCGGCACGCCGGTGAGCCCTTTCGCCTCTGCTCGCAGACCCACTGTCAGGTCTACTCGGGCGCAGGCCGGGAGACACCCCGGACCACCGCGGCGGTGGAAGCGACCCGCGGCGAGATCCTCTTCTCGGCCGCCGGCAAGGAGCTGGTCGACACGGTCTACTCCGCGAACTGCGGCGGCCACACCGAGCACAACGAGAACGCCTGGCCGGACATGCCCGCGCTGTCGACCCTGCGAGGCCACCGGGACGCCCGCAGCCTCCCGGACGATCCTTTCGCCGACGGCGTGACCTCCGCGCTGGTCGAAAGGTTCATCAGCTCGCCGCCTGCCGCCTACTGTGCCAGCGTCCGCGCGGGCGGCGGCGCCGATCGCTTCCGCTGGACGGTGACCCGCTCGCCCGTCGAGCTCGCCACCCTGCTGGCCCCCTTCAAGCTCGGCCGCCTGCGCAGCATCGAGGTGCTCGAGCGCGGCGTCTCCGGGCGGGCCCGCGCCGTCCGGCTGGTCGGCGCTTCCCGCAGCGAGGTGGTCAAGGGCGAGCTTCACATCCGCCAGGTACTGGGCGGATTGCGCAGCTCGCTGTTCGTGGTGGAGGTGAAGGACGGCGCCGCCACCTTCCGCGGCGCGGGCTTCGGGCACGGCGTGGGGCTGTGCCAGACCGGCGCGATCGGCATGGCCGAAGCGGGACGCAGCTACCGCGAGATCCTGACCCACTACTACCCGGGCAGCGCGCTCCGGAAACTATGGTGAATCCGGCGGGTGCTTCAGGGCGGCCGTTTCGCCGCCGATGACAGCTTTGCCCCATGGCCGTCCTGCCTGCCCTGCGTCTGCGCCATCCGGAGGTGTGGTGCTTCACCTGGCGCAACTGCATCATCTACTTCTGGCAGCGCATCACGGTGGAGGGCATGCGGACCTGCCACGGGGTGACCCAGGAGATGCGCCAGCTGTTTCCGCAGGGGCTGGTGACCGTCTCGTACACGATGCCGGGCGGCCCGCTGCTGCCGTCGTCGGAGGCCCGGGCCGAGGCGCTGCGGCTGATGAACGAGATGCGCGGGGTGTTCCGCGCGACCGCCGCGGTCAACGAAGCGCCGGGGCTGGTGATGGCCGCCGCCCGAACCTTCCTGTCCGCCCTGACCATCGCCGCCAACCGATCCGAGCAGCGGTTCCGGCTGTTCAGCAGCCTGGATCGGGTGCCGCCCTGGCTGGCTCCTTTCATGTGTCCGGACGGCTACGATCGCGCTTTCCTCGACGAGCTGGGCGAGTCGCTGACCCGGGCGCGCACCATCCGGGGCGGCGAATCGCGCCCGACCGAGCGGCCTGCCGCCGGCATGAAGGTCTGAACCGGCGCTACTGCCGGACCAGGCCGATGGCGCGCCAGTGGCCGCCGTGGGGGGCCAGCACCAGCACGAAGCTGTCGCCGCCCACGTGCCCCACCGCGAACAGCTGGCCGGCGCTCTCGGAAAAGCCGCTGGGCAGGCCGGCCAGCACCTTGCGGGCGCCGGCCGCGGTGTAAAGCTGCAGGGCGTGGACGCTGCGCTTGCCGGAAGCCTCGGACACCAGCTCGCGGAACATCTTGCCCAGCTCGCCGGAGCTGCGCGCGGCAACCCCCTCGTTGGACCGGAACGGCACCGCCGCCTGGCGCACCATCCGCGCCACGTCCCCGTGCGCGTAGGCATCGAACCACTGCTCGGCCACCGCGCGGGCCGCCGGGTCGTCCGACCGCACCAGCTGCTGGGCCGCCCGGCGTGAAGCCTCCATGTCCGGCTCTGGCGGCAGGGTGCCCGGCCTGTCTCTTATACACAT
>JBKPRZ010000281.1:0-2436 GCA_046734815.1 Myxococcota bacterium | reverse complement strand
CGTGCTCAAGCGGCTGGGGATGCCCTACTCGCAGCAGCAGATCGACGCCAACCTGCAGGCCTGCGACCACATGTACCTGGGCGACGGCTGGTACCGGGACGGCAAGCTCAACCGCATCGACTATTACAACGCCTGGGGCTTTCTCTACTATTACCTGCTCTGGGCCATCCTCGACGGCGATTCCAAGCCCGAGCTGGCCGAGCGCCACAAGGACCGCACCCGCCAGTTCGCGCGCGACTTCCGCTACTTCTTCGGCGGCGACGGCAGCACGCCCTGCTGGGGGCGGTCGATGATCTACCGCTTCGGCGCGGTGTCGCCGCTGGCCCTGGGCCAGGTGCTGGGGTGTCTGGACATCCCCGCCGGCGAGGTGAAGACGATGTGCAACGGGCTGCTGAAGTTCTACTCCGGCAACGAGATCCTCACCGACAGCGGACACCTGTCGATGGGCTTTCTGCGCCCGTGCGCCTCGATGCTGGAGCATTACTCCTGCGGCGGGTCGCCCTACTGGGCCACCAAGGCCTTCAACCTGCTGATGATCCCGCCCGGCGACCCCTTCTGGCAGGTGAAGGAGGCGCCGCTGCCGATCCACCAGGACAGCTTCTCGCAGCCGCTGCGCAAGGCCGGGATCCTGCTGGTGGGCGACCGGCGCACCGGACACGTGCAGCTGATCAACGGCAAGAGCTACCACGACAAGCCCGAATACAACGACAAGTACACCAAGTTCGCGTATTCGACGGTGTTCAGCTACGACGCGCGCACGGTGTACGGCAACTTCAACTGCGACAACGTCCTGCAGTTCTCCGAGGACGGGATCAACTTCCGGCAGCGCTGGGAGATGGAGACCTTGCACTGCGAGCCGGACTTCGTGATGTCGCGCTACCCGCTGCACGAGGTGGACCCGGCGGGCACCGGGATCACCGCCGTGCTGGTCAAGGGCGACGCGCTGGTCAACCTGCACCAGGTGACCGCCACCAAGCCGCTGTCCTTGCGCGAGGGCGGCTACCCGCTGGGCTTCGACGACGGCCAGGCGTTGCTGTCGTCGGTGCCGGGTGGCGAGGCCGCCCACAAGGACGGAAAGGTCACGTTCATCCGCAACCTGGGCGGCTGGACCCGCCAGCAGCCGGCGCGCGGGTTCGCCGACGACGTCATCGGATCCAACGTCCGTTACCGCCAGAGCGTGGTGCCGGAGCTGGGGCACGAGACCACCGCCGCGGGGACGTTCACCTTCGGGACTCTGGTCTGCGCGCGGGTGGGCAACGATTCGATCGACAGCCTGATGGGGCTGGTCACCGAGGTGGAGTGGAAGGGCAACCAGGCGCGGCTGGCGTTCTCCGACGGCGAGCGCGCCTTCGTGCAGCTGGGGCCGCCGGCGGCGCTGACGGTGAGCCTGAACGGCAAGAGCTTTGCCGGTGAGATCGTGATGGCCCGGGTGTCCGCCGACGGCGGCGCCTGGTTCGTGCTGCGCAAGGACGGCTCGGTCGAGCGGGGCTGAACCGACGCCACATCCTTATTTCGGGGAGGGACCATGAGCAGTTACGACTACGCGGTTCTGGCCGTCTACTTCGCGTTCATGACCAGCCTGGGGCTGGTCTTCCGCAAGTTCAGCAAGAACTCGAGCGACTACTTCCGCGGCGGTGGCAACGTTCTTTGGTGGCTGGTGGGCGCCACCGCCTTCATGTGCCAGAAGAGCGCCTGGACCTTCACCGGCGCGGCCAGCAAGGCCTACGCCGACGGGCTGCTGGTGGCGGTGATCTTCATCGGCAACGGCATCGGCTATTTCATCGCCTACGGCTGGTCGGCGGCGCGCTTTCGCCAGATCCGGGTGGTCACGCCGATGGAGGGCATCCGCGACCGCTTCGGGCGCGCCAACGAGCAGTTCTTCACCTGGATCTGGCTGCCCATCGGCACCCTGTACGGGGCCATCTGGCTCAACGCCGTCAGCCGCTTCGCCTCGGTGGTGTTCCACTGGAACGCCAACAGCACCATCGTGATCGTCGGGTTGGCGGTGGTGTTCGTGTCGGGGCTGGGTGGGTCCTGGGCCATCGTGGCCTCGGACTTCATGCAGATGCTGGTGCTGATGGCGGTGTCGGTGGTGGCGGCCTTCCTGTCCGTCCAGGCGGTGGGCGGCGGTTCGTTCCTGAACGGGGCCACCCACTTCGTCGACCGGCTGCCCGCCCAGCACCTGGACTGGACCACCCTGCTGCGGCCGCAGGTGCTGGTGTTGTGGATCGTGGCGGCGCTGATCAAGCAGATCTGCACCACCAACAACATGAACGACGCCAACCGCTTCCTTTATTCGAAAGACAGCAAGAACGCGCGCCGGGCGGCGCTGCTGGCGTCGATCCTGTTCCTGGTCGGGCCGGTGCTGTGGTTCATCCCGCCCATGGCGGCGGCGATCCTGTACCCGGACCTGTCGGTGCTGCCCGAGCTGAAGGG
>JBKPRZ010000280.1:0-53133 GCA_046734815.1 Myxococcota bacterium | reverse complement strand
TAGACCCGTTCGGGGAATATCGCCACACCGATCACGCCGACGTTGCGCGCGCTGCCCATGCGGGCGGCGTAGGAGCTGGCCACGCTGGTGAAACGGAAGGCGGCCGCCTGTTGCTGTGACAGCCGCCAGCCGTCGATGTCGACGAAGCCGCCGGCGTTGACCAGGTAGCCGCGCTTGTTGCGAAAATCGCCGGGCTTGCCGTCGACCACGTCGCGCCCGTCGACGGTCACCACCGCCTCGATCCGGGCACCGGTACGGTTCCACACGCGCAGCGTGTAGCGCTCGCCCGGCTGCCCGAGCACGTAGCTTTGCCCCGCGTGAAAGAAGCTCGGGGCCGGGCTGCCGCCCACCAGCACCTCCACCTCGTACGGGCCGGCGTTGTTGCGCAGCGCCTGTGCCTGTGCCCGACCCGCCGGGATGGCAACCGACAGCGCCGCAGCCGTCGCGGCCAGGATGACGCCGCCCCGGCCCCCGCGAAACCGACAGTTTTTGGTCATTGGACCTGTATCAAGCATTATCAAACCTTCCGAACCATATAACGTCCGGGCCGCCGAAAAGATTCTGCCGACGTGGCTCCCACATCGCCGCCCACCACCGCAGGCCTGCGAACGTGATCCGAAGACGCGCGAACGCGGATTCCTAGCGTGCCCGTCTCGGCAGGCGTCCTTCGACGAGCGGGGCGAAGCCGTCGAGCAGCGCGCGCAAGCCGAGCTCGAAGAGCGATTCGAGATCCAGCGTGAAGGGCTCGGGGATCCCGCGCCACATCCGGGCGAAGGCCGGGAACCGTCCGGTCGCCGCCAGGGCGGAGAAGCCCGCCTCTTGCGTGCGCATGTGCTCCTCCTCGGTGAGGCCGGTGTCCCCCAGCGCCTGCGCCTCCGCTTCGACGTTCACGGTGAGGCCCTGGATGAAGCTGTGCAGCACCACGTGCAGCTCGAGCTTGCTCGGCTCGTCGAGGGCCGAGCCTTCGAGGGCGCGCATCACCTGATCGGCGTATGCCAGCGTGTTCGGGGTCGCCGTCGGCCGGCTGATGTGCACGACCCGGGCGAGCCACGGATGACGCCGCATCACCCGCCACTCCAGGCGCGCGGCGAGCTCCAGGCGGGCGCGCCAGCCCGTGGGGACTGCCGCCGGTGCTGACTCCTCGCCGAGCGCGGCGTCGGCCATCAGCGCGATCAGCTGCTCCTTGCCACCCACGTGCCGGTACAGCGACATGACCGGCGTGCCCAGCTTCGCCGCCACCCCCCGGATCGACACCGCCGCCAGCCCTTCCTGGTCGGCGATCCGCAGGGCGGCGCCCAGGATGCGCTCGCGCGACAGCTCGCCCGCGCGCGGCTCCGGTCCCACCACCACGGTGCCCGAGCGGGGCACCGCCTTGACCAGACCCTCTGCGGTCAGCGCTCGCAGCGCGTGCGCCGCGGTCGCGTTCGCGACCTTCCATTTCCGCGCCAGCGCGCGGGTCGACGGCACGCGCGCGCCCGGCCGCAGCTCGCCGGCCTGGATGCGGCGGCGCAGGTCGCCGGCGATGCGCTGGTAGGTGTCGGCCACGCCGGATCTGTACTAACACAGATCGCTCCGCCAGACACCGCCGCTCCGCCGCCATCTGTCCTATGACAGATCTTTCATCGCTGGGACGCGCTTACTTTGCATCCATCCGCACAGTAAGTACGCTGTACGCACAGTCCGCGTACGGCGTACGCACTCGGACCCGGAAAGGAAGCCGCCATGGACCCGACCGCCCCTGCCACCCGACACGAGCGACGCATTCTCATCTCCGGAGCCGGCATTGCAGGCCCGGCGCTCGCCCACGCCCTCGCCGGCCAGGGCTACGACATCACCGTCGTCGAACGCGCAGCGGCCCTGCGCGACGGCGGTCAGGCCGTGGACTTCCGCGGACCGATCCATCGCGCGGTCCTCGAACGTCTGGATCTATGGCGCCCCATCTGCGAGCGCCGAACCCCGGGGGTGAATCTCGTGCTCCTCGGTCGCGACGGCACCCCGGCCGCGACCTTGCCTTCCGTCATGATGAGCGGCGACGTGGAGATCGTCCGCGGCGACCTCTCGCGCCTGCTGTACCAGCGCACCCAGCAGGAGGTCGCGTACCGCTTCGGCGATCACATCGAGACACTGGAGCCGCTTGCCGACGGTGTGCGGGTCCACTTCGCGCGCGCCGCGCCCGAGACCTTCGGCCTGGTGGTCGGTGCCGACGGCCTGCACTCCGGCGTCCGCAGGCTCGCCTTCGGCCCCGAGCGATGTTTCCTGCGGCACCACGGCTACCGCCTCGCCACTTACAGCCTCCCCAACTTCCTTGGTCTGGCGGGCCAGTCCCTGACGTATACCGTTCCCGGCCGCGCCGTCTCCGTTTCGAGTGACGGCAGCGCGCGCGCTCGGGCGATGCTCCTGTTCGCTGCCCCGGCGCTCGGCGAGAGCCGCGCGGACCCCGAGGCCCTGCGCGCCGCCGTCCACGAGGTCTACCAGGACGTCGGCTGGGAGACCGCCCGTGTCCTCGCCGAGCTGCCCCACGCGATCGACCTTTACATCGACGAGATTGCAACGGTCACCATCGATCGCTACGCCGCCGGTCGAGTGGTCCTGCTGGGCGATGCCGCGTGGGGCGGTACCCTGGGCGGCCAGGGCACACCGCTTGCCATCGTGGGCGCCCACGTCCTCGCCGGCGAGCTGGCCGCCGGCAGCGACGTCGCCTCCGCCCTGGCGCGCTACGAGGCGCACATGCGGCCCTACGCGACTTCCTGCCAGAGCGGCGCCAGGCGGGTTGGCTCCTTCTTCGCCCCGCGCACCCGCCTCGGCGTCCTCCTCCGCAACGTCATGTACCGTGCCCTCACGTCGCGCCCCCTGATTGGCCAGTTCGAGAAGCTGGTCAAAGCGAGCGCGACGTCCTTCGAGCTGCCCGACTACCCTCGTTACGGAGAGAAGCTCAGGGCGTGGCGCCGGGCTCGAGCTTCAGGATGAAGCCACCGGTGCCGACTGCACGTCCGGTTCGGTTGCCGAGAACGTAGATCTCGCCGGTCTCATCCTGGGCCCAACCCTGCACCGCGATGGATTGCGGGAATTTTGCAGGCGCGCGGGCGGTGTCGATCAGGCCCAGGCGCGCGGCTTCCTCCGGCAGCCCCTTGAACTCCTTGATCGTGTGCAGCCCGCCGTCCAGGTTGTCCTCGGCCAGGTAAAAGAGCCGCCCGTAGTTGTCCGGGCCGCTGGGGAACTGGAAGATGCGCGTGTAGTCGCCGAAGACGTAGTGGCCCTTGAGGGCCGGGAAGGCACTGCCCCGATAGACGAAGCCGCCGATGGCTGACTCGCCCTCGGCTTCGGTGTCATACGCCGCGATCGGATCGATGAGACCCGTCGCCAGACTGGCCGGGCAGGTGTTGCTGGCCTCGCCCTTGGCGACACCCTTGGGAACGAAGCAACGGTGCCCTTCCTTGTGGTTCCAGCCGTAGTTGCCGCCCTTGACGATGACGTCGACCTCCTCGAGGTCGTTCTGGCCGACGTCGCCGGCGATGAGCGCGCCCGAGACCGAGTCGAACGACATACGATAAGGGTTGCGCAGGCCGTAGGCCCAGATCTCCTTGACCGCCCCGGGAGCGGCGACGAACGGATTGTCGCCCGGAATGCCATATTGACCGTTGGCCGAGTCCTTGCCATCGACGTCGATGCGCAGGATCTTGCCCAGCGGCACCTTCAGGTTCTGCGCGTTGCCACCGGGATGACCGACCACGCCGGGCGCGGGATTGATGCTCTGGTCGCCGTCCTCGTCGTCGGCGCCACCGCCGTCACCCATGGGGATGTAAAGCTTGCCGTCGGGGCCGAAGGTGATGTCGCCCGCATTGTGGTTGAACTGCGGCCAGTCGACCCGCATGAGCTCCCGGACGAAGGTGGCACCGGCCGAGGGATCACCGGGGGTGTTGGCGTGCCACTCGGCGATCACGTTCTGATGGTTCGGCTCGGTGCCCGCGGGCAGCGTGGTGGGGAAGCTGGGCGCGGCCCCGAGAAACTTCTCGGAGGTGTACGTGTAGAACTTGCCGTTGGTGCGGTAGGCAGGGTGAAAGGCAACCCCCAGGAAGCCTCGCTCGTCGAAGGTCCCGGGCCCCTGCACCCCCAGGTCCACCATCCGACTGGCGACGTTGAGGAACAGGGTCTTGTTTCCGGTGGTCAGGTCCACCGCGATCAGCTCGCCGCCCTGGTTGACGACATACAGGCGTCCCGGCTCACCGGGCGCGATCTGACCCTTGAGCGGCGCCACCAGCCCGTCGGTCACCAGTTTGAGCTTGAGGGACAGTCCCGTGAGCGGCGCTATCGGCGCGAAGATGGTTTCCTTCTCCTTCTCCTTCTCCTCGTCGTTCCTGTCCTTGCTGCAAGTCAGCGCCGCCCCCATCGAGACCATCAGGATGCAGCGGATCCAGCGTGCGGAAGATGACCGGTGCGACATGCGACCTCCAGGATGATGCTGTGACAAGACTGCGTTCGGTGGCCGTCGAGGAAGGCCTCTGCTCCCGTGCTCGCACCGTTGGTCAGTGGATGGGCGAGCGCCGCGAGGGTACCGACCGCTGGCCCCGAATAACGTGCGCTGGCAGCACTGTCAAGCCTGGCGGCGCTTCGAGGGGCGCGGCGGCAGCGAGCGAAGCGGTTCGTCCGCGGTGGTGAACGATCTGTCATACTGGGCGGTCATGTCTCGCGAGCCCCGCTCATCTTCCGATGCCACCGAGCCCGAACGCGACCCGGCGCGTGCGGTGCTGGCCGCCGTGCGAACCCCCGAGGTGGGTGAAGCCGAGTTCGAGCAGTCGGTGGCCGAGCTGGGGCGGCTGGCGACCACCCTGGGGCTGCAGGTGGTGGCCACGGTCACCCAGAACCGGGAGGGCCTGCATGTGGCCACCTACCTGGGCAGCGGCAAGGTGGCGGAGCTGAAGGCGGCTGTCGATGCGCATGGGGCGGCGGCGGTGTTGCTGGACCACGAGGTCAGCCCCTCGCAGGCGCGCAACCTGGAGAAAGTCACCGGCGCCGAGGTCCTGGATCGCACCGCCGTGATACTCGAGATATTCCACCGTCACGCCCGTTCGCGCGCCGCCAAGGCCCAGGTGGAGATCGTCCGGCTGCTGTACATGGCGCCGCGGCTGCGCGAGCAGGGCAAGGGTCGGGACCGGCAGCGGGGCGGCATCGGGGGCAAGGGTGCGGGTGAGTCCGGCCTGGAGATCGACCGGCGCAAGATTCGCGACCGCGTGGCCGAGCTGACCCGCGAGCTGGCCGCTATGGAGCAGGAGCACAGCACCCGCCGGTCGCGGCGGCAGGGTCTGTCGCGCGTGGCTCTGGTGGGATACACCAACGCCGGCAAATCCACCCTCATGCGCGCGCTGACCGGGAGCGACGTGCTGGTGGCCGACAAGCTGTTCGCGACCCTGGACACGACTGTGCGGGCCCTGCACCCGGAGACCCGCCCCCGCATCCTGATCTCGGACACGGTCGGCTTCATCAAGAAGCTCCCCCACGGGCTGGTCGCCTCGTTCAAGAGCACGCTCGACGAGGCGCTGGAAGCCTCGTTGCTGCTGCAAGTGGTGGACGCCGCTGACCCCGCCTTCGAGCAGCAACTGGAGGTGACCACCAGCGTGCTGCGCGAGATCGGCGCTGGCGACATTCCCCGGCTGCTGGTCTTCAACAAGATCGACCGGGCCGACGACGAGGCGGCGGTCAGCGTCCGGCTGGCCCAGCGCTGGCCCGAGGCCATCATCATGTCAGCGCGGCGGCCGGACGAGGTGGCCCACCTGCGCCGGCGCCTGATCGACTTCTTCGAGCGCCACCTGATCGAGGGCGAGCTCCGGATCCCCTATCACCGCCAGCAGCTGCGCGGTGAGATCTTCGACCACTGTCAGGTGCTCGAGGAGCGCTACGAGGAGGATGCGGTGGTCTTTCGCGTGCGGGCCGATCCGTCGCACCTCGAGCGCCTCAGCGCAGCGGGTGGCGGCTGAAGAACTCCCACATCGCCGCGTTGGCATCGATGACGGTCGATTGGTCGGGCGCGCCCGGCCACTCGTGACCGGCCCCTTCGACCGTGTACAGCTCCACCGCTCCGGCGCAGCCGCTGTACGACGTGAGCCGGACGCCCGGCGCGGGCCGCGACACGTCCGGCGTCGGCGCGCACCCGTGGTGCCCCGCCCACCGCTCCGCCGCGGTGGTGACGCCGTAGGTCCAGTATCCCTCGCCGTTGCCGTCGTAGGGATTGACCGCGTCAGCGGTTCCGTGGAACGCCACGATCGGAACCGCGCGCTCGCTGGGGCAGGGCTCGGGAAACCGCAGCCCGGCCACCGGGGCAACCGCCGCCAGCACGGTCGACAGCTCACAGCCGAGCTGGCTGGTCATGCGCCCGCCTCCCGACATGCCCGCCGCGTAGATGCGCTGGTGGTCGACGGCCTGGTGTCGCTCGATCGCGGCAATGGCCGCCGCGATGAAAGCGGTGTCGTCGGCGGCGTCGGGTGGGACCGGCGCGCCCCCCGCCAGCGGCTGCCCGCGCACATTCCAGGCGAATCCCGCGCCCAGGGCGATGGCCCCCTGCGGGTAGGCGGCGATGAACCCGTACGCGTCGGCCGCCCGGTCCATCCCGCTGGCCGCGCGCTGGTCAGCGGCGGTGGACCCTGATCCGTGGAGGTTGAAGACCAGCGCCGCCGTCCGCGACCCCACGCTGGCCGGAACGTAGACAATCACGGTGCGGGCCCGACCGTCGATCGTGACGGCCATCGTCTCGGTGCGACCCCGACCAGCGACCGAGGGCGTCCCGTTACCGGTCGCCGCGGAGCCGCACCCGGCGAGCCCGAGCAGAAAAATCAGCCGTCCGCGAACAACCGCCGCCCGTGCACCGCGCATGACGGGCACACTATCATCACCCCCTGTCGATGCGCAGGCAGCCGCGCCACCAGCCGCTCTTGGAGTAGAGGCTCTGTTTTCGCCTGTCGTGTTCGATCGGGCGTCAGGACTTCTGCTTGCGCCCCTCGAGCATGCCCGGCGAGTTCCACTTGATGACGTGGTAGACGGCCGGAACCTCGCCGACGTTGCGGATGCTGTGAAGCTGGTTGGCAGCCTGGAAGATCACCGAGCCGGGGCCCAGGCGCCGGAGCGTTCCATTGACCATGGCCTCGACCGTCCCTTCACGGATGATGATCAGCTCCTCGTCCGGATGTTTGTGGGGCGGGTGGGCGGAACGCCCGGGGGGAAGCTGGGTGACGTGCAGCTCGAGCTCGTCGAGCGTGGCGGTGGGCGACTGAAAGACCTGCTTCATGCTCTTGCCGGGCCGGGCCTGGATCTCCTCCCAGGACACCGCGGTCGAGCCGAGCACGGGCGGCGTCGATTCCGCGGCGGAGACCAGCAGCGAGGACATGACCGCCAACAGCGCGAAGCTCGACTTTGTCACGGCGACCTCCGATCTTGTTGCGGTCACCGTATGTCCCCGCGCTCCGAGGCGTCAAGCCGGCCAGCGGTCGCGCGGGCCGCCGCGCGGTCGAACATCTGCCGGCATTGCAGCAACTCGTGCGTGCGTTTGGTCAAATGCTGACTGACTGCCCGGAGCTTCGCCGGGCTGTTGCGCAAATCCGCAGTGGGCGTTACTGACCGCTGCGTGGTGCTCGTTATCAACAGCGGGAACGAATGTTCCCGGTGGCGACAAAGGGGCGGGCGCCGAATCTGCACAGACGAAACGATCAGTCGCACGGCTGCGGCGCAACGGTGAGCATCGCTGCCTGCTCGGAGCCTCCCCGCGGTACGATCGTGAGCGAAGGCAGTTAAGGCCCAGCCAGAGGGCCTGGTACCCGGGCCGGCGGTGCGGTGTGTTAATCCGCTCACATCGTACCGCCGGTCCGGTGTTCCGACGGGCGCCAGGGTCCAGCGCGCCCGCCCGGGTCGCGCGGCTCGCCGGCGACGCAATCAGCTGGTGACCATGCCCGGAGATCAGGGGCTCGTACACGCAGGGCCAGGTGGAACCATTGCGCCCCGTGCGAACAGCCAGGACCTGTGGCATGTCTGCGCGCGGGAACTGCCGAAGTAGCAGAACGTGCGCCGAGTCGGCCGACTTGCTCGAGTTGCGGCCCCAGGGCTAACACTCCATCGGATGGAAATCTGCTGAGACGGTGTAGTTATGGGTAGCCTGCAATCGCGTCTTGTCCCAATATGCCGCCTGCGCACTCGGTTTGGCGATTTTTGCAAACCCTGGCCCCCGGCGCCCTACGTTCTCGTGAGCCGAACGGGCCTGTCTCGGCCTTCTTATTGATGAGCCTGAGCTATCGGCGCCCCAAACGCTTAGTTCGTTTTGGCCTAGGTAACAGCTCTTCCACTTAGTGGGCCCCAGGAGCGAAAGCGGAGGGGGACTTCGGTGGGTTGGGAAATCACCATCAGGTCCGGTCGTGGACCTGGGAGCGGAGCTACCATGCGCAGTACACGCCACCTTTTCTGGGGGCCCGTCGTCGGTCTGTTCGCACTGACGGCCTGCAACGATCCATTCGGCTTTGACAACTCCAAGCAGACGCCCTCTCCCGGCGTCGCCGGTCAGCCACAGGAGCCAACTCCACCGGGGGCGCCGCCGCCAGGCCAACCTCCCCCTGTCGTTCCTCCAGGAATGACGCCCCCGCCGGGCAATCCGCCACCGGTCGTGACCCCGCCGGGCAATCCGCCGCCGGGCAATCCGCCGCCCGGCAATCCGCCGCCCGGCAACCCGCCACCGGTCGTGACTCCGCCGGGCAATCCGCCGCCGGTCATGCCGCCGCCGGGCGGTGCGCCGCCGCCGCCGCCGGTGCCGAACGCGCCGCTCCCGCGGTGCGATCAGCTTCCACCCAGTCCGGATCCTAACGCGCCCGAGCCGTCTTGCCCGGAGGACGCGGCTTTCGAGTTGCGCAACTGGTTCCCCAACACGCCAGACGTCGTCAGCTGCTTCCCGCTGTCGCATCCGGCCACGGAATGCCCCTTCTACCAGTTCGGTTTTCAGCACTTCCTGGTTGCGACACAACCGGAGACCAACGGCGAGCCTAGGTTCTTGAAGTGGAGCTCGATCGAAAACACCTTCGGCGCGGGCGCCGGTAAGCCGCTTCCGGCGGGCCCACCGGTCCTCAACGGGGGCGTCACCCAGGCGGGGCAGCGTCAGGTCCTGGTCGACGCCAACGGGATGCCGGTCTATTACGCCATCTTCTTCAACAAGAACTTCGTCGATTTCGTGAACAGGTTCCAGCTGAACACGGTCGACGGGATCAAGAGGGCGCCTGCCGAGCTGCAGTTCCCACCCGATGTCGTCGAGCTGAAGACCGCCTGGCAGATCGTCGGGCAAGGGGCCGCTCAGGCCAACCCGCGCATGATCCAGGCCCAGGTGCGCGTGCCGACGCTCCGGATCGCGAACGGAGCGTTGACCGAGGACTACACCATGCTTCGCACGGTCCGGGCGCAGCTCCTGGCGATCCACGTCGTGTACACGCTCCCGGGCCACCCCGAATTCATCTGGGCGACGTTCGAGGCCACCGATACCAACGGGGCCTCTCTGGTGGCTCCCAGCGCGGCCGCTCCGCTGCCGCCGCGCCGGACGGCGGTGTTCAACCAGAACATCGACACCGGTGCGGGCTTCATCCCCACGGTGAATCAGAGCTTCGCGCTGTTCGGGCGCATGGAACGCCTGATGGGGCGCCCGGTGCCGACCGGGGTCTCCGTCAACAACCTGATGATGAATCAGTTCATCGAGGCCCGACAGCAGTTCACCAGTCCGACCCCGGTTCATCGCATCTACCGCGGGTCGCTCTCCGCCAGCGTCGATTCCGACGACGCGGTGGTCGAGCTGAACGCAGCCCTGCACAAACGATTTGACGATCAGACCTTGCCGCCCGCTCTGCAGCCCAACCGGCAGAACGACAGGCGCGGGTTTTACACTCTGGTCGGCGCCATCTGGCAGGACGACCCGCAGGGCAGCCGGGGTCCGAATTTCAAGTTCGGCACGAACAAATCCCTGGTGAACGATCCGAACGATCCGGAGATCATCTCGGTGGGGCCGGACAGCCTCCGGTCGGTCACGGGTGGAGAGGATCGTCTCTCCAGCACGGCGATGGAGTCGTTCACGCAGAACGATCTGTCGTTCGAGAACTGCTTCAGGTGCCACAACACCCAGGCCTCGACCGCCAAGGGCGTGTCGCTCGACGACGACAAGGGCTCGCGCATGTTGATCGAGCCGAAGCAGATCAACGTCAGCCACGTCTTCAACGAGGTGGTGCGGCTGACCGAAGAAGGCCGACTGAAGTAAAGAGCGAATGCCACGCGATGGGACCCGCTGGCCGACGGCGGTGGGTCCCATTCGCGGGCGTTCTCGTTTCTTGGGCCTTGCGTTCCAGGACCACGTCTCGTTCCGAGGGGATCATGCATTTGAGGCCTGAGCTCCAGCCCTTGTTGCTGGCGGGAGCAATTGTCGTCAGCTGTGCGCGACCAGTGGATCCCGGTGTCGCCATACCACCGATCACGGTCGCGCCCGGATACGTGACCGACTCTGGCACCGTGGGGGTCGTCGCTCCTACCTGCGAGGAAAGCACGAACGACGCTCTGAGAATCCTGAAGACAAACTGCGCCGTCTGCCACGAGTACCCGAACGCCCAGGCCAGCTTCTCCTTCGTCCTCGACGTCGACCAGCTGATCGCCACCCGGTCCTCGACGGGGAAACATTTCGTGGAGCCTGGTTCGCCGGAACAGTCCCGGATCTACGAGCGCATCGCCAGGGGCGAGATGCCTCCTCCGATCATTCCGCAGCGTCCGGGCCAGGACGACCTGTCCCGCCTCGGACAGTGGATCACCTATTGCGCGAAGCCAGGAAAGGGCTTCGGCCAGCGGGATGGCGGTACCCCCGATGCGATGATGGTCGATCCAGCTTCCGAGCCCTGCGCCTCGAACAACACCTGCGCAAACGGCGGATGTTGTGTGAGCGGCTATTGCCGGGCCAACGGGCGGTCCTGCACCACATCGGGCGGGGACGACATTCCAGGGACCTGCACCAACGGCTCGTGCGTGGCTCCCGGAACGCCGCCCTGTGGGAACTTGAATCAGGCCTGCTGCGGGGCGATCCACATCTGCACGGCCCCGGCCACCGTCTGTCCCGCCGGAGGCTCCACCTGCCAGCCTTGCGGGCGGATGGGCGGAAGGTGCTGCCAGGTTGGTGGTCAAGCCAACTGCGATCCGGGCCTGGGCTGCGTGGTCATGGCGACCGGCGATCCGGGCACCTGTAAACCGTGCGGTTTGCGAGGCCAGGACTGCTGCGGCCTCGGTTCACGCCGGACTTGCAATGCGGGCTTGACCTGCCAGTTCGTGGGAGGGGCGAAGTTCACCTGCGACGCCCCCGGTGGCCAGCAACCTCCGCCGCCGGACGGGGGGCGCAGCCCGACCCCACCGGACAGCGGCCGTCCCCAGGTCCGCGGCTAGCCTTCCACGCCGGCAGCAAACGGCACTAACATCGGGCCCTACCCATGGGCAGGCAACCGGGCCACCACCTTCGAGCCGGCAAGGCGATCCTGCTCGATCACCAGCAACGTCACGCTCGGAAACCACTCGCCACCCGGGCGCTGCTGGTCGCGGCGGTGGTGGCACTGGGCACGTGCAATCGCCCGCGCGGCCCGGCGGCACAATCGAGGCCCGCCACCTCGCGCTCGTCCGAGGTGGACGAGCCGTTGCCGGACATCGCCGGGTTCGTGGCCGGCCCGATCACCCACCAGGCGAGCGCCACCCGGCGCACCTACGTTCGCGGCCAGGCGCGCATCAGCGTGACCCTCGCGCGTTTGCCCATGACCGACCGGGGCTATCAGGACTGGGTGAGGACCAGCACCGAATCCTTTCCCCAGGCCGCCCTCGACGTCCCGGCCGGCGACGGGAACGGCTTCTACCAGTGCAACCAGGCGCAGCCGCCGTCGTGCGACCTCCTGATCCAGCTGCGCAGCGGCAGGCACCTCGAGTTGCGCAGCAGCGGCAGCAGCAGCCGCCGTGACGTCGACGACCTGGCGCGGGGCCTGCCCCTGCGACAGCTGGCGAGGTGAGCCCGCGCCTTCGCGGGCGGCGGCTGATCCGCGGTCGACTCCTGGTTCATTCAGCTCCTCGTGTGCCGAGGAGGACCGGGCCGAGGTAACGGTCGAGCCAGGGCACGATGGCGGCCGCCACATCCTCGAGCGGTATCGTGTGGCCGGTCTGAAAGAGGATGTGTTTCTTGTCCTGCGGCTGCGTTCCCAGCAGGGCGAACAGGGGCGCTTGCGCAGTCTGCAACGGTATCTGGAAGTCGTACCGCCCGTTGACCATCAGGATCGGGATCCGCACGCGCGGCGCAAAGTTGACGGGATCGATCTCCGGCGCGGGGACCTTTCGGAGACCGGCACCCAGAAGCACGCTGGTCTTCAAGCGCGGCTCGAGAACGCTGGCCAGCACCCCGAAGTGAGCACCGTTGCTCACGCCGTACAGGGCCAGCCGGGCCTTGTCGATGTCCGTTCGCGTCTCGAGATAGTCGATGGCGCGCCCGAGGTCCCGGGACCAGGCAATACGACTCTCGCGGGTTCCATTCGGGCCGATCTGCTCGGCCGTCGACCGCTCGTAAGTTGCCTTGTACACCGGGTAGAGGAAGGCTCTGCCGCTCCGGATGAAGAAGGGCACCCACGTCAGCGCCATGTCGCGGCTGGAGCGCAGATTGAAGGCGTCTCCACCCGGAAAGAAGATCACGGTCTGGTAGGGTGGGGACCCGTTCTTCGGCAAGAAGAGATGGGCGCGCATGCGCTCGCCGCCATAAGCCGCGTCGATCTCGACGGTCTGCTTCCGCCAGGTCTCCGTCTCTTCGGCCGATGTGAGCACGGTGTTGAGCGGGCCGGCATCGTATGCGTACGATCTTCGGAACGCGGCGAAGACGGCATCGTCGACCGGCTTTTGATTGCCGAGATCGCCGCTGGCCTCTTCCGCCGTGATGGGGGCCAGAGCCGCCGGCGGCGGGGGCTGGATGTACCGCACACATCGGAAACCGTAACTCGGCGCGCGTTCGAACGGCTCCCGGCCATCGTAGCTCGCAAACATGTACATCGGCTCGTTCCAGGCACCTCCCTGCAGGGCGCGGCGGCCGGCCGCCTCGGTCGAGCACCATTCCTTCACGTTTCCGGCCATGTCATAGGTGCCGAACGGGCCCAGACCGCGGTAGCTGCCCACCGGCGCCGGCCCTTTTCCGTCGAAGTTGCTCAGGGTCAGGATGTCCCCGAAACGTGCCAGGACAGCCGCCCGGTACCAGTGATACATCGTGGGCAGGCTCTTGCCGGCGAAGACCGCGTACGCCGCCGCTTCGTACCAGCTCACGCCTCCGACGGGAAAGTCTGCCTGGCCCTCGGGGTACGTGCCCGACGCCCAGGTCGCGGGGCCGGGCTGTCCGGTGGTGTCCCGGAATCGGGCGAGCGCCTCCGACCACGAGAGCGATCGACCACCCTCGACGAATGGTTCTCGCCAGTAGTCGCGCCGGCGGTACCCGCCGCGATCGACGAACTCCTTGAACTGCCGGTTTGTGACCTCGAACCGATCGATCCAGTAGTCCGCCAGATCACCGACCGCGCCGAACCGGAGTGCATCTCGGCCTCCGGAGACGCGCACCATGCCCGGCGGTACCTCAGCCACCGGGTCCAGCCGGTAGCGCTGCAGAACACCCGGGGCGCCAGAGCCCTCGATCGGCTGAAAATTCGCCTTGGAGATGCGCAGCTTGACCAGCCCGGAGGGCATGCGCACCCCCTTGAGCGGCGTCTGGCCCAGCGGAATCCAGCGAGGCTGCGACGCCCGGTACACCGCAAAGGCCACCTCGGCGCCCGGCGGATCGGTGGTGAAGTCGACCGGAAACGATACGTCCAGCCACAGCTGCCTGAGCTGCGGATCGTCGGGTGCGACCTCCAGAGCCTGGCGCGCCAGCAGAAACGCTTCGGCGAATTGATCCCGATGCATGAGCCGCTGAATTTCGGGCGCGGCAACGACGCGCGCCCAGTGGACGCGGGAGGCGACCACCCACCGCCAGGCGCCGGCGCCGACCGCGGCCGTCACCAGCAACAGGGCGGCCCTGACCGCGGGCCGGCTGAGCAGCGCACGCAGGGTGGGCGGAGAGGGCAAGCTGCGCGCGCGGATGACCGAATCGAGGGCCGACACCACCTCGGCCACCGTCGCAAAGCGGTCGGCGGGAGATTTGGCCAGGCACCGCTGCACGATCTGCGACAGCTCGGGCGGAATCCGCGGATCCGACTCCGACAGATCCGGCGGCGCCTTCGTCAGGACGGCCTCCAGGATTGCCAGCGTGCCGGACCCCTGGAAGGGCCGACAGCCAGCCAGCATCTCGTGAAGTACGGCGCCCAGCGCGAAGAGGTCCGCGCGTTCGTCGACCATCTCGCCACGCACCTGTTCCGGGGCCATGTAACCCGCGGTGCCAGCCGGCAGTGAGCCGGTCGTGTCGCCGCGAATCTCGGCCGAGGCCGACGGCTGCGGCGCCCAGCCATGTAGCTTGGCGAGCCCGAAATCGAGAATTTTCACCGGCCCGTCGCGAGCCACGAAGATGTTCTCCGGCTTCAGGTCTCGGTGAACGATCCGCCGGCCATGGGCCGCGCCCAGTCCCCGGCACACCTGCAGCGCGATGTCGAGGGCCAACTCCAACGGTAGTGGACCGGCGGCGAGCCGGGAGCGCAACGACTCGCCCTCCAGACACTCGGTGACCAGGTACGGGGCGCCGCCGTGATCACCGATGTCGTGGACGGTGAGCACGTTCGTGTGATTGAGGCTGCCTGCCGCGTACGCCTCACGCCGAAACGCCTGGACGCGCTGGTCGACGTCCGAAACGTGAGGGAGCAGCAGCTTGATGGCCACGTCGCGCCCCAGCCGCTCGTCCCGGGCCCGCCACACCTCGCCCATCCCACCCGCTCCCAGGCGTCGCTCGATGGTGTAACAGCCGAGACGATCACCCGGCTGCACACGCCATCCCTCCCGCGAGATCTGGCGGGAGAAGGCATCGAGCGCCGGCGCCGACAGAAAAGCTCCCCCCTGCTCCACCGCCGCCAGCAGCGACGAGACCTCATCTCGCATCTTCTGGTCGGGTCCACATCTCTGGGCGAGGAAGTCCGCCCGGGCCTCCGCGGGCTGGGCCATCGCGTCTGCGAAGAGCTGCTCGACCTGATGCCAGCGCTCAGTCGGCATGGGCAGCCGTCAGCGCTCGAAACAACCACGCCCGCGCGAACACCCAGTCGGTGTGGACCGTGCGCACCGAGATGCCCAGAGCCTCGGCGGTCTCCTCCATCGAGAGGCCGCCGAAAAAGCGCAGCTCGACCACCTGAGCCTTGCGCGGATCCTCCCCCGCCAGCACCTGCAGCGCGGCATCCACCTCGAGCACGTCGACGTCCGGGGCGCTCGCCGGGATCTCGATGCCGTCGAGTGGGACCCGGATCGCGTCGGGACCTCCCCGACGCTCGGCCCGCCGCCGGCGAGCGATGTCGACCAGCACCCGACGCATCATCTGGGCGGCGACGCCGAAGAAGTGCCCGCGGTTCTGCCACCGGAGTGGATCCCAGCCCAGCAGGCGCAGGCAGATCTCGTTCACCAGCGCGGTCGGCTGCAGGCTGATGCTCGACCGCTCGCCAAGCAGATGGCGCGCCGCCATGCGATGCAACTCCTCGTAGACCAGGGGCAGGAGACGGTCGAAAGCGTGTGCATCGCCGTCACTCCAGGCACGGAGCAAGCCCGTCACCTCGCTCGGCTGAAAGCCTTCCGTCCGTGCGCCGCCCATCTTGGTTTTGGCGGCCCAATGTAACAGAACACGCGACCTCCCCGGCGCGATTTCCGGGACCGGCGAGCTGGACTCCGCAAGCATCATCAGTGAAGGCGCAGGCGAGCGACAGAACCTGCAGCCCTCGACGCGGGCGAGAAAATCTTCGTGCGGGCTGCAGGTTCGGGCGACGGACGGCGCCTTGACGGGTTGAGGAGGCGCGGACGACCGCGCCCATCCCACGCTGTCAATCCGACGTCACCAAGGACCAGATCATGTTGAAACCCATCACTTTTCAAAGAGTCTCTCGTGCCGTCTGTCTGCTCGGCCTGACGGCGACCGCGCTGGCGGGGTCCAGCTGCACCTCCGAAGCAACCAGACTGGACCCCACGGATCAGCCCAGCGTCGAGGCGGTCGCCTCCCTGCTGAGGGCGTGTGACCTCGGTGGGGCCGCATCTGGCCAGGCGGTGATCCGTGGAGCGATCGGCTTTCTCGATCGCCGATCGCGCGAGCTTGGCGGCAATGGTCGGGCTTGCGCCGATTGTCACATGCCCTCTGACGGGTTCCAGCTTTCGCCGGCCAGCGCGGAGGCGCGCTTCCAGGCCCTGCAATCACGTCGAAAACATCATCCCGAGGCGGATGATCCCCTCTTCCGTCCCATCGACGCCGACGACTTCCGCATCAACGGCCATGCTGCCGAGGACTACACCAATCTCCGCCAGAACGGTCTGATCCGAATAACCTTCCCGCTGCCGCCGACCCTCAGCCTGGTCGACCCGGTCACAGGGTTGGCCTCCGCCGAGAGGTTCGTCGATGTCTGGCGGGCGGTGCCGACCGTCAACAATGTCAAGCTGACCGGGCCGGATCCGGATCCACCCAGCTGGCCGTGCGCCGAAGGTGGCCCACCTGGTCCGCCCTGCGTCCCGCGCGGCCCCAATCCGAACGGTGGTTATCAGATCGACGCCCGGATCGGGAATCTTCAGGATCAGGCGCTGGCGGCGTTGACGAACCACGCCCAGGTGCAGCGCCCGCCTTCGCCGGGGTTGCTCGACGATCTCGCGACCTTCGAGAGCGTCCTCTTCTCATCGCGGCGGCTTCGCGCCATCTCGCAGGCACTGGATCGGGGGATCGTGTCCCCGCCAGACCCGGATCCGCGACTGACGGCGCTCGAGCGCGAAGGGAAGACGATCTTCCTGCGCGCCTGCGCCCAGTGCCACGGCGAAGCCGCCGGGACCCACCCGCTGCCCGGGATTCATCGCTTCGGCGACATCTTCACGGCGTGTCCGCGTCCCGTCGATGGCCCCCAGTTCCCGGGCTACACCGGGAGCGCCCGTTTCGAGTTTGCCCCGTGCAAATCGTCTCTCGCCCGCAACGTACGCCTGTACGAGATCAGGCTGCCCGACGGCACCGTGACCCTTCGCCCGAGCTCCGATCCGGGACGTAGCCTGTTGACCGGCATCTTCGCGGGCGGTGGTCCAGGGGACGACTGGCAGGCCCTGGACGTCCCGTCGATCCGAGGAATCAGCCAGACGGCGCCGTACTTCCACAACAACAGCGCGGCAACGCTGGATGAAGTCCTCGACCATTACGCCGAGATGTTCAAGTTCGTGGCGGCCGTTGCTCCGGCGGTCGATCCCGCCGGCGCGCCGATCCCCCGTCCCCCCGTGATCTCCACCGACGGCGTCCACCTGGACCGGCCGTTCACCAGAGAAGAGCGGCCCGCGCTGCTCGCCTACCTGCGCCGGCTGTGAAGGCTTGATTGCGAAAACACCGCTGCGGGGGATGAAGATGATCAGACTCACAGGACCTGTCATCGCGCTCGGATTCTGGTTTGCGGTCGGCGGAACAACGACCATCGGCGGGTGCTCGGTGAAGGCCCCTCCAGGCGACCGAGGGGTGGACTCGGCTCAGGCTGCCGACAGCGGCACCGGGCACCCCGGCGACACCGGCAGGGGCACGCCACCGCCCGATCCTGATACCCGGGCTCCTTCCGACGACGCCGCTGCCCCTGCGGCGTCTCCTGATGCGGCCGCTGCGTCTGCTGATACCGCGCCTCCGTCTCCTGACGGCTCCGCTCCTGATTCTCGTTCTCCCGCCCTTGCTCCTCAGTGCGGCAGGTGGGGCCAGATGTGCTGTGGTCAACCGGGCGGGGGCTTCTGCGACGTCAACAACGTCTGTCTGCAGTTCGACAACGAGTGTTCACCCCGCTTCACGATGCCCTGTACCACCACCTCGCAGTGCGGGCCCGGGCTGGTCTGCGAATACAATTTTTGCGTTTCATGTGGCGCGACCGGCTACGAATGCTGCGCGGACAACACTTGCAATACGACGGGAGCCATTTGCAACTCCCTGCGAAAGTGCGAAGGGCCGGCGCCGCCTGCACCCGGATACCCCGGCACCGCCCAGTGAGATGAACGAACCTCCGCGCCCAGGCCGCGCCTGAGCGCCGACCTCCCGGCCTCCGTGTACGAGAGCTTCGAACGCGAGACGACGGACGACGCCCGACTCGGCGGATGATGAACTGCGCCGAGCCCGCGCCCGGCGAGACTGCGCCCGCCGACGACCGCTGGCCGCTTTCAGCTTCACCGTGGAGTGAGCTCGTCCAGGGGCCCGTGCTTGACGGCCCGGGCGACCTGGACGTACTCACGGGGGCGGAGGAAACCATGTCGCGCACCGTCTACGTGGCCCTGGTCTTGCTGAACGCGGCGCCCATCGCCCGCGCCGAGCCCGAGCGCGGGCTCGGCGGTCTCGATGAAATTTATCCCAAGCTCGAAGCGCTCTATGTCGATCTGCACAGGAACCCCGAGCTGTCGATGAAGGAGCACAGGACCTCGGCTCGCCTCGGCACCGAGCTCGAGGCGCTCGGCTTCCAGGTGACCAGGGGGGTCGGGGGCACCGGTGTCGTCGGGATCCTCAAGAACGGCGCGGGGCCGACCGTCCTCCTGCGCACCGAGCTCGATGCCCTGCCGATCGAGGAAAAGACCGGCCTGCCCTACGCCAGCACCGCAAAGGTGCTCGACCGCTACGGCAAGACCGAGCCAGCGATGCACGCCTGCGGCCACGACATTCACATGGCCGGCTGGACCGGGGCAGCGGCGCTCCTCGCCCGCCACCGGGAGCTCTGGCACGGCACCGTGATGATGGTCGGTCAGCCGGGCGAGGAGGTCGTGCAAGGCGCGCGGGCCATGATCGCCGACGGACTCTTCAAGCGGTTCCCCAGGCCTGACTTCGCGATCGCCGTGCACGATAGCTCCGACGAGCCCGCCGGCAAGGTCATCATCGTCCCCGGGTTCGCCATGGCGAGCGTCGATTCGGTGGACATCACCATCTTCGGCCGCGGTGGTCACGGCGCCAGGCCGCACAAGGCGGTCGACCCGGTGGTGCTGGCAGCGCGGACGGTGCTGGCGCTGCAGACGCTGGTCTCGCGCGAGAAGGATCCGCTCGAGCCGGCGGTGATCACGGTCGGCTCGATCCACGGCGGCACCAAGCACAACATCATTCCCGACGAGGTGAAGCTGCAGATCACGGTGCGGACCTACAACCCGACCGTACGCAAGCAGCTCCTCGACGGCATCGCCCGCATCGCCAGGGGTGAGGCAGCATCGGCGGCCGCGCCGCGCGAGCCGGAGATCAAGGTCTCGGACAGCCAGGGCGCGACCTACAACGATCCGGCGCTCGCCCACCGGCTCGAAGCGGTGCTGGCGCAGCGGCTGGGGAAGGCCAACGTCGTGGAGGGCAAGCCGGACATGGTCGCCGAGGACTTCGGCGAGTTCGGCAAGGCCGCCGGCGTGCCCTCCGTCCTCATCCGGATCGGCGCCGTCGAGCCGAAGCGACACGCCGCCGCGGTTGCCGCGGGCACGCCGCTGCCGTCGGTCCACTCCGCGACCTTCGCGCCCGATCGCGAGCGGACGATCCGCGCCGACGCATCCGTGCTGGTGCTCGCGACCCTCGAGCTCCTCGGCGCCAGATAGCCGCCACGGCGACAAGGTCAAGCAAGTTGTATCTTCGGCGGTCTCGGGCTGGCGCGAGAGGCAACGACGACCACGTGATGATGCGCACCCGAGGCCAGACGTACGTAGGACTATCTTCGGCAGCCGGATGACGCTGGTAATTGGCGTTCAAAACCGTTCGTCTCCGCGGACCTCCCCGAACGTACTCCTGCGGACGGTTCCGGGAGGTCATCATGAACGGGATGGGAGTCGAAGGAGGCAACGGCCGGATACGCACCCTGGCTCTGATCGCGCTCGTCGCCGGCAGCGCGACCTGCGCCGGCGACGCCGACAGGGACGAGCCCGAGGTGGAGCTGGTGACCCGGAAGCTGGCGTCGGTCGAACGGTTCAGTCATCTGGACGTCGGCGCGGTGGCCGCCCCGGGCAGCTTCGGTGAGGCGCGCGGCAGCTTCACGGTGACCGGGTCGGGTGCCGACATCTGGACCACCGCCGACGAATTCCATTTCGTCTACCGGAAGATCGCCGGCAACACGACCATCACCGCGCGCGTCGCCTCGTTGCAGAACGCCAACGTCTGGACCAAGGCAGCGGTGATGATCCGCGAGAACCTCACCGCGGGATCCATCAATGTCGCCACGTTGCTGTCGCCGACCGCCACCAACAAGTTCCGCCGCCAGGTGCGCAGCAGCGCCGGCGGCAGCACCAGCAGCACCCCCAGCACCGCGAACAGTGCCTTGCCGGGCTGGATCCGCCTGTCGCGCGTGGGCAACAGCTTCACGGCCTCGCATTCCAGCGACGGCATCAGCTGGACCACCATCGGCACCTCACCGCTGAGCGTGACGATGGCCAGCGAGGTCTTCGTGGGGCTGGCGGTGACCAGTCACAGCGACGGCGTGATTGCCGCCGGTGTGTTCGACAACCTGAGCATCACCGGCGCCAGCCCGGCCCCGCCCGCCGGCCCGCTGGCCCTGTACCTGGAGGCCGAAGACGGCACCTTGACCTCGCCCCTGCAACTGGTGAGCGACAGCGCCGCCAGCAACGGTCGAGCCTGGCAGGTCACCCCTGGCAACAACAGCAGCAGCGCCCCGCCGGCCGGCACCGCCGGCAAGGCCAGCTACCCGTTTTTCGTCACCAGCGCCGGAAATCACAAGGTCTGGGGCCGGGTCAACGCGCCCAGCACCAGCGACGATTCCTTCTGGGTGCGCATGGACGGCAGCGCCACCTGGTTCCAGTGGAACAACCTCGCCAACGGCGGCACCTGGAACTGGAACGACGTGCACAATTCGCAGGCCGGCGACGCGACGGTGCTGTTCAACCTCGCCGCCGGCAGCCATACTCTGGAGATCGCCTACCGCGAGGACGGCGCCCGGATCGACCGCCTGCTGATCACCAGCGATCTGGCGCTGAACCCCAACGACCTGCCCGAACGCCCCGCGGTCACCGCCGTGACGCCGGCCAGCGGGGCCACCGGGTTCGACCCGGCTGGCTTCATCTCCGCCGAAGTGTTCCTGCCCAACCTGGGCGGAATAGACGAGGATCCCAGCAGCCTCAGCAGCACCACCGTGAACCTGCGCCGGGTGTCGGACTCGGCCCTGGTGCCCGCCACCGTCAACACCTCGGGTGGCGGCGATGTCATCGTGCTGCAGCCGAGCAGCCCCCTGGCCGCCAACACCCAGTACCGGTTCACGGTCACCGACGGTCTGCGGGACCTGAGCGGTGACCCCTTCATCCCCTTCACCAGCAGCTTCACCACCGGCAGCGGGGGCGGCGGCGGGCCCACCGTGTTCAACTTCCAGAAAGTGTCGCTGGGCAGCACCGCCGAGGGGCTCAAGTTCACCAGCATCACCATCGGGCCCGACGGCAAGCTGTACGCCACCTGCCTGAGCGGCGAGATCGTCCGCTGGACCATCAACGGCGACGGCACCCTGGCGGGCAAACAGGTCATCAACACCATCAAGCTCAACAACGGCGGGGCCAGCGCCACCCGGGCCGTGATCGGCCTGACCTTCGATCCCGCCGCCACCGCCGGTCAGCTGATCCTGTGGGTCACCCACGGCGCCTCGGCGCTGCAGAGCGCGCCGGACTGGAGCGGCAAGCTCAGCAAGCTGACCGGGCCCGACCTGGCCACCTATCAGGACGTGGTGGTCAACTTCCCCAGGTCCTCGAAGGACCACATGACCAACAGCATCGCCTTCAAGCCCGGCCAGGCCGGCGTCCTGTACATCAACCAGGGCAGCATGTCGGCGATGGGCTCCCCCGACAACGCCTGGGCTCTGCGCAACGAACACCTGCTGTCCGGTGCGGTGTTGCGGGTCGACACCAGCCTCATCAACTCGTCGCCGCTCGACATCCAGACCAACGACAGCAACCCGAGCGCCTCCGGCTACAACCCGTTCGCCGCGGGGGCGCCGGTCACCATCTTCGCCAGCGGCGTCCGCAACGCCTACGACCTGGTCTGGCACAGCAACGGCCACCTGTACGTGCCCACCAACGGCTCGGCCTCGGGCGGCAACACCCCGGCCACGCCCTCGCCGCTGCCCGCGGCCTGCACCCGCCGGGTCGACGACGCCGTCTTCGGCGACTACCTGGCTCCCCAGGTGCCGGGCATCACCAACGTGACCGAGGCCCAGAGCGACTTCCTGTTCCGGCTCGATCCGGTGCAGCCGACCGGCTACTACGGCCATCCCAATCCCTTCCGCTGCGAATGGGTCATGAACGGCGCCAATCCCACCTCCGGCGCCGACACCGCCCAGGTCTCGCAATACCCGGTGGGCACCCAGCCCGATCGAAACTGGCGGGGGTCGGCCTTCGACTTCGGCCAGCACCTGTCGCCCAACGGGGTGATCGAGTGGACCAGCAACGCGTTCTTCTCGTCGGAGAAGGGCAAGCTGCTGGTGGTCCGCTACAGCGGCGGCGACGACATCATCGTGCTGACCCTGAACCCGACCACCCGGGACGTGCAGAGCTTCCAGACCGGCATCCCCGGCGCCAGCGGCTTTGCCGATCCCCTGGACCTGGTGGCCGACCCCGCCACCGGCCGCATCTACGTGACCGAACACGCCGGCGCCGGGAAGATCACGCTGCTGCGGCCAGCGCCCTGACGGCCCCCTCATGGCTGGCTCCTGTTGTCGAGGGGAGCAGCGAGCGCGGCGCTGATCCCCAGCAGCCGAGCGACATGTCGTGTTCGATGAACAGGATGGTGATCTCGGGCGGCAGACGCTCGATGGTCGGAACAGGGCCTGGCTCTCCGCGGCCGGGATCCGGGTCACATCACCGGCGGCGGCTGATGTCGCAGGCGGGGGCGTCTGCCCGGTCGCGAGCCTGCAGCCAGTTCGGCAGCAGGTTGGCTGCGTCGAGACGGACGCTGTCATCGAACGGCACCCGGTGCTCCGCGAGCAGCGACTGCAGGCGGCCCTGTGCCAGGGCGTCGAAGACCTCGGTCGCTCCGCCCAGGAAGTGGCCGCCGATGAACACCTGCGGGATGGTGGCCGACCCTGTGCGGGCGGCCAGGGCGGCCCTGAGCTTGCCCCCGCGGTTGTCCTTCTGCAGCTCCGCCGAGTCGAGGTCGACCGAGCGGTACGGGACGGTGCAGGCCTGGAACAGCTTGCGCACCGACCAGGAGAACTCGCACCACTCGAACGCGAACATCACCACCGGCTGCTCCGGGTCAGCGAGCACGCCGCCGACGAACGCCTCGGCCTCCGCCGACGTCTCCGGCAGAGCGGCTTCCTCCGGCGGCTGGGCCTGGGCCGGCGGGTCGGGCGTCGAGCGCGCGATCTCGAGCTCCTCCGCGGTCATCTCGGCGGAGATGCCGTCGAACAGCGGCGTGCTGAGGTAGCGCTCGCCGGTGTCGGGCAACATGCACAGCACGGTGGCTCCCTCGGGGGCGGACTGGCAGAGCGCCAGCGCGCCGGCGAAGGCGGCCCCCCCCGACGTGCCGGTGAAGATCCCCTCCTGTCGAGCCAGCTCGCGTGCCAGGCGCATCGCCTCGCCACTGCCCACCGGCTGGATGTGATCGACAAGCGCCAGGCCCAGAGCGTCCTCGGTCAGCTTGGGAATGAAGTCGGGCGTCCAGCCCTGAACCAGGTGGGGCCGGAACAGAGGGTGGCTGGCGGTCACCGCTCCGTCGGGTCCGCGCGGCTGCGGGATGCCACTGCCGAGCATGGGGGAGTTGTCGGGCTCGCAGAGCACGATCCGGGTCTCGGGGCGCTGCTCGCGCAGGACCCGGCCCACGCCCTTGAGCGTGCCGCCGGTTCCGGCGCCGGTCACCCAGTAGTCGAGCCGCTCGCCTGCGAAGTCTTCCAGGATCTCCCGGGCGGTGGTGCGTGAATGGACGTCGGCGTTGGCTTCGTTCTCGAACTGTCGGCACAGGAACCACCCGTGGGCCTGGGCCAGCTCGGCAGCCTTGGCCAGCATGCCGGTCCCCTTGCGCCAGGCCGGCGTCAGGATCACCTTGGCGCCCAGGAAACGCATCAGCTTGCGCCGTTCGATGCTGAAGTTCTCGGCCATGACCACCACCAGCGGGTAGCCCTTGCACGCGCACACCATGGCCAGACCGATGCCGGTGTTGCCGCTGGTGGCCTCGATGACGGTCTGACCGGGACGCAGCTGGCCGCTGCGCTCGGCCTCCTCGATCACGCCGAGGGCGAGACGATCCTTGACCGAACCGAGCGGATTGAAGCTCTCGACCTTGACGAAGAGCCGGACGTGGGCCGGGGCCAGCTTCCGGATCCGGACCACCGGCGTGCGTCCGATGGTGTCGAGAATGCTTTCGAATCGTGCCATCCGCGCCTCCCGGGCGTGAGCGTCCCGCTGAGGTCTATCACGGCGGGAGACCGGTGGCCGGGAGGCCCGTGCGCGATGAGGGTCGGGCGTTGATCCGCGGGGCCGGGCGTGGCAAGAGACGCAGGTTCATGCGCAGGCCCGACGTCGACTTCGCCCGATCGCGATGAACCAGCTGGACAGCTTCGTCGAAGTCGCACGCCTGGCTCGCGAGAGCGGGCGCGCGGCGGCGCTCGCCAGCCGCCTCGACCAGTTCATCGAACAGGCCGTTCCCGCCCACGCCGACGCGCGCCTGCTCGGCGAGCTCCGGCGGACGCGCGGCATCAAGCGGCTGTCGGACCTGTGTCGGCAGGACACCGACACCTTCGTGCGCAGCCGGTTCGGCGGCCCGACCCAGCGCCGGCTGGCGCTCGGCCTGTGGGACTGGATCCGGCGCTGCTTCCCGCCCAGCGACTCCCCGGCTCCGACGGTTGCCCCGCCCCCGCGCCCGGTGGCCCCGCCCGCTCGCCCGGTGCCCCCTCCGCCTCGCCCGGCCCCCGAGCGCCCCGTGGTCTCCGACCCGCCGGCGGAGGTGCAAAGCGGTGGGCGCCCGACCACGGCCGCGCAGCTCCGCGCCTGGGCCGAGACGCGCCGGGTGCTGCCCTTCCTGTCGTTTCCGGCCCCGCAGGCGGCGGACCAGGACCCGCTCAGCCTCGAGCAGGTCCTCCTGCGTCCCGATCGGCGGCAGCAGCGCGCCTGGGAGCAGCTGCAGCAGTTCGCCGACAACGTGGCCCACCTCGACGAGCGGGAGGCGGAGCGACGCCGTGGCCAGCCGCCGCCGCCCTCCGCGAACGCCGTGGCCCTGTCCGGGCTGCTCCGGCGCCTGCGCGACGAGCGCCCCACGCCGCTGCCCGCGCGCGAAAGGGGCGCCTTCATCCCCGCTCCGCTTCGCTTTTTCGACCACCCGCCCCGCCTGGTCTACGACGAGGGGGAGGACCCGCGCTCGGCGGTGGTGCTCGGCTACCGGCTGCCCCAGCTGGTCACCATCCGGCTGGGCGGTCTGTCCACCGGCGAAGTCGAGGCGAGCTGCGCGTGCGAGCCAGGAGCCGACGGCTGCGCACATCTGCGAGCGGCCCTGGACGCGGCCGTCGATCTGTGCGCCCGGCCCGATCTGCCGGCCCACGCGGACGTGATGGCCGTGCTGGGGGTGCCGCCCTGGCAGCGGTTGATGGCACGCCTCGACGAGAACCTGGGCCGTCTGCGCCCGCGCCCGGACGACGCCGAGCTGATCTGGTGTGTCGGGCCGGACCCGGCTCCCGACAGACCTCCCCGCCTGGAAGCCCGCCTGGCCCGGATCTCGCCCGAGGGACCGACCTCGGTCGAACGCCTGGCGCTGCGCGAGCTGGACGGCCGCGCTGACCTGCTGGCATCGCCGCTGGATGCCCGGGCCGCCGCCCTGGTGCGCCTGGGGCTCGACGAGGCGCGCGCCGCGCAGACCAGCCTCGGGCCGGCGCGCATCTTCCGCGTGCTCGAGAGCCTGTGCGGCGCCCACAACGTCTACGGCCTCGACGACGGCAGCCTCGCGGGCCGGGTCGAGGTGCGACGGGTCCAGCCCACGGCCGTGCTGCACACCTCGCCCGACGGAAGCATCGAGGTCCGCGTCCGGATCGGAGACCGGCTCTTCTCGGCAGAGGAGCTCAGCCGGCTGGCTCCGGACCGGCGCCACGTCTTCCGGGTCGACCCGGGCGCCGGCCGCTGCGACATCGCGCTGCTCGAGGCGCGCTGGCAGGCCCTGCTCGATGCGCTGCTGTTCTGTCCCGCCGCCCTGCCGCCCGAGGGGGCCGAGCAGCTCCTGCGCCGCCTTCACCTGTTGCAGCCCGAGATCGAAGTCGATCTGCCAGCCGAGCTGCGCGGAGACACGCGTCCGGCCGACCCCACCGTGGTCTTCCGACTGAGGCCGCGATCGAGCGATCAGCACACCGGCCTGTGGGTCGAGGTCTGCGTCCGTCCGCTGCCGGGCGGTCCCCTGTGGGCGCCGGGCGAGGGCCCCGATCTGCTGCTCCACCAGGAAGGGGGCCGGCGCCTCTCGCTCGAACGCGACCTTCCGGGCGAACGCGAACGCGCGGGCGCCGCGCTGGCGGCCATCGGCCTGCTCGCCGAGGGGGAATCCGCCCGCCAGTTCCGGTTCGAGCTGTCCGATCAGCAGCAGGCCCTGGACGTCGTCGCCAGGCTCGCGGAGGGCCTGCCCGGCGTGGTGGCCGAGTGGCCCGCCGACAGCTGGCGCCTCCGCGGCCTGCGGCGCGCCGACCTGCGCGTCCGCGTGGAAGGGCATCACGACTGGCTGGGGGTGCAGGGCGGCGTCGAGATCGACGGGGAGATCGTCTCGCTGGCCAGCATCATCGAGGCCCTGCGCCAGGGCCGGCGTTACCTGTCCCTCGGCCCCCAGAAGTTCGCGATCATCGAGGCCGAGCTGCGCAGCCGGCTCGAGGGGGCGATGGATCACCTGCATCCGACGCGCGCCGGGGTGGAGCTCCCCGCCGCCGCGGTGCCGGCGCTCGACGACCTGGTGACCGAGGCCTCCAACCTGTCGTTCGCCGACTCGGCGCGGGCGCAGCTTCAACGCCTGCAGCAGGCCCAGCAACACGAACCGCGCGTCTCCGCTGGCCTGCGCGCGACGTTGCGGCCCTACCAGCTCGCCGGCTTCCGCTGGATGTCGCAGCTCGCGGCCGCCGGGGTGGGCGGCTGCCTGGCGGACGACATGGGGCTGGGCAAGACCTTACAGGTGCTCGCCCTGCTGCTCGAGCGCGCGCCGCTGGGACCGGCGCTGGTGGTGGCGCCGACGTCGGTGACCCAGGTCTGGATACAGCAGGCCAGCCGCTTCGCGCCCGATCTCCGGGTGCGGCGTTACGCGGGCCCCGGGCGGGAGGCCGCGCTGGTGGGGCTGGGCCCGGGCGACCTGGTCGTGGCGAGCTACGGCGTGGTGGTCCGGGACGCCGAGAAGCTGGGGCAGACCACCTGGTCGGCGCTGGTCCTGGACGAGGCCCAGGCCATCAAGAACGCCCGCAGCACCCGGGCCCGCGCCGTGCGATCGCTCCCGGCGGACTGGCGGCTGGCGCTCACCGGAACGCCGATCGAGAACCACGTGGGCGAGCTGTGGAGCATCTTCCGGGTGGTCTCACCGGCGGTTCTGGGCGGCTGGGACTGGTTCCGCGAGCGGTTCGCCGCTCCCATCGAGCGCGACGGAGACGGGGCCCGGCGCGAGGCCCTGGCCCGCGTCCTGCGCCCGTATCTCCTGCGCCGGACCAAGGAGTCGGTCGCCCCCGAGCTGCCTCCCCGGCTGGAGCTCGACCATTTCGTCGAGCTCTCGGCCGACGAGCGCCGAGCTTACGAGCAGATCCGCCTGGCCACCCTGGCGACCCTCGGCAAGCTGGGCCTGGGTCCGGCCCCCCTCGGACCCCGCGGCCAGGACGACGGTCGCTTCCAGGTGCTGGCGGCGCTGACCCGCCTGCGCCAGCTCGCCTGTCATCCCCGCCTGCTCGATCACGACTCGCAGCTGGGATCGAGCAAGCTGGATGCCCTCCTCGAGCTGCTGACCACCCAGAAGGAGACCGGCCACCGCACCCTCGTGTTCAGCCAGTTCACCCGGCTGCTCGACCTGGCCGAGGCGCGGATCGCGGCCGCCGGGATGAGCTGGCAGCGTCTGGATGGCAGCACCTCGGTCGAGGAGCGCGAGCGCAGAGTGGCGGCGTTCCAGGCCGGCCAGGGGGACGTCTTCCTGATCTCGCTGCGCGCCGGGGGATCCGGCCTCACCTTGACCGCCGCCGACACCGTGGTCCACCTCGACCCCTGGTGGAATCCCGCGGTCGAAGATCAGGCCACCGACCGCACCCACCGCATCGGGCAGGACCGACCGGTGACCGTCGTCCGGCTGGTCGCGCGGGGCACGGTGGAGGAAGCGGTCCTGTCCCTGCACGTCAGGAAACGCGCCCTGGCCAGCGCGATCCTCGAGAACCCGAGCGCCGCTGAACCGCTCACGACCGAGGACCTGATCGCCCTGCTGGGCGCGGCCGATCCCGACGCCGCCGACGAGGACGCCGAGCCGCCCGCCGCCTGAGGCGAGATGGCTGTGCCGAGGGCGACCCGTCAGGTCGCGCGGTAGATCGCCTCGAGCTCGGCCGCCGCAGGAACCGACTCGAAACGGAGCTCCACATCGGCGGGGTCACCCACGCCCAGGCCGCGCTCGATGGCGTGCCGGATCTGATGAAAGCCCCAGGCGCGCGTCGCGGTCAGGTATCCGTGCAAGGCATCGGGGATGGGCACGGCGGTGCGGGCCAGCTCGTGTTTGATCAGAGAAATCCCGGCGGCGTCGAGCGCGATTCGATCGCGGCTGGCCATCACCAGGCGCGGCGAGGTGGCGACCCGGTCGGGGCCCACCCCTTCCGGTCCGCCGTTGACGACCGCGGTCAGCGCATCCAGGACGCAGATCAGCGGCCGGAAGCTCTGGTTCAGGATGGCGATGTCGCGACTGAGACGGTCGGCGTCGGCGACGTTGAAATGCAGCACGTCGCGCGAGTCGTCCCCGATCGCGCCGATGAAGTTCTTCATCGAGAGTGAAAAGGCGGCCCAGCGGTGGTTCTTGCAGACCGGCACATCGATCAGATGGTCGGCTTCGACGATCTTGCGCATGGCGAGGATGCCACCGGCGGCGGACCAGGTCTCCTCGTAGCGGGGCGGCTGCACCAGCACCCAGGCGCCCGGGTCGTCGATCGGGCGGGGCGCCGGATACACCTCATCGGCGCCCGCCGCCAGCATCGCTGCGGTCAGGCCGGTGCGCTGGAAGACCGGCTCGGACGGCCCCACCTGCCGGGCCGAACGGTCGCCCACGATGACGCGCGCGCCCCGCTCCTTCACCAGGCGGACAATGGCTCCCAGCACCTCGAAGCCCGTGATCACGCCCGGAAACCCGGCCACGCTGCCGTGTACGGCGTTCGGCTTGATGAACACGGTCTGACCGGCGCGGATCTCGTCGATGCCGCCGGCCAGCGCGATCGCCCGGCGGACGGCCGCTTCGACGTCGCTTGCACCGACGATGGCGACCGCCGACTTGCCACCCGGCAGGCCGCCGCCGTCCGCGGCGCTGCCCGGCCCTGCGGCAGGGCCTCCCGCACCGCCCGTTCCGCCGTCCGTCCGCTCATGGGGCGCGCCATCGGACCCGCAGGCGACGCCGATCGCCGCCACTCCCGCGGCTCCCGCGCGCAAGAACCTCCGTCGCGACAGCCGCTCGCGACCCGATGAACCGTCGTCGTCCGAGGACGCCACGGCGCCAGCCTAACCCAGTCCGTCGCGACCTACCACGGTCAGGCCGCAGGCGCGATAGACTGCCCGGATGCCAGCGTTTTCGGCTCTGACGGCCCTCGTTCTCGCCTCGTCAGCAGCGACCTCGGCACCGACCCTCGATCGTGACGGTCTGCTGAAGGCTCTCGCCGGCGGCGGCCACGTCATCGTCATCCGCCACGCGAGCTCGCCACGCGAGGCGCCCACCGCGGAGACTGCCGTGCGGGGGAACTTCGACCGCGAGCGGCAGCTGGACGAGCCCGGGCGCCGGAGCGCCGCCGCCCTGGGCATCGCGCTTCGTGCCCGGAAGATCCCCATCGCAGCGGTGTTTTCCAGCCCCAGGTTCCGGGCCCTCGAAACCGCGCGTTACGCCCAGCTGCCGCTGCCCAAGGTGGAGGAGCAGCTGGGAGACGGTGGTCAGAGCATGCACGGGGTGACCGAGGCCCAGGCCACCTGGCTCAGAGACCTGGCCGGCGCGGCCGTCCGGGGCGGCAATGTGCTGGCGATAACCCATCAGCAGAACATCGCCGCCGCCTTCCCGGAGATCGCGCCCCCGGCCGCCGAGGGAGAAGCGTTCGTGTTTCGTCCGGGAGGCGCGCGCGGCGCCACCCTGCTCGGCCGGATCAAGATCGACGAATGGGGGCCGGCCGCTCCCGCGCCCCGGGAGGTGTCCTTCCCGACCTCCGACGGTGGCACGATCCACGCAGACCTCTACGGGTCGGCCCCGCGAGCGGTGGTGCTCGTCCACGGCGGCCGCTTCAACAAGGAGTCCTGGATCCCGCAGGCGCGCGAGCTGCAAGCTGCAGGCTTCGGCGTGCTGGCCGTCGACCTCCGCGGCAACGGCCGCTCCACCGGACCCGGAAGGAACGATCCTCGAGGCGCCCCGCTGTACAACGATGTCCTGGCGGCGGTCCGCTACCTGCACAGCTCCGGCGCAAAGGCCGTCTCTGTCGTGGGTGGCAGCATGGGCGGTGAGGCGGCAGCCGATGCGCTGGCCCGGGCCGCGCCCGGCGAGATCCAGCGGGTCGTGCTGCTGGGCGCCGGGGCCGGCGCCGCCCCGGAGAAGATGACCGGTCGCAAGCTGTTCATCCTGTGCCGCGACGACGCCGAGGGCGAAAACCGCCCGCGCCTGCCCGCGATCCGGGCTCAGTACGGCAAGGCGCCCGAACCCAAGGAGCTGGTAATCCTCGACTGTTCCGCCCACGCGCAGTTCATCTTCCAGACCAGCCAGGCCGAACGCCTCATGCGCGAGATCGTGCGGTTTCTCACCGCCCCGTGAGGCTCCTCGACGGAGCGCGCCCAGGGTATTTGCGACCGCTTCGCGGATTGACGTGGTCTCGCCAGCACAGTCGTGGCAGCGTGCGGCGCATGGCATTTGGCGGGAACGGGTTCGGCAGCGATGATTACCAGGTCATCGTCAACCGGGTGCGGAGATGGGGTCAGAACCACCCTTCGCTGGTCTGGAAGCTGCTGGGGGCGCTGGTCGTCTTGATCGTGCTCGCGACCTCGTATTACCAGGTCGAGCCCGACGAGGTGGCGGTGGTGACTCGCTTCGGGCGATTCGTCCGCATCACCAACCCGGGGCCCCACGGCCGGCTGCCCTTCGGGATCGAACGCGTGCAGAAGGTCCCGGTGGAACGGCAGCTCAAGCAAGAGTTCGGGTTTCGCACCGTCCGCTCCGACGTCCACTCCACCTTCAGTCACGACGAGACGACCCGGGCCGAGACCGTGATGTTGACCGGCGATCTCAACGTCGCCACGGTCGAGTGGATCGTGCAGTACAAGATCTCCGATCCTTACAAGTATCTGTTCAAGCTGCGCGACGTGGAGGAGACCTTCCGCCTGATGACCGAGGCGTCGATGCGCCAGGTGGTGGGCGACCACAGCGTCAGCGAGCTGCTCACGGTGGGCCGCGAGGCCATCGCCGCCAGGGCCAAGGAGCTGCTGGCCAACCTGTGCCACCTGTACGATAACGGCATCAGCGTCCAGCAGCTGGTCCTGCAGGACGTCGACCCGCCCGAGCCGGTCAAGCCGTCCTTCAACGAGGTCAATCAGGCCATCCAGGAGCGCGAGCGCGCCATCAACGAGGCGCTGGCCGAATACAACCAGGAGATCCCGCGCGCGCGCGGCCGCGCCGAACAGGCCCTGCAGGGGGCCGAAGGCTACGCGGTGGATCGGGTGAACCGCGCCCAGGGCGACGCCCAGCGCTTCGTCGCCCTGTTCGACGAGTACCGGAAGGCGCCCGAGGTGACGCGCGCGCGCCTTTACCTCGAGACCATGTCCGAGGTGCTGCCGAAGGCGGGAAAGAAGATCGTGCTGGACGAAAAAGCCAGGGGCATCGTTCCGTTGTTGCAGCTCGGCCAGCAGGACGAGGTCAAGCCATGACCCGCGGCACCCTGCTGTCGGCGGTGGTCGGCCTGTTCGCGCTCTGGACGCTGTCGTCGGCGCTGTACACGGTGTCGGAGACCGAGCAAGTGGTCATCACCCAGTTCGGCCGGCCCATCGGGCGACCGGTCACCAGCCCGGGGCTGCACGTCAAGCTGCCCTTCGTCCAGGACGTCAACGTCTTCGACAAGCGCTGGCTGGAGTGGGACGGAGACTCGAACCAGGTTCCCACCCGCGACAAGAAGTACATCTGGCTGGACACCTACGCCCGCTGGCGCATCGCCGATCCCCTGCGCTTCTTCCAGCGCCTGCGCGACGAGCGGGGAGCCCAGTCGCGCCTCGACGACATCATCGACGGTGTCGGCCGCAACGTCATCGCCAGCCACAATCTGATCGAGGTGGTGCGCAGCTCCAATCGCACCTTCGAGCAGGGCGAGGAGAAGGAAGACCAGATCGAGGCCGAGGAGATCCGTGACGTCCAGCAGGGCCGCGACAAGATCACGAGGGAGATCCTCCATCGCGCCTCCCAGGTCATGCCCGAATACGGGATCGAGCTGGTCGACGTCCAGATCCAGCGCATCAACTACGTGGAGACGGTTCAGGCCAAGGTCTTCGAACGGATGATCTCCGAGCGCAAACGGATCGCCGATCGTTACCGCTCGGAAGGGCAGGGGAAGAGCGCCGAGATCCGGGGCAAGAAGGAGCGCGAGCTGAAACGCATCGAGTCCGAGGCCTACAAGAAAGCCCAGCAGACCATGGGCAAGGCCGACGCCGAGGCCACCGCAATCTACGCCGGAGCCTACGGCCGCGCCCCCGAGCTCTACCGTTTCTTGCGCACCCTCACCACCTACAAGGACAGCATCGACAAGAACAGCTGGCTGTTGCTGTCCACCGACGCCGACGTCTTCCAGTACCTGCGCGGCGCCAACGGCAACGGCGCGGGCGCGCCCGCAACGAAGCGCTGACGGCACCGACGGCCGGGACCGCTCAGCGGGGCGGGCAGGGGACGGGCATTCACGCCGTGGCGGTGAACGCCCTTTCCAGACGCTCGAGCCCGAGGTCGATCTCTTCGGGTGTGGCCACCAGCGGCACCAGGATCCGGATGACGTTCCGGTGCACGCCCGCGGGTAGCAGCAAGAGGCCCTCGTCGCGGGCCTTCTCGATCACCTGCCGGGTGAGCTCGGTCGCCGGCTCTCCGGTCTGGCGGTCCCGCACCAGCTCGAGCGCCAGCATGGGCCCCAGCCCGCGGACCTCGCCCACGCAAGGGAAGCGCGCGGCCAGAGCGCTCAGCGCCGCGCGCAGCCGCTCGCCCAGCTTCTGGGCCCGCTCGAGAAGCTGCTCCTCGACCATGACGTCCAGGACGGCGAGGGCCGCCGCGCAGGCCAGGGGGTTGCCGGCGTAGGTGCCGCCCAGCCCTCCCGGCAGCGGAGCATCCATGATCTCGGCGCGCCCCACCACCGCCGACAGCGGCAACCCTCCGCCCAGGCTCTTGGCCAGGGTCACCAGATCCGGCTCGATGCCGTGGTGCTCGAAGCCGAACATCTTTCCCGTCCGGCCGAAACCGGTCTGTATCTCGTCGAGCACCAGCACGATCCCGTGCTCCTCGGTCAGGCGCCGCAGCGCCGACATGAATCGAGGGGGAGCGGGCACGAAGCCGCCCTCTCCCAGCTGCGGCTCGATGATCACGGCGGCCACCCTATCGGGTGGCAAGCGCGTCTCGAACAGCTGCAACAGGGCCCCCAGGGCCGCCTCCTCGGTCCAGCCCCGCAGCGGATACGGATACGGGCTGTGGTAGATCTCGGGCGCGAAGGGACCGAAGTTCTGCCGCTGGCGCGTACCGTTCGCGGTGAGGCTCATGCCCAGCAAGGTCCGGCCATGAAAGGCCCCCGAAAAGGCCACCACCGCGGGCCGGTTGGTGTGGGCCCGCGCTATCTTGACCGCGTTTTCGACCGCCTCCGCCCCGGTGCTGAGCAGCAACGTCTTGCACGGCCGCCCCCCACCGACCAGCCCGTTCAGTCGTTCGGCCAGCTCGACGTAGCCCGCGTAGTGCGCGACCTGGAAACAGGTGTGGGTGAGAGCATCCAGCTGGTCGCGCACGGCCGCCACCACCTTCGGGTGGTTGTGCCCCACATTCATGACCCCGATGCCCCCGACGAAATCGATGAATTCCCGCCCCTCCGAATCCCAGAGGCGCGCCCCCCGGCCACGGCTCACGGCCAGCGGGTGGACGGTGCTGACCCCTCGGGGGACGTTCCGGTGGCTCCTCTCGAGCAGCGACTCCTTCATTGGCCCCGAGAGTACGCTCTCGCGCGCCTTCCCTGCCAGGGCCAGGTTCGGGGTCGGCGGCCGCGGGGGTTTGCCAAGGCGCCTGAAGACGGGGATAATTTTCGACCGTGAGCCCGCTCGGCGGTCATCTCCTGACCTTGCTGCTGATGAGCCAGGCCACGTCCACGGTCGGGGAAGCCAAGATACTGGCCAACGAATCCTGGAACGCGGAGAACCGCTTCGTGCAGGCGGTCGTCCTCGACCGGCTGATCCGAGAGGGACGTACCGCGGCCCCCGACCTGCTGGCGCGGTTATTCCCGAAGTTTCGCGACCAGACCACGATCTTGCTGGTGCGGCATCCGAGCAAACCGCACGACGTGTGGATGGATCTCCTGGCTCGCACCAACGTCGCCGATTCCCACTGGCTCGCCTTTGCCAATGCGCTGGTCCGTGCCCGCGCGCCCCGTTTTGCCGAATATCTTCTGGAGAAGCTACCCGACAGGATCGAGGTTCGCGCCATCGACCCGGACGGGATCGGTGGGGGAAGCTTCGGGATGGTGACGGGCTGTCCCATCCGATCGCCGGGGCCGAGGCTGGCCTGTTATCAGCTGGACGAGAGGCCGATCGCGGCCGCCAGTGACTGGCGGCCGTTCTCCGAGGGCCCGCACCCCTTGTTCTTTCGGCGCGAGGAGATCGAAGGCCTCGCCCCCAACTGCGGGCATTGCTCGAGCGATCCATCGGGTGATTCCGCCAAACGTTACCTGCGCGACTACCTGGCTCAGCTCTGCGCCCTGCCCGAGACCACACTCGATCCGCTGCTGAGCAACGACCTCCCGGCCCCTTCGTACGAGAGCGTCGCCAGCCTCGAGGCCCGCGCGCGCGTCCGCCATACGAATGCCTTTCAGCTCGCCGTCCGCCGTCTGAAGGAAGCGGGTCTCGTCGCCGACGTCCCGACCCTGCTTCCTGCCATCACGGTGGTCGATCAGCGGACGGGCGCGCACTAGCAACACCCATGTCGCGCACCGCCCGCCTCGGCGAGCTCACCAGCGGGCCTGGGCCAGACACACCGGCGAGCGCGCCCAGGCCGCTCGCCCGCCGGTCCGGGGGTCCCACGACGGCTGGCCCTCGCCGGTGAGCGCATAGACGAGCAGCGCGTGTGGCCGGCCGTCGCGGGGCAGGCCAGAAAAGCGCGCCTCGAGGTCGGCGACCTGGTCCTGACCGAGCACCGCCCGTGGCGCCTGGCCCAGGGTCCCGACGTCGGTCTGCACCCCGTCGAGGAGCGCGACGACTGCCACGGTCGAACGGTCCTCCGGCCGCATGTGCGAGGACACGGGGAGCGCCAGGTGAACCTGCAAGCTGAGGTTCCCTCGCTGGTCGGGCCTCGCGATCACCTGCCTGCAATCGACCAGGCGCTGGCTCACCTGGTCCCGCACCCAGGATGTCCTCGACGACCCTGCCTCCAGACGTCCTGCGCCCACCGAGGCGACCGTCGGGGCGAAGCAGCCACGGTCCTTCAGCACCGTGAACGCCAGGCCGGGAAAATCGCCTCGCCCGTCCTTCCACAGCAGGAGACTGACAGTGTGAGCGCCGGGCCGGATGTCGGCAGCGGCCACCGTCAGCTGCATCCGGCTGACCCGGTCGGGCGCCGCGATGGTGGCCTCGAACCCGACCGCGGGCCGGATCCCGCCGGCGCGCACCCGCGTTTGCCGCCCGTCCACCAGCACGGCGCCCCGGATGGTCTGCGGCAACGTGCGCGCGTTGGTGCCCAGCCCCAGCTGGACGTCGAAGCCGAGATCCTGGCCGCCCTTCAGGAGATAGTGGAGACGGGCCCGGTTGCCACCTGCCTTCTCGGGGAAGTTGAGCTGGACGTATTCGCCTGGCCCGGACGGATCCAGCCGCGCGTACGGCACCGCCTCGGCCGGCGGCACCGTGACCGGCGCGGCACAGTCCGGGGCGGCGCCGCCCCGAGCGGCCGCCGCGTTCGCGAGCCCCAACGTCGCGGCGGTGATCGCGACGGCCATCAACCCGCGGCCAGCCACCCTCATTCCTGGCAGTCGTAGGTGCCGTCGGCCGTGCGGGTGAAGACCCGGAGGCCGTCGTGCTCGGAGTCATGGGCGGTGCAGATACCGCTCAACGAGCAGCTGGGGAATCCCGTCTCCGGGCAGGAGATGCTGCCGAAATACGTCTTGGTGTTCTCGATCTTCGACTGGTTGTCGTTGACGTGGGTCTCCAGGATGGCGATCTGGGGCGTGCCGTCGATGTCCGTGGTCAGGAAGGTCTGGCTCAGGATCAGGTGGGAGTGTCCGAAGATCGCCAGGCACTCCAGCTGGTCGGGGGCGCAGGTGGGGCCGCCGTCCATGCACGAGAACTGGGTGGGTGAAGGGCACATGTATTGATATCCCGCCGGACAGTCACAGTGGCCGGGGCTTTCGGGGTCGGGGGGCGGTGTGTAGACGGCCGTCGTCCAGTGCAGCATGCCTCCCGCGTATTCCTGGGTGGTGCTGCCTACCTGATGAAAAAATCCACCAATGTCAGAAAAGCTGGATTGGTTGGCGGTGCAATAGGGTCCGGTGCATTCATCCTTGTGATTGGGAATGCTGGTAGCCGCTGCTGTACGCACCTCGACGCCCGGCGCGGGCCGAGGCGCGGTGACGTTGTCGCCCAGCTTGATCTTCCTTGCCCCGATGGTGAGCTCCCGCTCCGGGCCGCCCAGCCATACCATGAGCTGCTGATAGATCTCGTCGACGTGGTTGCCGTCGGCTTGCTGCTGGCCGATGGTCACGTTGAACGCTCGCCCGCTGGCATCCCGGCCAACCTCGACATCTGTGAGTCCCCGCGCGCGGGCCTCGCGGGCAATGGTCTCGAAGGCCTCGCCGTCGTCTGCGAAGTGTTGCCCCGCCTGCGCGCCATCGGCGCTGGGCGCCTCGTTCCCGCAGGCTGCCGCGCCCAGTGCGACCCACATGCCCAGCAGCGCAGTTCCGGCGATTCCTGTAATGGGTGCTCTTTTCATCATTCCCTCCAAACGCAGGCTACGAATGCGCCGGTGGTCGGTCGATATGAAGAACTACCTGGTCGCAAATTTTGCGAGCAATCGCTGTCACTGCAATTGCGATCGAAGTCTCAATCCGCTCCCTGTAATTTTCCCTATCGCCCGGGGCGCCGCTCGCCGGCACATTGGCAGCAGGAGGTTGTCATGCCTGCGAGATCAGTCCACACGCTCACCTTGATCGCCCTGGGAGTAATCCCGATCCCCCTGGCCAGCGCCCGGGCCTGGGCGGGATTCTGCGGCTGCAATTCCGGGCCCGGCGGCAACGAGGTGCAGCTGTTCACCGGCCGCAACTTCTCCGGGGCTTGCTTCACCTTGCAGGTCGGCGACACGGTCGGGTCGCTGAGCGCCACCTGTGGGCTCTCTTTCTCCAACGCCATCTCGTCGCTGCGGGTGGGCAGCGAGGCGCGCCTGCTCACCTACGGCAATGCCAGCTTCGCCGGCCAGACGGCAGTCTACGAAGCGGGGGCGGCCGTCACCGCCGGGATCGGCCCGCCAGACTCGTCGTCGATCGGCTCGTACGCGGAGGATGACTTCGAATCACTGGTGGTGCAGCCGGGCGGCCAGCCGCCGCAGGCGCGGGTGGCCTGGGTCTACAAAGGCAACGACCCCAGCGACGCGGGGACGTTCTTCTCCGAGGAGGTCCAGGGGCTGTGCCACACACAGGGCAGCTGGTTCATCACCCGCAACAACAACAATCAGGTGTGGAAGGTTCCTTTCGAGCAGAGCCTGGGGGCCTCGAGCTGCACGGCGCCCGGCTGTGACGGCAGCGCCTTCGGAAATCCGCGGCCCGGCTATGACCACTTCGGTGATCCCGACTGCAGCGCCGATTGGGTGCTGGTCCCGAACACCGGCCCGGGGCAGATCCCGGTGGCGGAGGTCTACCGCGCCTCCGACATGGCCTACATGGGCGGCTGGCTGCTCGCCGCCAGCAACTACTCGGCCTGGGTCGCCCTGCGTCCCGGCACCTTCGACCCCGGCTCGAACACCCAGGAGCTGTGGGTGGGCCTGCAACACGTCCGCGACGGCAACGGCATCCATCGCTACCGGGTGCACCTCAGCCTGGAGGCCCAGCCCGACTTCCTGGGCGACGGCCCCACCCTGATCAGCGCGGCCCCCTTCGGCGGCACCATCAACAACGACGACGAGCAGGGGGGCGTGTTCTCGTCGGACGGCACCACCTTCTTCCTCAGCGTGGGCTTCGGCGGCGGCCACAACCAGATCTTCGCATTCCAGCCGGACGGGCTGCAGGTGGGTCGGTCGGGCAATCGCTACGGTCCTTTCAACTTCGAGGTCAGCTCGTCCTGCCCATTCGGTCAGTGCGAGGAGCCGGAGGGCCTGGACTGGCTGGACACGGGCATGTTCCTGGGCGGCGTCCAGACCCAGCTGCACGTCATCCTGCTCGACAACAACATTGGCAGCGACAGCTTCTGGCTCAAGCACTACAGCGTGAACTAGGGCTTCGGCCGCGGCTGAGCGCCCGGGGCGGTTGGTGGTGTGGCGCGGGCGCCCAGGGCGCGGGCCTTCAGGGCCAGCGCCGGGTCGTCGACGGTCCAGACCAGCAGCGCGCAGCCGGGCGATCAGCTGGTCGGCGGTGGCGCTCCAGCGATCGCCAAGGCGGCCACGGTGTTCTCGGGCGCCGCCGAGGCCCCCCGGTGGGCGACGAGCTGGGGCATGGCCTGGGCGGCGGTCAGCAGGATCACGGCGAGCACGGTCATCGTACCGATCGCATCACGCCGTGGCGTGGACGGCAAGGACGTTGGGTTTGCCCAGCCCGAGCGGAAGCCTAGTCGGTCGGGGCCGCATCGGGCCCGGCGCCGCTGTCTGTCGCGCTGGCGTCCGTCGCACCAGCCTCGGGCGATCCGCTGTCGGATGTTCCGCCGTCGGTGGCCGGCATCGAGCACTGCATGGGGATGGCGTTCGCCTTGGCCGGCAGGGCCAGCAGGTAGTTCGCGATGTCGGTGGCATCGCCGTCGGTCATGCTGGCGTACGAGCGCATCGGCGCGCAGACCCGGTTGCCATCCCGGTCGAGGCTCATCTTCAACACCTTCACGATGTCCGCCGGGCTCCACCCCTTGGTCCCGGTCTGGTCGGGGGTGAGGTTGACCGAATAGACCATGGTCGCGCCGCTGGTGAACGACCGGCCACCCGCGTAGGCGACGCTCACGTCGAAGGAGTGGGTGGCGTTCGGATCCGCCAGCGGCTTGGTGTGGCACTCGATGCAGGTCAAGGCCGCGAGGTAGCGGCCCCGGCCGGCGCTCTCGGCGTTGGCCGCGCCCGACGGCACCTGCGGAATGGCGTTGGCCTCGTCGAGCTTGATCGGCACGAGTATGGGAGAGCTGGGGCGCATGGCGTCCTGCCAGGGCTCTTCGTTGGCAGGCAACGTGGTTTCGACCCCGGGCACCGTTCGCAGGTAGGCGACGATTGCGCTGACGTCCGCGTCGGTCAGGTTGGCGAACAGGTGCGTGGGCATGGCCGAGAACAGGTACTTGCCGTCCGGACGCAGACCCTTGCGGATCAGCTCCTTGATCTGATCGTCGTTGTAGCTGCGAAGGCCTGTGTCGTGGTTGGTGAGGTTGGGCGTGTTGATGCAGCCCTTGCCCGCGACCGTCGGCATGGTGTCGCGGAAGCAGGTGACGCCGGCGAGCGGCTTGGCACCCATCTCCCGGGAGGTGTGGCAGCCCCCGCAGCCCAGCACCGAGCCCACCAGGTAGGCACCGCGCGCGGCGGGATCGGCGCCGCCGGAATCCTTGGCCGCATCGCCAGCCGGGGCGTCGACGGCCGGGACGTTCCGGGCAGCATCCGGACCACCATCGGCCACCCCCGCGGCCGGGTCGTCATCACAGCCGGCGAGGGCACCAGCCACACACACGAGGAACGGGAGCAGAGCACGCTTCAAGATAGACTCCTTGGTTGGCTACCAACGGCCCCCCCGGGAGCATATTTCCGGGGCGGTCGTCGCGGCCGGCACCATATCCTGTCTGGCTCGCCCCCGGCGAGGTTCGACGCCGTCCGAGGTCCCGGTCACGGCTTGGCGGAAGCGGCTGGCAGCTGCCGGGCGGTCGGTCGTCAACTTTTCGGAAGAGGTGGTGGTCCGGAACGTTCTTTCTGCTGAGACTCCCGGAAAACCGCCATGAACACCTGGAAATTGCTGCTTCTTTCGCTTCCGCTCGCCGCCGCCTGTGACGCCGCCCCCGCCGCTCCCCAGCCCGCGCCAGCCGCGCCGCTGGCGGGCCCCGGGTGTGGCATGGAGGTGGTGGCGCACCTCACGCCGCGACCGACCGGGAAAAATCCCTTCGACCCGCTCTACACCGAGGTGGCGGCGAAAAACGGGATCGCCTACCTGGGTGCCGAGCACGGGGCCGGGGTGCTGGTGCTGGACGTGGCCACCGGGCAGCAGCTGGGGGCGCTGGACGCCGGGCTGGCCGCCCGGATCAACAGCGTCGCCACCGACGGCAACCTGCTCGCCTTCGCGCCCGGCTATTCGGGGCTGGTGGTGTACGACATCAGCGACCCGCGCGCGCCCGCCCGGCGCGCGCAGCAGTCGTCGCTGCGTTATTGCCACACCGTCTTCGTCCACCGGGACATCGTCTATTGCTCCACCTCGTCTCCCGGCACGCCCCACGTGGGACTCTTCCGCGTGACCACCCCCGCCGATCCCGCCGCGCCGCTGGAGCTGACCCCCGCGGGCAGCGTGAGCCTGCCCCCGTCCTCCATCGCGCGGCAGCCCGGCGAGGTCATGGTCCACGATCTGTTCGTCCAGGAGCGGGGCGGTCGCACGCTGGCCTATCTGGCCTACTGGGAGCGCGGCGTGGTGATCGTCGACGTGACCGATCCCGCCAGCCCGCAGCTGGTCGGCGCCACCGCGCCCATGCCGGGGCACTGGGTGCACAGCGTGTGGGTGGAGGGCGACTACGCTTACGTCGGCGAAGAGAACTACAAGGGCCCGCTGCGCGTGTTCGACGTCTCCGACCCTGCCACCCCCGTGGAGGTGGGTGAGCTGCACTCGACCGAAGGTGACGCCTCCAGCGTCCACAACGTGCAGGTGGCGGGCGGCTTCGTCTACGCCAGCTGGTACCAGGACGGGCTGCGCGCCTTCCCGCTGTGGGGCGGGGCCCAGACCAGCGAGGTGGCCTGGTTCCACACCTGGAACGGGGCCGACAACCGCGACAACCCGGCTCCCAGGGACACGCGTTTCGCCGGCAACTGGGACGTGTTCGTCGAGGGCGAACTGATTTACGCGGCCGACATGCAGACCGGCCTGTGGGTGTTGCGCCACCAGACCGCCGGCGCCGCCTGTGGCTCCGATCAGTCGCGCGGCACCAGCGCCTACGCCAAGTCCGGGCGCCCGCCCTTCGGCTGGAGCTGGTCGCAGCCGTGGCGGGTGCGGGCGGGGCGCAGCGTGCAGCTGGTCGGCGTCCTGGAATCGGTGGACCCGAGCTTCCAGGCCAGCAACGAGCTGATGCACCAGCTGCAGCCGCGCTTGACCCTGCGCGGGCTGCCCCTTCAATCCCCCACCGAGGTCGACGACCTGCCCGACGGCCGCCTGCGGCCCTGGCGCCGCGTGCACGCGCGGGTCCAGATCCCGGCCGCCACGGCCGAGGGGGGCCTGTGGCTGGAGGCCGAGATGGTCGACGACGGCATCCCCCGCAAGCTGGTCGAGAAGGTCGAGACCCTGGAGGCGCCGGCCCCCAACCAGGACATCGAGCCGAACGAAGACGTCTACACCTCGGGCCTGCTGCGGCCGGATCCGGCGGGGTACGTCTCCACCGCCGGGACGCTCGACCGGTCCGACTTCGAAGACGTGTATCTGTACGAGATGCCGCCCGAAGCCTCGGCGGCGCGCGTGCGGGTGGTGTCGCCCCAGGGCGCCGAGCGCGCACGCTTCAACGCCGTCGTGTCGGCCTGGGAGCCGGAGAGCGGCGAATACCAGGAGCCGGTCCAGCAGGTGATCTCCGATTCCCAGGGCGAAGGGCCACAGCTGGAGAACGTGGTCACCGTCGCGCGCGGCCGGAGCGGAACGGTGGCCATCTCGATCCGCGCCTTCATCGACGACGTCCAGCGGTCGATGCCCTACACCGTCGAGGTCCGCCCGGCGCCCTGAGCCCCTCGGTCAGTCGAGGATCGGCGCGATCTGGTTCCGGCCCGGATGCTCGCGACCGACGAGGGCGCTGGCCTGTTATCGCGATCCCCGATTCGTGCACGGCGGCCACTTGCGGGCGGTAGATCCGCGGCCTGATTCGTTATCCTCGCGCACGGTGGGACATCGCTGGGCAGGTGGATGTCTCGGGGACCCGGACTTTGCAGGAGGCGGATCATGGACAGGGATGGCAGACGGTCGCGACGAACGAGGGCCAGAGGGAACGACAGTGGGGCGGCGGGCGGATCGGACGGTGGGGGCCGTACGCCGGAGCCCGGTACCACCGGACGCTACCTGGTGCTGCTCCGCCCCGAGGCCATGGCCGAGGGGGTGCGGCTGCTGTCGGACACGGTCGGTGTGAAGGTCGCGCGCAGCAGCGACTTCGCCGAGGGTGCGGCGATGACCGCGCTGGCCGATGCCGACGCGGTGGTGCTGGACAAGATCGGCGTCGCCGTGGTCAAGGGCGATCCGCGGCAATACGAGATGCTGGCGGCGGCGGGGGCCGAAAGCCCCCTGCCGATCGTCGAGCCCGAGCGCATCGTCTACGCGCTTCAGGAGACCAACGGTCACACGGCGGAGGCGCCGGTATTCGAACCGACTCCGTTCTCCCTCGGCGTCCCCGAGCTTCCGTTCGAGCGCGCTCCGGGCCTGCTGGTCCCGGCCACGAACCTGGGCGCCACCAACCTGACTGTCGACTACCTGGAAGGTTACCGGGACGCGATCGACAGCTTGATCCGCCGGGCGCGGGGAGCCGAAGTCGATCAGCAGCAGCTGCGGGTCCCCGGGATCGAGGCCGCCCTGCTGACCGAGACGGCGGCGACCTGGGGCCTGCAGATCACCCGCGTCCTCGCCTCGAACGTCAGCGGTCGAGGGGTGAAGGTGGCGGTGCTCGACACCGGCATGGATCTCCGGCATCCGGACTTTCAGGGCCGCGAGATCGTGAACCAATCTTTCGTCCCCGGTGAACCGGTGCAGGATCTGCACGGCCACGGCACCCACTGCATCGGGACCGCGTGTGGTCCGCGGCAACCCGGCACCTTGCCTCGTTACGGCATCGCGTACGGCGCCGAGATACACGCCGGAAAGGTGCTGAGCAATCAGGGCCGCGGCGCCGACGGCTGGATCCTGGCGGGCATCAACTGGGCCATCACGCGAAAATGCAAGGTGGTCTCCATGTCGCTGGGCAAGGCGACCCAGGTGGGTGAGCCCTTCTCTCGCATCTTCGAGGTCGCCGCAAAACGTGCCCTGGCCCTGGGAACCCTGATCGTCGCAGCGGCCGGCAACGAGAGCGAGCGGCGCATCGGCCAGGTGGCGCCCGTGGGACACCCGGCCAACTGCCCATCGATCATGGCGGTGGCGGCCGTGGACATCAACTTGCGCCTGGCTCCCTTCTCCAACGGGAGTCTCAACCCGATCGGCGGGCAGGTCGACATCGCCGGCCCCGGCGTGAACGTCTATTCGACCGCGCCGCTGCCCACCCGCTACCGCCGGCTGAGCGGCACCAGCATGGCCACACCGCACGTGGCGGGGATTGCCGCTCTGTTCGCCGAGGCCAACCCCAACGCCAGCGCCAGCGGTCTGTGGCGGCTGTTGACCCAGAGCGCGCGGCGGCTGTCACTGCCGTCTGCCGACGTGGGCGCCGGCCTGGTCCAGGCGACACCAGGCTGAGCTGCCTGGGGGGTGACGAATCCGGGGGCGGCCGCTCTGGCGGCGCGGATCCATACTGCTGATCGCAATGTCCAGGCCGGCCGCCCTCTCCGTCAATGTTGCACTGACCGATCCGCGGGAGCTTCCCGCCGTGCTGAAACGACTGCGCCAGGCCGGGTTCGTCACCAGGCAGGTGCTCGAGGAGGTCGGCGTGGTATCAGGGTCCATCCCGCCCGACAAGCTCGAGGCGCTCCGGCGCGTGGAGGGCGTCGCCGAGGTGGAACCGGACCGGACCGTCCAGCTTCCTCCGCCCGACGCGGACGTCCAGTAGCCGCCGCACGCTGGAGAACGCGGTACGCGCGACTCACTCCTCGGAGCGACCGGCGCCCTCGCGATCGCGGTCGTATCGTCTCGCGAGCGGAAACGGCGGCAACCAGGACTCGCGACGGACGATCCAGCTCTCGTAGGTTGGCGTCAGCTGGTCAGTGGCATCCAGGCATCCCAGGTGCACTTCGATCTCGTCTGCGGTACGTGCGAAGACCGACGAGCCGCAGCGGGGACAGAAGAACCGCCCGGCATAGTCGCGGGTTTCGCCGTCGATAGTCACCGCCTCCTGGGGAAATATCGCGGAGGCGTGAAACAGCGCCCCATGATGCTTGCGGCAGTCGAGACAGTGACAGAGGCCGACCCGGTAGGGGCGTCCCGACGCCACGATTCGGACGTTGCCGCACAGGCAACCGCCGGTGAATCGGTCCATGTTGCGACGTCTACAACGAACCCGATCGACCGTCCATGCAACGCCGCTGATACCGACCACCGGAGGAGCTGCCGGGTGCCGTCGGCGCGTCGGTGACCCGGAAAAGTATTTTCACAATTCTGGCCTCGAGGCGACAACGGGAACTTCGACGTTGATTTTCTCGGGACGCGGCTATCATGCCGCGCATGAAAAAGCCCACCCTCCAGGCCTCCGACCTTTTTCTGGCATGCCTGTTCACCTTCGCCTGCTCGAGCTCGAGCGGCACGACCAGCCCCGACGGATCGCCGTCCACCGGGGCCCCGCTCGCGGGCGATGCTTCGGTCGCCGTGCCCAGCGACGGCGCGGCCGGCGACGCCGCGCCCACATTCGGGCCGGCTCCCCGGGGCGCAGGTCCGGTGGTCTACGTCGGCGGGTTCCGCCCGGAGATCGACGTGTTCCGGCTGGACATGAGCACTCTCAAGCTGACCCAGGTGGCGGTGGTGGCGAACCCGCCCGCCTCGCCGTCCTTCTTTGCCTGGTCGTCGTCGGGAAAGTTCGCCTACTCGGTAGACGAGTCCGACAACGGCAAGGTCGTTTCATACAGTGTGGATCAGGCGACCGGCGTCCTGACCCGGCTCAACGACGCCCCGGCCTACGGCGTCGGCCCCACGTACATCGCCCTCGACCGGGGAGGCAAGTTCGCCCTCACCGCCAGCTGGGCGGGCGACCGGCCGGCCAGCATCAGCGTGGTCCCGATCGGCGATGACGGCAAGGTGTCGACGCCGGTGGACAACCGGGTGTTCAGCGTCAACGGCCACGCCCACTTCATCACCACCGATCCCACCAACAAGTTCGTGTTCGCCTCCATCAACGGCGAAAAGTACATCGGCCAGTACAAGTTCGACGCCGCCACCGGCAAGCTGACCGAGAACAACCCGTTCAAGGCAGTACGTACGCCGATGCCGGCCGATCCCCGCCACCTGGACTTTCACCCCAACGGCAAGTTCCTGTATGCCATCAACGAGAGCGTCAGCACGGTCACCGTCTTCGCTTTCGACTCGACCACCGGCCTGCTCACTCAGGTCCAGGACATTCCCACCTTGCCGGCTGGCTTCACCGCGACCAACAGCACCGCCCAGATCCTGGTGCACAAGAGCGGCAAATTCCTGTACGGATCGAACCGCGGGCACAACAGCATCGTCATCTACTCGATCGACGAGGCCACCGGCATGTTGACCCTGGTCGGCCACCAGATGGTCGGTCCGCACCCGCGCAACTTCAACTTCGATCCCACCGGCACGCTGCTGCTGCTCGCCACCCGCGACGACGGAAACATCACCATCTTCAAGGTCGATTCCGCCACCGGCATGCTCACCCAGGCCGGCCCGCCGACCTCCGCCGGGTACCGCCCGACCTACGTCGGCGTGCTGAACATCCCCGGGATGTGAGATTCGAGGACCGCCGACTCCAGGCTCGTCCATGCAGGTCCGCCTGGTCGGGCGACACGAGCAGGGTTGGGCCGGGTTGCCGGCGCGGCGAATCCCGGTTCAGGGGGCGTTGCTCAGCTGCTCCACGTTCACCAGGGTGAGGGAGATTTCCGTGGAGAATCCGGCACCACCGGCGAACCCCGGCGCGCGCACCCGAGCCGTGCAGCGGCCGTCCCGGGCGATGCGGATCAGATCCGGCAACGGCTTGCCGTACGAGAGCGGGTAATCGCCCGGGTCGCCCATCAACGGCCCGACCGGGCAGGTGTCGGGCGTGAGGCTCTCGAGGGAAAAGAGTTGCGGGTCGTGATCCGAGCACAGTGGAGCGTTACCTCGGTAGGTTTCGCCGATCCCGGCAAAGATCTTGTCTCCGATCCAGCCGTGGGCCCCCAGCGTCTGCCCGCTGGTGACGGGGAAGGTGCCGGCATGACCGTTAAACATCTGGAAGGTCACCTGGCTGCGCGTGAGACTTGCAGGCGCCAGAACCTCGACCGTGAGCGGTTCGCCACCCTCGGGCGTGATCTCGACTAGATCCGGCGAGCTGGGAAAACGCAGGGCGCCGAGACCGGCGGGGCGGCTGTCGTCCAGCGCCAGGTTGCCGCCTCGGAGCGCACGGACGGTGACGGGGACCTGGGCATCTGACGAAGCGTTCATCACCAGGTACTCTTGCTCGAGCTGGGGGCGGAACATCGCCAGAGACGACACCGTCACCGTCGGGTGCATGACGTCCTTGCAACGGAGCGGCAGGGGGATGCGCGACCGGGCCGCGCTGATCACCGTCACCGGGATCCGCCATGTCACGGGGAGCACCCTGCCGGCCGTCAGCCGTATGTCTTCGACCGACGCCGTGTAATCCGCGCTGACCACGATCTCGCCGACGCCGAGGTCCCGGATGTCGATCTGGAGGCGTCCATCCGGCTCCATCGCGACCTCGATCGCGGCCGACGATGTCGTCACACTTCTGAACGTGAACGTGCCCGCCAGCGGCGAGCCGGTCGTCCACAAAGCGCCACGTAGCAAGGCCAGGAAGCGCTTCGGATATCGCTCGCCCAGGGCGAAAGCAATCGAAGGGTGCTTCACCTCGAGGCCCTGCGAGCCTGGTTCGGCAGCGATCCCGACCAGAGCCCGCTCCGAGACCGGTTGAACCGGGATCTCGAGGACCGTTGGCTCGACAGGCTCGACAGGCTCGACAGGCTCGGTGGTGGAGGCGCAACTTCCAGCGACGACCGCGGCGCCGACGACCAGCGCCGAAGCACGAAGACGGTACATGCCTTCGACATCGGCCGCTCATGGGCTGCGGAGGATGGGCGACAAGGTGCGATGTGGTGTTCGCGTCATCGACTGGCGGTCAGAGGTCGGACACCGACGTCACGAAACCGATCCCAGCTCGTGCCCTGGATGGCCCGTCGGAGTACCTGCTGCCGCTCGGGGGCGGGCTGTTCGACTCGCCGGATGGTGAACTCGTACGTCCGGGGGATCCGCTCGATGCGCAGGGTCCCGATGTCGTAGATGCCCGGCCGGGTGACCACGACCCGGGATACGGGCGGGCTGTCCTTCTGCCGGAACCACAGCTGCGGTTGTCCCCACCCGGACGTGACCAGGTGGTCGAGCTCGTATACCCCCGGCGGGACCTGGAACAAGAAATGATTGTCCTTCAACGTCCGCGGCCGGAAGACCCGGAACAGCAGATCCCGGCTGGCGGCCCAGGACGACAGCTGCCGGCCGGGCCCCCGTTTCAGGAAGACGACCGAATCGAGGTCGCCCGAGAGAAAGACGTCCACCTCGATGGATCCGAAGATGAGCGAGCGGTCGGCAAAGTGCGGCTCCTCTGCCCGGATGCTCCGGAGGGCGTAGACGGGATCGCTCAGCCGCAGCCCACAAGCGGGGAGGCTCGCGGCGAGCAGCGGCAGAACCAGGCGGACCAGGTTCACAGCAACGTCCCCAGCAGGCTGACTGGAGACAGGTCCACGGTCAGGACCGAGGCCGTCTTCCCGGTTTCGATGTGGCGTTGCACCCGGACCCCGACCCCCAGGAAGCGGACCGACAGCCTGCCGGACAGACCGAAGAGCGGGCCTGCCGGCAGGGCGCCTCGCCGGCCGACGTACCCGGCGAAACCGCCGAGCTCGACGATCTGGGCCGCATACCCGAACCCGAGCGCTCCGTAGGGCGAAAGCGGCGTGGCCGGGGCCGCGGCTTCGAACAGCGCCCCCGAGAGCCCGCCCGCCGACAGCGAAGCGATCCAGCTGCTGTCGGATCCGAGCGTGCCAGCGAACGGATACACCACCGAGCCGGACACCGAGCCCAGCCGGTGCAAGCTGCCCGCCACCTCGACGCGCACGCCGGTCAGCAGGTCGACCAGCGCACGCGGTCGCACCAGAGGCGCGCCCGCCCGGGGCAGGCCGGTCGCGAGCGCGCCGCTCCATCGCGCCTGCTGCCGCAGCGCTGGCCCGAGCTGGGCGCAGTCATCGATGACCCGCAAGCCGCCATCTGGATCGCCCGCCCCGGTCGGCCGGCTGCCCGACAGGGTCAGCTCGAGCGTACCGATGCAGGTCAAGACCGTGTCGCGGACGTCGACGTCGTGCGGGGCGAAGAACTCCACTCGCCCTGCCAGCTCGACGTACTCCAACCGGTAATTGCCGGGATCCGCGGGGACGGAAAACAGCCCGGCAGGGTCTGGACGCACCGAGAGCACCCTCCGCCCGTCGCGAAAGTCGACCCGGATGGGCGCCGATGGCGAAACATCCAGCTCGCCCGGTTGCACCCGCTGGCCGCCCACCTGAAACAGGATGCGCCCCGCGAGCGCACCTGCTGCTTCGGCAGAGCCGCCGAGCCCAAGAAACACGAGACCCACGATCACGCCGATCCGCATGGCGCCCGCATCGTCGCACGTCCAGGCGCCGCCGGGCAGCCAACTCGCTCTGTCGTGATGTGACAGGTGCATCCAGCCATGAGGGTGTCTCAAGACGTGACAGCGGGCGGCGGTCGGGTAAATGCCGTACCCGTTTGACGGAGTTGCCACTGTTCAGGCGCTCGGAACCGGCAACAGACTTGGTGATCATCGACACCGCCAATTGGTGAATTCTTCGCCACCAGCGATCGCTGCGACTAGGCGAGCGATTGAGACAATGGTAGTTGGAATTTGTGGCGGGCGATTGGGATGGCTGGTGGGGCGCTCGCCGTGACGCTGCCAAAACCGTTTTCCAGCATCATTGCCGGGGTTCCTGGCAAAATGGCGCTGGAAGGCCTGGAGCACGAGCGCGGAAGGAGCACCACCGGCCTTGAACCACCTGCACGACGCGGTCATCGAGAAGCAGACCATCGAGCTCGGCGGCAAGGACGCGCATTACCTCGGGCATGGCCTCACGCTCCAGGGCTGTCGGCTGATCCTGCGGGTGAGCGCGTCGGCCCTCACGGTGGCCAAGACGCGCCTGCTCGATTGCGACATCGAGGTGAAGAAGGCGCTCCTCAACTTCCGGTGGCTCCACGCCTACCTCGAAGGGTGCCGCTTCACCGGCACGATGCGGGGGTGCGACTTCGGCCACTGGCCCGAGTACTACGACCCGGAGGGGGGCATTGCCGGCTGCGACTTTCGGGGCGCCACCCTGGACGGCTGTCGCTTCATCGGCTGCGACCCCAACACGCTGCGCTTTCCGCCCTGGCCCTGCTTCACCATCCTTCATCCGAACCGCCGCCGCGAGCAGCTGGCGGCGCTGAAGTGGCCCGGGAAGGTCGGTCTGGCCATGAGCTTCGACAACGAGCCTCCGGACACGGCCGCGGTCACCTTCTCGGCCACCGCCCTGGCCAAGGACTTCGGCGCGACGGAGGACGAGATCCGGGCCGTCGCCACAAGCGTCTCTGACATCATCATGTAAGGGACTCACACGCGCAGAGACGGGAACGGGACATTCAATGGCGTCGGGGCCGCCTGCCAGTCTCCGAACAAGACCACGCCGCCCAGACGCTGGGCGCAGCCCCTCGAGCCGGTGAACCCGAACGCCAGGGTGGTCATCGCCGACCTGCAGCCAGGCGAAGGCGATCCGGTGGTGCAGGGGCAGCGGGTGGTGGTTCACTACACCGCGCGGCTCAGCCAAGGGCCCAAGGTGGACAGCCCCCGCGATCGGGGCAAGCCCAGGCAGGTCGCACCCTTCGATCCGGCAGCCTTCAGCGCGCCGGGCACTCCCGAAGTTTCACCCCCGCCTGCTCCCCACGCGCCCGCCCGGCCCCAAGCCCACCCCGCTGCCACTGCCTCGCTGAATCCTCGACGGCGGGCTGCCTTTCATGGGGAATCGGGGCCGACGTCTGCAGGGGTGAGCGGTCGGCGGCGGTCGGGAGCCGGATCGGCGGACCACTGTTCGGCGCCCAGATCGGCCTTGTCACCGGCCCGCGGTAGGCCGTGAATATCGTCGGTGACGAACGGGAAGGTGCCCATGGCCGCCCCGCGCGCGGGGCCCATGGCCCCGATCGAGAGGACATCTCCCAGCCGGGTCAGGCCAGCGCCGGCCGCCGTCCCGGTTACCAGGTTGCCCTGCGCGGTGGCGCCGCCAGCGCTCAATGCGCCAACCACGATGTTGTTGGCAACCACGTTGGCCTCGCCACTGAGGCTGACATTCCCGATGAACGTGTTGTGCACGACCATCAGCCGGCGCACCAGCGCGTGCCCGGCGCCGCCACCGTTGGCCGAGAGCGCCGAGCCGGTCTCGAAGTAGTTGTTGTAGATCTTGTGGTCGTCCTCGTAGATGCGAAGGCCGCCCTGCTTGCCCTCGCCGAAGACGTAGTTGCCGTATATCTCGTTGTTGCGGCCGGCGCGCAAAGTCAGCGTGCCGCTGCTACGCCGGATGGTGTTGTAGCGGACGATGTTGCGCGAGCTCTTGATCGAGATCATCTCGGCCTCGCCGCTGCAGTTGATGAGCAGGTTGTGTTCGACCACGTTGAACTGCTCGTGGTAATCGAACATCGCCCCGCAGCAACCAAGACGGATGGTTTCGCGGCCGTTGCCGCCGGCCGGGCTGACGTCGTGGAAGTAGTTGTGGTCGATGAGAGTGTGCGTGGAAAGGCCGGTCGGGCGCGCCATGTTGCCGTTGGTGTCCTTGGGACCGAATTCGTTGTGGTCGATCCGGCAGAAGCTGCTGGTGCCCTGGACGTCAGCGGGGCCGTTCTGGAAACGGGAACGGCTGATGCGGCAGTGGTCCGAATCCACGAACGAGATGCCGCTGGCCCCGGGAAAGGCGAACCCTTCGACCACGACGTACGAGGATCCCGAGACCCTGACGTTGGCCGAGAACGATGCCTGGCCCCGGTGGGCGGCGCGCAAGACGATGGGCGCAAGCGCGGTGCCCTTCTTCATGGCCACGACCGGCGCGGCATAAACGCCGTCGGCGAGCACGATGCAGTCACCTGGCGTGGCGGCCCCGACCGCCGAGGTCAGCTGGGCGTCGCTTGCGACCATCACCGTGCGCCCACAGGCGGGCAGGTCGCTCCCCATTGCCGCTGGACCGGAACCGCCATCCGGGGCCGGGACAGCCTGAGCGGCGTCGTCGCCGACAGCGGATGCGGCATCGCGGCTGCCTCCGCTTCCTCCTGTGGCGCCGCCCGATGTCCCGGCCTCACCAACCGGAACGCTGCCTCCGGAACCGCCGGCGGGAGCCCGGCCCGTCGCCCCCGCCCCCCCTTGCTCCGAGCCGCCCGCTCCGACGGGATCGTGATCGATGTCGGGGCCGGCGCCGGCGCAGCCGGCCGCGACCCAGGCAGCGAGCACGGGCCAGCAGAAGGTTCTCCGGAGGCGTGGAACGACGAGTGGCGTCTGAGTGGGCATGGGGTGCAGCTTGCTGTTCGCCCCTCGGCCGATTTCTTATCACTCGAGTTGGCCGGGGTATTCTGCGCCCGGCTAACTCGTCGCGGTCGGTGCCACCATGCTGTACGCCGCGGACGAAGGTGATCTGCCCGTCGTGTGTATACTGCCACCCCACTCACGGAGGGATCGACCCATGAAAAACCTACGATGGATCTTGATGGCGTCACTGCTGAGCGCCGCAATGGGCGTGGGAGCCGGTGTGTTCGCGGCCAAAGCAAGAGAGATCGTCCTGACGCCGCCGGAGGATGTGAAGTTCATGCCGCTCGACCCCAGCGACAAGGAGGGGAAAGGGCCGCAAATCTCGGTCGTGTTCGGCGACATGAAGAAGAAGGGGCCCATCGGCTTCATCCTGAAGGCTCCCCCCGGTTTCAAGCCCGGGCCGCACACGCACAGCTCCGATGACTACGCGGTGATCATCAAGGGAGCCCTGCACAACTTCGCCGCCAACGGTGACGAGGGCACGGCGATCGGACCGGGCGGTACCTGGCACCAGCCCGGCAAGATGCCCCACGACAATCATTGCTCCAGCGCCGAGCCGTGCCTCGCGTTCGTCTACATGCCGAACGGATTCGATTTCAAGCCCGTCCCGCCACCCAAGTCGGCTTCCAAGTAGGTCGAGCCCCGGGGAGGCATCCGATGATCCGTCTGTCCTCGCCGGTGCTCGCGGGCATGGCCGTGCTCGCCGGTGCTCTCATGTCGACGCCCTCGTGTGGCTCCAGGCCGTCCGCTCCTGGAGACACGGGCGGCGTCGGCGGCACCGGCGCGCCCACCGCGGGATCGCCG
>JBKPRZ010000279.1:0-10916 GCA_046734815.1 Myxococcota bacterium | reverse complement strand
CCTCGGTGGGCGGCTGCGGCTCCGGTTCCGGGTCGACGGTGATGTCCGCGTCGGGGCGGAGCCGGCTGCCTCCGCAGCCGAGCAGCAGGCCGCCAGCGCCGACCAGCAGCAGCAACAGCCGTGCGGTGCGCGGTCGCCTCGATCCCTGCCCGCCGTCGATCCAGATCTCGCTGGTCACTGCGACCGAGATCTTTGTCGACGGAGACGTGAACGTCAAATGGGCGCCGGGCGTTCAGGTGGCGGCCGGCCGCCGCCGCCGCGCCTGGAGGTACGGGCGCAGCGCCGGCACCGAGACCGCCCCCGCGACCACCCAGGTCAGCGCCACGGTGGCGGATCCCGCGTGTGCGCCCGCGGCCGCCTGGCCGGACAGGCCGATCAGCGGGCCCACGCAATAGCCCAGCCCGATCAGCGACTCGAAGGTGCCGCTGGCGTCGACGGCGGCGTGGCCGACGGCCAGCGAGTAATACAGCGCCGAGTAGTAGGTGATTCCCATCCCCGATCCGAACAGCAGCAGGCCTGCCACCACGCCGGCCAGGGTGGGCGCGGTCAGCACCAGGGCCATGCCGCCGACCAGGGCAGCGGCGGCGGCGGCGAGGGTGCCCCAGCGGCCGTGCCAGAAGCGCGCCCGCCACATCACCGCCAGCGCGGAGAAGCGCGCCCCCATCCAGGTGGCGGCCACGACGCTTTCGGGGATGTGACCGCCGAGGGCGGACAGGCGGTGGGGCAACACCGGCGACAGGGTCGCGGACATCAGGTAACTCAGCGGCAGCAGCCAGGAGGCGGTCCGCAGCAGCCAGGGATATTCGCGGCCCACCGAGGCGACGGCGGCCTCGGCGCCGTGGGGCGCGGGCCGGGGCGGCAGCCAGATCAACGCCACCAGGGCGCCGGCGTTGGTCAGCCCCGACAGCGAGATCGCCCACAACGCGTGCTCGGGGCCGAACAGCGGCAGCAGCAGCAGCGGCACGGCGGTGGCGGGGGTCCAGGTGACGTTGAACCAGCCGAGCGCCGCGCGCATGCGGGCCCCGTGGCGGCCGGCGCCGAGGAAGCTCTCGATCAGTGGCCAGGTCATGGCCGACGTGGGGGCGCCGATCAGCGCTGCCAGCCAGAGCAGCGATTCGCGGGTGGGCGCCAGCAGCGGCAGCAGCGAGGCCAGTCCCCAGACCGCCAGCGCGCAGCCCAGCACCGCGCGCGGGCTGAGGTGGGCCTGCAGCGCGCGCGAGATCCGGCCGGTCTCGCGCGCGGCCACCGCGTACAACAGCCCCATGACACCGGCCAGGACCAGGTTGCGCGCGTTGGAGAAGTGGTACTGTCGCGCAGTCACGAAAAATATGCCGGCCCAGAAGGCACCGCCGCTGACCGAGGCGAGGAAGGTGACCGACAGGACGTTTGCCAGCCGAGCGGGGCGCGCATCGGCGTGGCTGGTCGGAGCGGGCGTGAACGGCTGCATGGACCGTCGCGAGCATGCCTCGGAAGGCCCGTCTCCGTCGAGCGACCGCCCCCTGGCGGGCCAACAGGGAGCCGCGAGGGAAGCCTGGAACCCACCGCGGGTTCCAGACTAGAATGCAGCGGCGTGCAACAAGCCGACTACCTCCTGACCAACCGCGGCCGGCTGGTTGGTGTCCTCGACGGCAGCCCCGGTACCCTGACCACGAGGGAGGGCGACAAGGCGTGCGTGATCCGCGTGCGGGTGGAGGAGAAGATCTTCGACCGCACGGGCAAGCTGCGCAACGTGAACCGCAAGTTCACGGTCGCGTTCTTCCAGCCACTGGCGGACTGGGTATTCCAGAACGCGAAGCAGGAGGCGAACGTGGTGATCGTGCTGCGCTTCGAGATGTACGCGCCCGACAGGCAACGGGCCGAGCTGCGGCTGGTCGGCGAGGGAATCGCGATCACCGACGAGGGGACCACCCGTGCGGCCAAGCTCGACGTCTCGGAAGACAAGCCGGTCCTGAAGGAAGAGTCTCCCGATTACGGATGACCGACCCGGATCGCGGGACCGACCGGAGTTGACGGCGGGAGCAAAGGGGAGCAAACCGGCGGGATGGGGAGCGACAGCAAGGCGCCGAGTGGTCCGGATCTGGAAAAGGGTGTTCGCTGGGAGGAGCTGCGCGAGGGTCAGCCGCTGCTGGGGCAGGCCTTCGGCGAGGCCGCCATCCTGGTCCGGCGGGGCCAGGATGTGTGTGCCGTGGGGGCCACGTGCACGCACTACGGAGGTCCCCTGGCCGAGGGGCTGGTCGTGGGCGACACCATCCGCTGCCCGTGGCATCACGCGCGCTTCGACCTGGGCACCGGCCAGGCGGTGGGCGCGCCCGCGCTGAACGCCCTGCCCTGCCTGGTGGTCGAGCGGCGCGACGACCTGGTGCGGGTGACCGGCAAGCGCGAGCCGACGAAACCGCCGGCGGCGCCGGGGCCGAGCTCGGTTGTGATCGTGGGGGCCGGACCGGCGGGTGCAGCCTGCGCCGAGACCCTGCGCAAGGAGGGCTACGCCGGGCCGGTGACCCTGCTGGCCGACGAGCCGCCGGGGCCGGTGGACCGGCCCAACCTGTCCAAGGACTACCTGGCCGGGAGTGCCCCCGAAGAGTGGATCCCGCTGCGTGGGCCGGAGTTCTACGCGGAAAATGGGATCACCTTCTTGCTCGGCGACCCGGCCGTGCGGCTGGACCCGGCCGCGCACAGCCTGAGCCTGGCCAGCGGGCGCAGCCTGACCTACGGCGCGCTGGTGCTGGCCACCGGGGCGGAGCCGCGCCGGCTGACCGTGCCCGGCGCCGACGGCAAGAACGTGTTCGTGCTGCGCACGCTGGAGCAGAGCCGGGCCATCATCGCCGCGGCGGCGTCGGCGCGGCGGGCGGTGCTGGTGGGGGCCAGCTTCATCGGGCTGGAGGTGGCGGCCTCGCTGCGCAAGCGCGGGCTGGAGGTGGACGTGGTGGGGCCCGAGCCGGTGCCGCTGGGTCGGGCGCTGGGCGACGAGGTCGGCGGGTTCGTGCGGCGGGTGCACGAGCAGAACGGGGTGCGTTTCCACCTGGGCAGCGGGGTCGAGCGGATCTCGGCGGATGGGGTCGAGCTGCAGGACGGGCGCCGACTGCCGGCGGACCTGGTGGTGACCGGGGTGGGCGTGATCCCGCGGACGGCGCTGGGCCAGGCAGCGGGCCTGCAGGTCGACAACGGGCTGGTGGTGGACGAGCGCCTGCGCACCAGCGCGCCCGATGTCTACGCCGCCGGGGACGTGGCTCGTTTCCCCGATGCGCGGGCCGGCACCCACGTCCGCGTCGAGCACTTCGTGGTGGCCGAGCGGCAGGGGCAGGCAGCGGCGCGCGCGATCCTCGGCCGCGGCTCGGCCTACCGGGACGTGCCGTTCTTCTGGAGCCAGCACCACGACGTCACCCTGGGCTACGTGGGGCACGCCCCCGGGTGGGACCGGATAGCCACCAGTGGATCGCTGGAGGCGCACGACTACGCCGCCTTCTATGTGCGAGGGGGCCGGGTGCTGGCGGTGCTGGCGGTGGGACGCGACCAGCTGCTCCTGCGCGCCGAGGCCGCGCTGGAAGCGGGCGACGACGCCGCTCTGCTGGCGATGGCCGGCGCTTAACGGGTCTGCAGGTAGGCTTTCACCGCGCCCAGGGCCACGAGCAGCAGACCGCCGAAGCAGATCGCCACCAGCACCACGCCGGCGACGAAGAACGGGATCACGGTCATCCGTTCATCGTCGCCCAGGGCGCGGTGCAGGCGCGAGGGGGCCAGCCACCAGCGCGGCGGCAGCGCGCCCTTGCGCAGCAGGGCGGCCCGCAGGCGCAGGTGGTAGACCACGCCCACCAGCAGGCTGGCGCCCAGGCCGGCCAGGGCCACGGCGGTGCCGAAGGCCAGCAGGCCGTCCGGGCTGACCCACCCCAGCGCTGCCACGAACAGCAGCAGCACCGCCGCCGCGAGGACCTCGATCATCGGGACGGCCGCGCGCTCAGGATCCCTTCCACCCCAGGATCTGATCGATGGTGCCGGTGGAGACGGCGTGGTAGTGCGGCCGGGCGCGGGTGTAGATGGCGCGCGCCCGCTGGCGTCCCTCTTCGGTCTTGGCCAGCTCGGTGTAAAGGGGTTTGAGGAACTTGCGGCGGCCGCAGGTCAGCAAGAACTCGCTCAGCCGCTCGTCGGCGGCGTGGTAGCCGCGGCGGATCGCCAGCAGCAGCCAGTCGCTGAGGATCTCGCTGTTGCCCGTGCGGGTGAAGTGGAAGGCCTGGTCCAGCTCGGAGAGGCGGGTGGGCGCCACGTCCTCGGGCAGCAGCTTGATGAAGTGTTGCCATTGCTGGGTGACCCAGCCCTTGGTGTCCAGCTGGGCCGCCGGCGTGCCCGACACCCAGCGCTGCCGTTCGGCGTCCACCCGGGTCAGCGCCTCGCTGGTGGTGCGGGGCGCGTCCGCGGGCAGACCGGGGCGATCCAGCCAGGCGGCGAGGTCGATGCGGGCGGCCGCGGCCGGGTCGGCGGGGAACAGGTTCTGTTTCAGCGCCGCCACCAGGTCGGCGGTGGTGACGCTGCGGAAGGCGTGGCTGTCGAACCAGCTGCGCAGGAAGGCGTCGAAGCGCTCGCGGCCGAACGCCTGCTCGAGTCGCTGCAGGAACAGCGACCCCTTCTCGTACGGGACGCCCGAGAAGCCATCGTCGGGGTGCTTGCCGCGCAGGTCGATGTGCAGCACCTCCTGCCACTCGGGCAGGTCCTTCAGCTCGCGCTCGAGCTCGTCGCGGGCCAGCTGCTTTTCCAGACGGGACCGCTCGGGGCCGAACACCTTCTCCATGATCCGTTGCTCGAAGTAGGTGGTGAAGCCCTCGTTCAGCCAGAAGTCGCGCCAGGTGGCGTTGGTGACCAGATTGCCCGACCAGGAATGGGCCAGCTCGTGCGCAACCAGCGAGACCAGCGACTTGTCGCCGGCCAGCACGGTGGGCGTGGCGAAGGTCAGGCGCGGGTTCTCCATGCCGCCGAACGGGAAGCTGGGCGGCAGCACGATGATGTCGTAGCGGCCCCAGCGGTAGGGGCCGAACAGCGCCTCGGCGGCCTGGATCATCGCCTCGGTATCGGACAGCTCGTCGCGCGCCGATTTTGCCAGCGAGGTCTCGGCCCAGATGCCCGAGCGTCCGGAGATGGGGGCGAAGGCCAGGTCGCCGGCGGCCAGCGCGATCAGGTAGGGCGGGATCGCCTGGGTCATGCGAAAGCGCCAGGCGCCATCGCGCTGGCCCAGCTGCTCGGCGCTCATCACCACGGTGATGCCCGGGGGCGCCTTGATCGACGCCTCGTAGGTGACCCGCACGCCCGGCGAGTCCTGCAGCGGGATCCAGGTGCGGGTGAGGATCGACTGCCCCTGGGTGAACAGGAAGGGCTGGTGGCGATCGCGGGTCTGCTCGGGCTCCAGCCACTGCAGCGCCTCGGAACGCGCGCTGGTCTTGTAGTCGATGCGCACGGTCTGGTCGCCCGGCTGCAAGGTGATGGTCAGCGGCGCGCCGAAGCCGTCGGCCTCCTGGCCCAGCTGGAAGGCGCGGCCCTGCCCGTCGGGGCCCGAGACGCCCTGGATCTCCAGGGCCCGGGCGTCCAGCACCAGCGGAGCGGTCGGGTTGCTGCGCTGGAGCGACAGCTCGGCGCTGCCGCGCGCGATCTTCTGCTCGAAGTCCAGGGTGAGCGCGAGCTTGACGTGGGTGACGCGGACGCGGTTCGGGTCGGCGTAGCTATGCTCGTCCTTCGGGATCGCGGTGGGCGCGGGCGCGGGCGTGACGGCGGCGCCGGAGGCGGCCAGGTCCGAGCCGGTGCGGCAAGCGCCGAGGCCCGCCAGGGCCAGCAGCGCGCAGGAAACAACAGCGGATCGCACCAGACGGCGCGGCGGTCGGGCAACTTCCATGCCCCAACCTTGGCCCGATGCCGGCCGCTTGTAAACGAAGGGAATAGACCGGCGTTCAGGCGTTATCTGACCGGGGAGCGTCCTCATACGGTGTCAGGGTGGTGGACTTAACCTAGGGCGGGAAGCCGGCGGGGCGGTGGCTTCGGCTGCCGCCTCGCCGGCGAGGGGGGTCAGTGTGCGCCGGCGAGGGCCTGGGCCAGGCGCAGGCGGGCGCGCTCGAACGGGTCGGTGGTCTCGGGGAAGCTGACCCGCCCCTTGGCCGTGCCGAACAGGCGCGGGACGATGGCCTGCAGCAGCTCGCTGACCAGCGCCTGCTGCCCGCGCTGGCGCGCGAGGGTCAGGTAGGCGTGGTCCTGCAGGCCGCGCCGCAGATTCGCCAGGCGCAAGGTGGAGATGGGCCCCTCGATGCCCCGGTCCTGGTCGGGGTGCAGCCGCTCGGTGCCGGGGTACATCAGCACGCCCTCGCCGTTGGCGTAGTCGCCGCCGCCGGGGCTGCCGCGCGAGTCGAAGGTGACCGGCTCGGCCCAGACGTTCTGGTTGCGATCGCCCTGCCGCATCTGGTGGTTGTGGTGCCAGTGGACCGCGTGCCAGAAAAAATACACCGGCGCCTCGGCGGCGAGCGCCATCCAGCCGACCACGCGCGCGTCGGTGGGCGGCGCTTCCATCACCAGCGCGGGCCCGCCGGGCCGGCCGCCGTTGTACAGCCACCAGCTCCGGCCGGCGGCGCGCTGGGCGGCGGCCTTCTGCGGGTCGAAGTCGGGCGGGGTCGAGCACCAGATGTCGATGGCCCCCTCCAGCTCGCGCACGTACGGGCGGGTGACGAAGGTGGGCAGCGCCCGGCCGGGACCGGGATTGCTGTGGATCGTGTCCGAGAGGGTGCGGATGAACGGGTACTGCTCGGGCGGCGGCTCGTCGGGCAGGTAGAGGAAGGTGATCGCGCCCGGGTGGTGCTGGTGCAGGTAGGACATCCAGGCGTCGGCGCGCGGCCAGGCCTGGCTCTGGCCCTCCCAGCCGGGACCGGGTCCGTAGAACGAAGCGGGGATGATCTTGTTGCCCACGCCCTGGCCCGGACCCTCGTAGTGCGCGGCCGAGAAGTCGCCGCCGTCGAAGCGGCCGGCCGCGGCCTGCAGGGCGGGCAGATCGTAGCCCTGGACCAGCTCGATGCGCTGGCGGTGGGCGAAGCGGTGGTAAGCGGCGTCGAGATCGCGGCCCTGGTAGATCTGCGGCTGCTCGCTCTCGTAATAGACCATCGCCTGCAGCGTGTTCTCGTCGGGCAGGGCGAAGTCCAGCAGCTCGAGCTCGACCGGCACCTCCGCGCGCTGGCTGTCGGCTGTGACGGTGATGGTGCCGCGGTAGATCCCGGGCGGGCGATCGCGGCCGGTGTAGATGTCGAACCACAGCGCCTGGTTGTCGCCGGCGCGCACCGCCAGCGGGAAGCCGCCGCGGCCGGGTCGGGCGTTTTCCGGGATCAGCTGCACCGGCTTTTGCCCCAGCGGATCGGCGGGCGCGTCCAGTCCTTTGGGGTCGTAGATCCAGTCGGCGCGGCTGACCCGGGTGACGTTCATGTAGCCGACGGAGAACAGCTGGATGGGGCGGCCCCTGAAATCCGACGGGTCGGCGCTCGGGGCGGTATAGGGGATGGCGCCGCCGCCTTCCCGCTCCAGCCGCGGCAGGGCGGCGCGCAGGGCGCCGATGCCGCGGCCGCCGGCGCGCACCATCAGCTGGAAGGCGACGATCTCGTTGCGGGCGGCGAACAGCTTCACGCGCTGGCCGTCCCACACCGACGAGGTGGCCGGCGCGCGGCGGTCGTCCCGCTCCAGCGCCTCGCCGTCGCCGACCGCCCAGACCGCGGCCAGCGGCGTGGTGACGGTCGGCGGCTCGCGCCCGCACAGGCAGCCCGGCGCCAGCAGCGCGAGCACCAGCAGCCTGACGGCGAGCGGCCGGCCGGGGATGAGCACCGCCCGGTTATCCCGGGAGCCGGGCTGCGCCGCAAGTCCGGTCGATCCCGCAGGCGACTGCGACCACCCGGGCCGACGGCGGCACCCGGCAAACCGGTCAGGAGAACAGGCGGTACAGCAGGAACATCAGCCGGCTGTACAGGCCGCGGGGCGCCGCCTCCCAGCGGACCTGGGGGCGGGTGGCGGTGCCGCCCACCTTCACGTCCAGCCCCAGGTGGAGATCGGGCAACCAGCCGGGATCGATTGTGAAGCGCTCGCCGTTGCTCACCACCTGCAGGTCCAGCAGCACCGGCAGGGTCGCGGGCTGCATCGAGCGCGGCAGCTTGCGCGTCACCCGGGTGGCGGCGGCGCCCGGGCGCGGCTGCTTGGTCGGGCGGTAGGTGCCGGCGCCCAGCTCGACCTTGCCGGTCAGGTGCATCGGCCCGGTGGTCGCGTCGCCGGCCAGCAGGACGTCGAGCGTGCCCTGCTGCAGGGTCAGCCAGGGCAGGTTCAGGTTCAGCCGCTCGCCCCGCAGCGGCAGCTGCACCTTCCCCAGCACGAACGGCACCAGCTTGGCGAGGTCGACCTGCGCGGGCCGGTCGCCCGGGCCCACCACCAGGTGGCCGCCCGGGGTCAGGTCCCCGGTCAGGCCGGCGATGGTCACGCGGTTGGCGCGCGCCTCGATGTGGCCGGGCTGGATCACCACCTTGAGCGGGTTGCCCGGCGACGGGTGCACCCGGGCGGTCAGGGTGCCGAAGTCCAGCTGTCCCTCGAGCTGCGGCTGGTCCATCGTGCCGCCCAGGCGGGCGGCCACCTGCAAGGTCCCGCTGGCCTGATCGACCAGCCCGGGAAACGACCGCGCCAGCTCGGGCAGGCTGACCTGACCGGCGATGCGCAGGCGCACCGGATCCAGCCGGTCGGGCCGGGGCCCGGCGTTCACCTCCCCGTCGACCCGCAGCTGCAGGCCGTGGCCCTCCACCTGCACCCCGGAGGCACCCAGCGACCCCTCGTCGATGGTGAAGGTGCCGCCGGCCAGCCGCAGCTGCAGCGGGCGCGAGCGGCCGCGCAGCACCAGCGGTTCGGCCACCCGCAGATTGCCCTGCACCCGGGGCGCGGCGGCGGGCCCGCGCGCCTGCAGAGCCGCGTGCACCGACCCGGACAGCGCCACCGGCCAGCGCCGGTACAGCGGCTCGAGCAGGTCGACGGACAGCCGGCCGGCCAGGGTCGCCTGCAGCTGACCCTGCTCCAGCTTGCCGGACAGCGTGAAGTCGCTGCCGGTCGAGCGCAGGCGCGCCTGCACCAGCTCGAGCTGCCGGGCGCCGCCCACCGCGCGCAGCTTCACCGGCGACACGTTCTGCAGCCGGGTGCAGCCGGCCGCGGGGGCGCCGGCGCAGCCGTAGGCCAGCTCCAGCGTGTCCAGCTCGGCGTTCAAGGTCGGCGGCCGCTGCCCTTGCTGCTCGAGATCGAAGCGCCCGGCCAGGTGCACGCCCGCCCGCCCCAGCCCCGGCACGCTGGGCACCAGCGTGGCCAGGGACAGCTGGCTGGCGTCGATCTCCACCCGGCCGTCCAGCGCGGTCCGCTGCGGACGGCTGCGGAGGCGCAGGGTGCCGCTCATCGTGCCCACCATCCCGGGCAGCGCGCGCGCCGCCACCGGCAGCCGTTCGAGGCGGTGGCGGTCCACCTGCATGTCCAGGGCGATCTCCTCGTCGAAGATCACCCGCCCGCCCACCGAGATCCGCCCCCCGCCGGGCGGCTGCAGCACGAAGGGCCGCACCAGCAGCAGCTCGCCGCGGATCTGCGCGCCCAGCGCCGGCGGTAGCCCGTAGGGCTGGTCGAACACCAGCACCTGCGCGCCGTCGGCGAACCGGATCTGCGCGTCCAGGTCGTCCAGCGGCCCGCTGGCCCGCGCGCTGAACGAGACCGATCCTCCCAGCCCCCGCTCCGGCAGCGCCCGGCGCAGGTCCACCTGGCTGACCGCCCAGCGGGCGTCCACCCGGGGCACCTTCCCGCCCAGCGCCAGGTTGGCCGAGGCAGTCAATCGCGCGCCGAACGCGGCCGCCGACAGCCGCTGCACGCTCAGCAGCCCGCGCTGGTAGCGCAGCCCCTCGATCCGCCCCACCAGCCGGTCGTCGGCCGGTGCCGGCTGCGGGCGGCCGGTGGTCAGCTGGACCGCGGTGGGCAGCGGCCCGCGGCGCGCGCGCATCAGACCCAGATCCATCCCCTCGAGCACGAAGCTCTGGCGGACCAGATCGCCGCGCGCGGCCAGCCAGCCGTCGGCGGTGCCTCCCAGCAGCGGGCGCAGGTAGGGCGGCAGCAGCCCGGTGGTGGCCAGCTGGTCCAGGCGGATGCGCAGCCGGGCGTCACCGGATTGCACGAGCTGCGCGCGCGCCTCCACCCGCCCGCCTCCGGGCGCCCGGAACACCAGCCGGTCCAGCGCCAGCCGCAGCGGCGGCCCGCCCACGGTGAGATCCAGACCGAGGTCGCGCAGCGCAAAGCCCGCGTAGGCCACGTCGAAGCCCGAGGCCTCGAAACGGGTCTGCAGCTCGCGGTAGCTGCCGCGGACGTTCGTGCGCAGCCGGGCGTCTTCGCCGCCGAGGCGCAAGCCGGGCAGCCCGCGCACGGCCGCCGCCGCGGTCAAGGCGTCCCCTGCCCGTTCCCAGTCGGCGTCGATCTCCATGCCCCGGCGCACGCCGGTCATGCCGCGCAGGGCGAACAGGCCCGCGAACAGCGCCCGGCCCGACAGGCGCGAACGCCCGGTGGTGGCGGCGGCGACCAGCAGCAGCAGATCCGCCGGCGAATGGTTGGGCGTGCCGATCCAGTCGAGGCGGGCGCGGTCGAACGGCACCTGGTTGCCGACCGCCCCGCGCAGGATGCGCAAGCTGCCGCCGGCGCGCGCGTCGATGTCCCGCACCTCGAAACCGATGGGCGGGCGGCCGCCGACGGGGAGGCTGGCCCAGAAGGTGCCGGTGGCCCGGATGTCCTTCAGCTCGAGGCCCCAGGCAGGAAAATCGAAGGTGGCGCTGGTGCCGTCCAGGTGGGCGCTGGCGATCCGCACCTGCAGCGCGGGCGGGCGGGGCGCGGCGGCGGGCACCGGCGGGGCCGTGGGG
>JBKPRZ010000278.1:0-27379 GCA_046734815.1 Myxococcota bacterium | reverse complement strand
GCTCCGAGGCGTTCAGTCAGGATGCGGCCGACGTCACCGGGGCCGCAGGCCAGATCGAGAATGCGATCGGAAGGTCCTATCGGGCGGGCTCGCTGGACGAGATTCCGGGCCCGGCGATCGAGCGCCGCTGCCACCTCGCGGTGAACCGTTCCATCGTCCATCGCAGCCTCCTGCCCCGAGGGGGTGACAAAGGATGGAACGAACGTTCCGAGCTCAGAGACCGGGACGAAAACTGCAGTAGTTTCCGGTGCGTACGGCTCGCCGGAGCCAGGCGCCGAGCTCGGCGTCCTGCTCGGAAATTCGGTCCAGGGCGTCCTTGACCCGTCTCTGAACGGCGGTTCGGGCGCGGTCGACGGCCGAGTCAGCGCGTTTGGCTCGGCCCCCAGGGCCGCTGGCGCGGGTCAGCTCGCCGGCAATCGCCTCCATCTCCTCACGCAGCGCCTGGGCGCCATCGACGTCAGCGCGCGCTTCGGCGTCCTCGAGCTCATCGCGAAGCTCCTGGAGACGGGCACGATAGGAACGAAATGCCTGGGGATCGAGCAGCTCGCCCGCGTCGCCCCGATCCGCCTCGACCGATCCGGTCAGCTCGAGCACATGCACATCGACGCCAGGTCGTCCGACGAGTGTCGCGAGGTACTGCATCCCGCGGGTGGCTTTGAAACGCAGGGTTCGCGATGAGCCGCGCACGGCGTAGTACTCGCCTTCGAGGACCAGCTCGAAGGTTCGTGGGGCTGCTGCGCGTGGGGGCGGGAGGTCGTCCGGAGGATGGCGAGCATCCATGAGCTTGACGAGCTCGGGCAGGCCGACCTGGATGGCACCCGTCCGCGCCTCGGCCAGCAAGGCTCGGGCCCGTTCGGGTGCGTGGCCGAGGCGGAGCAGTAGATCGCCGAGCTCGAAGCGCATGCGCGCGGCCATCGAGCGCTTTCCGCCGGCCTCGACGGTCCGAAGCGCCTCATCGAACCGTCGATCGCATTCATCCCAGTCACCCAGCAGGGCGGACAGGTAAGCGAGGACGCGGGTGGAGGGCGCCTCGACGATCTCAGCATCGAACCAGTACATGGCGTGGCGAGCGCGGCTCGGCAGCAGCAACGCCTGCAGCTCCGCCGCGTGGGTGGCGTCACCGGTGAGCCAGGCGGCCTCGGCAAGGCAAGGAGCGTTGATGATGATGCTGAATGCAGAGGGCGGCATTCGCGCGATCAGGGCACGCAATTCCTCCGTCGCCCCGATCCACGAGAGGATCGAGGCAACGCGTGCGTCCACGAGCATGGCGCCGTAGGGCATCGTGAGCCACAGGCTGGTGAGCTCGGGGATGCTGGCGCGAAGCTCGGCGTGGCTCTCGGCGGCTCTCAGGAAGCCGATGCGGTGAAAGCCGTACGCCCGCCGTGCGCGCGGGCTTTGCAGGTCCATGCGCCGCCCTTCCTCCTGCCAGCGTAGCGATTCCTCGAACGAATCGCGGCTCAGCGCCAGCATGGAGCGCATCAACGGCACCCGCCACGGCTCCGCGGCCGGGCCCACCCGCTGCGCGAGCTTCTCATACGAGCCCGTCAACTCCGCGTAGGAGGCGAAGTCGCCCATCTCCAGGTGGTCGACAGCCAGGCGCACGCGGGCGTGCAGGAGCCGGGTCGTGTCTCCGAGCTCGTCCGCCAACCGCTCCTGCTCGCGGGTGATGGAGAGACGGATGGGAGGCTCGACCGCCCCGTAAAGGGCGCCGCTGGCGGAATGCAGGACGGCCAGCAACTGGCGGCGATCGCCCATACGCCTGGCCATCGCGACCGCGTCGAGCGCCAGGTTCACGTCGCGCTCCAGGTGTGCGGTGTCCGGCTGGCGAGCGGCGGCCAGACGCGCCATCGTCAGCGCCCGCAAAGCCGAATCGTGTACCGGCAAGCTCGCCAATGCGTCCTCGAGCATTCCCACCATGATCGGATCCACGGTCAGCGACACGAGGACGCTCCCGTAGGCGAGGCCGGCGAGAGCCAGAAGGGAGGCATCCCCCCTTTCGCGCGCAATCCTCGCCGCTTCCACGCACAGCTCGCGGCCCGTGGCATCGCCGCTGCGGATGCGTGTCTCGCCGCGGGCGATCAGGACCCGGCAGCGCAGGGCAGCCCCCTCTGCTGGAATCACGGCCTGGGCCCGGTCGAGCAGGGCCATGGCCTCTTCGAAGGCGAACACGGCGACGGCCTGGGCCGCTCCGCGCACGGCGTGATCGATTGCCTCCGCGGCTACTTCGGCGCCACCCTCGAGGAGGTGATGCGCGGTCTCTGCCGGCGGCGCGGCGGTGGCCGCGAGGACGCGCGCTGCCTCGCGATGGAGCGCCTGCCTGCGCGGGCGCGAAAGCTCGTGGTAGAGCGCTTCACGGTAAAGGGCGTGGGAGAAGCGGAGCCGACCACCGCGCAGCGTGATCAGGCCGCTGCGGGCGAGGTCGCCCAGGGCGTGGGCCTCCGCCTGAACCATCTGCGCGAGAACGGACTCGGCCAGCTCGACACCGAGGACCGAGGCGGCCTCGAGCAAGGCGCGGGTTTCGTCGGACACGAGAGCGAGACGCTGGCGGATGATCTCGCGTACGCCCAGCGGTATCGGGAGCTCTTCGCCGACGCCGCGGACCCGCACCTCGCGCACCATCTCGTCGACGAACAGCGGATTGCCCTGAGTGATGTCGAAGATCGTGGCCGCGACCTGCTCGCCGGCGCCGGGTATCGACTCGCGAACCAGCTCGGCGACGTCGGCCGCGGCAAGGTGCGAGAGGTGGAGCACCTCGCCCGACCGGCCGACGCGCGAGAGGACGTCGCCCGTCTCTGGTCTCGTTCGTGCTTCCAGGTCGCGGTACGTGCCGATCACGAGCGCGGGAACTGTCCGCAAGAATGCGGCGAGAAACTCGAGCAACAGCAGGGATGAGTGATCAGCCGCGTGGAGGTCTTCGAGAACGATCAAGATCGGCTGGCGCGAGGCCTCCCGACTGATCGCGGTCGCCACCTCGCGGAAGAGGGAGAAACGAGCCTCGTTCGGGTCACTGACGGCGATTGTCGACGCGTCCGGAAAAGCCACGGCGCAACTCTGGAGAGCCTCGCGCCATGGCCAGAAGACCGGGGCACCACCCGCTTCCCAGCATCGTCCCCAGGCGGCGCGGACGCCCGTCTGCCGCGCGATGCTCGTCGCCTCGGCCGAGAGTCGGGTCTTGCCGATCCCTGGTTCTCCGGCGATGAGCACGATGCCACCACCGTGCGGCAGCCGCGTCAGGGCCGCGGTGAGGAACGAAAGCTCCCGATCTCGCCCTACAAACACGCGGGGACCCTACCTCGGCCGTCGCCTTGGGAAAACGGCTCGCAGCAGTGGGACGGGGGCCATGCTGCTGGATACGGCCGGCCGGGCGTGCAGGTCACGGTCGGCTTGGTCGCGATTTTTCGCCGGGCTTGTCGAGCGATCTCCTCAGAACCGCAGGAGGGGCGGCAGCAGCAACATTCCCAGCAATGCGCCAAGCGTGACGGCGCCGGCATGTGCCAGGCCGACGTGGAGGGCGCCTCCGATCGGGCAGATGAAGTGCAGACCGAGGCCGGCGGTAGCGCCCGCGGCGGCGCCCAGAGCAGCCGCGATACGGAAGCCACCGACGGGGAACAGCCGGCGCTGCAGAAAGCCGGCAAGCAGCAACAGTGGAAAGATCGCCCGCAAGCTCAGGGCCGTGCAGTGCCACCACCAGCGGATGAACGACGGCCAGGTGGCGGCGGGAATGATGGTGAGGCCTGGCGCATTGACGGTCGCGAACAGACCCAGCAACAGGAGGCCAGCAGCAACCAGGGCGGCCGTCCAGCCGGCGCGGGCCGGGTCGGGAAGCACTTCGCCCGTGCGGGGCACCGTCGCTCGGGCCATGCTGCCCAGCGTGCCCGCGCTCCAGGCAATGGCCATGGCGACGACCCATGACAGTGGAAGCGCGGCGAGGTCGCGACGGGGGCCAAACACCAGAAGGTACGTGCAGACCACGGCGGCGCCGGCCAGTCCCAGAAGCACCAGCGAACGGAGGGGAACCCGTGTCCGGACCGGCCGGATGCTATCGATCTGCGCCTGCAGGGCCGGGCTGGGGGCCGGCAGGTCATGTTCGGTGAACGAGGCGACGCCGCCATTGCCATCATCCAGGCTAAGGCTCATCGGTTCTCCGTTGCTACGTCGACCGATCCTGCCGCCTTCGCTGGAACGCGCCGGGAAAGACGCTGTCGCAGTGTCAAGTACGCGCGGTGAGCGCGCTGCTTGATCGCGCCCGGGGTGCTGCCCGTGATCATTGCTGCCTCTGCCAGCGTACGTCCGTGAACCTTGGTCAGGATCAGAGCCTCTCTCTGATTTTGTGGCAGGCAGTCGAGGTCGGCGAGCGAAATACGGCCGTCGGTATCGGCGTCCTCTTCGACGGCGTCTTCGGGGAGTCCAGCAAGCGTGGCCCGGGGCTCCGCGGGCAGCTCGCCGTCCGCCGTCAACCTGACCCGCGCGACCTTGCGCTTGCGCAGCTCATCCAGGCAGCAGCGGTGGGCGATGGTGTAGATCCAGGGGACCGGATTCGCGCCTCGCACGTAGGTTCCCCGACCCTGGTGCAACTTGAGGAAAGCCTGCTGGAGCACGTCGCTGGCCAGGGCACGGTCATTGGTGAGGCCGACGAGATAGGCGAGGATTCTCGGGCCGATGAGCGCGTAAAGGCGCGGGAAGGCCTTTCCGTCCCCATCGCAATACCGGCCCATCAGCTCGGCCTCCTCCTTGAAGTCCGACGTGCCCCCCAAGATGCTCCGTTGTAGTCCCGCCAGCCGGCGCCTGGCAAGCTGCCGGGTCTGCGCCCTCGGGTGTGTGTGCTCAGCGCGAAAGGACTCTGATTCCCAGCCACGCCAGGAGCAGGCCGGGCAGCACCATCGCCGCACCGTGCGCCATCCCCACGTGTGTCAGCTGGGAGATCGGGCAATGGAACTGGAGCGCGAGCCCGGCCAGCACCCCGGCGGCCGCACCGACCGCCAGGGCGGGCCGCCAGGCGCCCATGGGGATGATCCGGCGCAGGGCGAGGAGCCCCACGGTTGCCGGGACTGCAGCGACGCTGAAGCCGCTGGCGAGGCAGGCCAGGCCACTGCGCCAGAAGCGGTGGGTATGCATGATGGCAGCGGGTATGTCTCCGTGGACGTGTACGCCAACCAGCAGCCCGAGCGGAATCGCGATCAGGCTCAGCAGAACCGACAGGCGAGCGGAGCGATTGCCGGACGGTAGCACTTGACCGGGAGGTGGAATCAGCGCTGCCGCCAGGTGACTGCCGAAGCTGACGAGCGAAGCCATCGCGAAGAGAACCAGCGGCACCACCGGAACGCTGCCCAGATCCCGTCGCAGGCCCAAAACCCAGGTCAGCAACGAGACGGCGCAGGCCACGGACACCAGGCTGATGCCCAGCCACGTGCGTGCCGGCCGGCGGGTGCGAACGGGCTGGGTCTGCTCGACGGCCGCCAGCAACTCGGACGACGGCGCTGGTGGCGGGAGGTGTCCCAGGGTCGGGTCCATCTCGAGCACGGGATTCACCTCCTCGTCTGACGAGCGGTCGCGCACGTCCGCTCCCGCTAGGCGGCGCTGGTCTTCACTTCCTGGGGCCGGAGCAGGGGGCGGGGCAATCCTTCGGCGTGCTGCCGGGCAAAGCGGCGGGACAGCCACGCGTCCAACGACAGGGGGCCCGCTCCGCGGAGCGCGATGACCAGGAACATCACGAGGTAACTCCACTCTTCCAGGGCCAGGAAATCGACGAAGCCGTTCACGTCACCGAGACGCGCGCTCACGATCGCCACCAGCATGGTGAAGGAGAGCGGCAGGGCAGCGAGCCGCGCCCCGAGCCCAGTCAGGATGAAGATGCCGCCCGCAAACTCGGTGAACGATGCGATGCGAGCGTTCAGGGCGGGCAGGGGGATATGCAGGTTGGTGAAGAGCTCGGTTACGTCGTCCAGGGTGTGGAGCTTGCCCCAGCCGGTGCGGATGAATACCAGGCCGACCGTCAGCCGGATGAGGGCGGGGGCCAGGAAAGACAGGCGCTCGGTCAGCTTCTGAAGACGGCTGTGGATGTCTCGGATTCGGGATTGCATTGTCATGGTGCGGCCTCGCTGAGGGGTCGATCGTTGGGGTTCGAAGCTCCTACGCCGGCTCGGGTCGGCGGGTTACGATCGAGCGCGGATCCGCTGCGTCGCGGCTGCTGCGGGCGGGTGTCGGTCCAGGGAGCCGGCAGGACCTGGTGTGTGGGCCGCGTTCACGACCGACGCCGGCTCGGGCGGTAGCTGCGGAACGTGCCCGTCTGCACCGTCATGGCCAGATGCCGGCCGAGGGTCGGCGCGGCGGCTTCGATCCTGCGGATGCTCTGTCGGATGCGTTTCTGGACCGTCACGCGCGCGCGCTCGGCTGCTACGACCGTCGTTGATCTGTTCGTGGAGATTCTCCAATCGGCCGCGGTAGGCGGTCTTGGCGGCATCATCGAGCAACTCGGCGGCGTCGCCGATGTCCTGTAAGCCGGCCGCCCCCGCGGCGAGCTCGCTGGCGTGGAATTCCACGTACGGGTCGATGATCCGTCGGTGCAGTGTCTCGAGGCCTCGGGAGTGCTTCAGGCGATGTACGCCCTCGCCCGAGAAGACCGTCCAGTATTCACCTAGCGAACCGTCCTCTTCCGGGAGGTTTGCCAGGTCTCCTGGAGCGGCTTGATTCGCCCGAGCTCGACGGCGTACGACGTCTCTCCGGTGGTCAGCGATTCCGGACATGGCGTGTTCAATCGCGCGAAACGTGATGGCGATGACCTGGACATGAACGAGACCTGACCATCGTCACTCTCGATGGTGCGTCTGTCCCAGCAACTGGCCGCCTGGCTGGCCCACCAACGCAAACGCGCACGACTCCCAGGTCTGTTCACCGACGATGGTCCGCTGGATCTCCAGATTCTCGGGCGCGCGGTGCTGCAGTCTGCAGCGGTGGGTGTGGCCTGTGGGCTTCTCGGTGCGCTGTTTCTGACTCTCCTCGACCGCACGCAGCATCTGGTGCTGGTGAGCCTGGCGGGTTACCAACCACTGAGGGCGCAGGGTGAGACGGCGACCAGTCCCGGCTCGATGCCACCTTTTCGCCCCTGGCTGCTGCTTTTACTGCCTGCAGCCGGCGGCCTGCTGTGTGGCCTGGTCACCCGGTGGGCGCCCCAGGCTCGCGGCGGCGGTGGAAATCCGATGATCCGGGCCTTCCACCGCTCGAGCGGAGTGCTGGCGGAGCGCCTCATCCCGTTCAAGATGCTGGCCTCCCTGTTCACCTTGGGCAGCGGTGGGGCGGGCGGCCGGGAAGGCCCGACCATGCTCATCGGCGGCGCGACCGGCTCGCTGGTTGGGCGCGTCTTCGGGGTGGGTGAGCGCGAGCGGCGTATCCTCATGCTGGCGGGGGTCGCCGCCGGTATCGCTGCCGTGTTCCGAACCCCCCTCGGGGCGGCGCTGCTGGCGGTCGAGATCCTGTATCGCGACGGCTTCGAGTCCGATGCTCTGATCCCGGGCGTCCTGGCCAGCGTGATGTCCTATTCGGTGGTCATCTCGATTCACGGCAAATCGACGTTGTTCGGTCACGCCGCCGGAGGCTTCCCTTTCGTACCCGCACACCTGCCCCTCTACGGCGTCCTGGCCGCCCTGGCGGCGCTGCTGGCCATTGGATTCTTGCGTGGGCTCTCGCTGGTGCGCGTGACCACGGGGCGCTTGCGGGCGCCGAGCTGGACCCATCCCGCGCTGGGTGGTCTGGCCCTCGGAGTGCTGGTGACCCCCGTTCTGATCGTGGCAGGCGACCGCATCGGAAACCCTGGCCAGGGTTTCGGCATCCTGGGTGGCGGCTACGGCGCGGTTCAGCTTGCCATTTCTGGCGCTACCTGGTTGCCGGGCGGCTGGAAGCTCGTGTTCCTGCTGCTGGCGCTGGCCCTCGCCAAGCTGGTGGCCGCCTCGTTGACCATCGGTTCCGGGGGGAGCGCCGGGGACTTCGCGCCCTCGCTGGCAATGGGTGGCCTGCTGGGCGGTGCGTTCGGTCAGGCGGCAAGCCTGCTGCTGGGCGACCCACGCATCGATCCGGGAGCGTTTGCCCTGGTGGGTATGGGGGCATTCTACGGCGGCATCGCTCACGTGCCGCTGGCGGCCCTGGTGCTGGTGTGCGAGATGGCCGGCAACTACGACCTGCTCGTTCCGCTCATGCTTGCGCTGGCCATCTCCTCGGTGGCTCTCCGCCGGCACACCCTCTACGACGCTCAGGTCTCCACCCAGCGCGAATCCCCTGTCCATCAGGAGGCGCCGGCTGTCGCCGTTGCCGTCGCCATGTCCAAGACCGAGGCTCCTCTGTCTCCTGCCGTTTCCACACCGCCCTGCCCGGAGCTACAGACTCCCGTCCACCGGCCGCAGGTCTGACGGCGGCCGGGTCGAGCCGGGAACGTGAAATCTGCGCGGGTACGGAGATCCGCGGTACGGTCGGGCTCTTGCTAGCGCCCAGCCGTGACCCGCGGTCGGGAGCGTTCGTAGAAGCTCGCGCCGGGAGGATGGCCATGGTTCCCAGATCGCTCCGCCTGTGGTTCGTGTTTCACTTCTTCGCGGACATGGTGTTCGCGATACCCTTGTTCTTTGCTCCCGTGGCGACGCTGCGGCTGTTCGGCTGGTCGGCGGTGGATCCGGCGGCCACACGGATCGCGGCGGCTGCTCTGTTCGGCATCGGGATCCAGTCCTTGCGCGGGCGCAACGACGGGGTGGAGGCGTTTCGGGCCATGCTCGGACTGAAGGTGATCTGGTCGGGATCTTGTGCGCTGGGCTTGCTGTGGACGCAGCTTCAGGGCGGGCCTGCCTTCGGATGGCTGTTCTTCGCAATCTTTGCCGGGTTTCACACGGTCTGGATGCGCTATCACCTGGCCCTCCGGCGGGCGCCCGGCGCGCTCACCGGCTGAGGAGGCCGCTTCCGCGGGGTCCCGTAACCGCGCGCCCGTGGGAGGCGTAGGGAGAGGCGAAACGTCGGGCGCCTGCTGCGGCGCCGGGGGACCTCGACCATGAAACTCGATACGCTGGATGCGGAGAGCCGTCGGTTGGCACAGGATGCGGCCCGCGAGAACAACTGGAAGCGCTTCGGGCCCTATCTGGCCGACCGGCAGTGGGGGACGGTGCGGGAGGACTACTCGGCGCACGGGAACTGCTGGGACTACTTCCCCCACGACCACGCCCGGAGCCGCGCCTATCGGTGGGGCGAAGACGGCTTGCTCGGCTTTTGCGACCGGCAGGGGCGGATGTGCTTCGGGCTGGCGCTGTGGAACGGGCAGGACTCGATCCTGAAGGAGCGCCTGTTCGGTCTGACCGGACCCGAAGGGAACCACGGCGAGGACGTCAAGGAGCTGTACTACTACCTCGACTCGACACCGACGCATTCCTACTGCAAGGCGCTCTACAAGTACCCACAGCGGGCGTACCCGTACGCCGAGCTCGTGGAGGAGAACCGCCGGCGCGGAAAGTCGGAGCCGGAATACGAGCTGGTCGACACGGGGGTGTTCGAAGGGAATCGCTATTTCGACGTCTTCGTCGAATACACCAAGGCGGCTGAGGAAGATCTCCTCATCAAGATCACCGTCGCCAACCGAGGTCCGGACGACGCGAGTCTGGACCTGCTGCCTACGCTCTGGTTTCGCAACACCTGGTCCTGGGGGCGGCAGGGAGAGGGATACCCGGAGGCCAGACCGAGGCTGGCCTGGATCGGCGACAACGCGGTCCGGGCGCTGCATGGCGGGCTGGGCACGTACGTGCTTCGCACCGAGCCGGTCCCCGGCCGTGGTGGGATGCCCGGGCCCCAGTGGCTGTTCACGGAGAACGAGACCAACAGCGAGCGGCTGTTCGGAACGCCCAACGCTTCGCCCTACGTGAAGGATGCCTTTCACGAATACCTCGTGCATGGCCGGCACGACCGGGTCAATCCTGCCGCCGAGGGGACCAAGGCGGCGGCTCTGTACCGGTTGCGGCTGCGCGCCGGCGGCGCGGTGTCGGTGCGGCTGCGGCTGTCAGGGGGTGCGGAGGGGGCGCACCTGGACCGGGGCGGAGCGTTCGCGGATTTCGACGAGATCCTGACGCGGCGGAAAGCGGAGGCCGATGCCTTCTACGAGGCGCGCAGCCCGGGCCGGCAGGATGCGCACGGCTCCAGCGCCGACGATAGGCGGATCATCCGGCAGGGATACGCCGGCTTGCTGTGGTCCAAGCAGTTCTATCACTACGACCTGCGCGCGTGGCTGGAGGGCGATCCGGCACACCCGCCACCTCCAGATGAGCGCCGACAGGGCCGCAACACGGAGTGGAGACACCTTTACAACCGCGACGTGGTTTCGATGCCGGACAAATGGGAGTACCCCTGGTTCGCCGCCTGGGACCTGGCCTTTCACATGATCCCGATGGCGCGGGTCGATCCGACGTTCGCCAAGGAGCAGCTGATGCTGCTGCTGCGCGAGTGGTACATGCACCCCAACGGACAGCTGCCGGCCTACGAGTTCGCCTTCGGCGACGTCAACCCGCCGGTGCACGCCTGGGCTGCCTGGCGGGTCTACAAGATCGCGGTCGGGCCCGACGGGGAGCGCGATCGCGCCTTCCTGGCGCGCGTCTTTCAGAAGCTGCTGCTGAACTTCACCTGGTGGGTCAACCGCAAGGACGCCGAGGGAAAGAACATCTTCTCGGGCGGATTCCTGGGGCTGGACAACATCGGCGTGTTCGACCGCTCGCAGGCACTGCCGACCGGCGGGCACCTGGAGCAGGCCGACGGGACCGCCTGGATGGCCTTTTACAGCGCGACGATGCTGTCGATGGCGCTGGAGCTGGCGAAGCACGATCCGGCCTACGAGGACATGGCCTCCAAGTTCTTCGAGCACTTCGTCGGCATCGCGGACGCCATAAACACCGTCGGCGGCACCGGGCTGTGGGACGACGCGGACGGGTTCTACTACGACAAGCTGCACGTCAACGCGCATGCCGTGCCCCTGCGCGTGCGTTCGATGGTGGGGCTGTTGCCGCTCATCGCCGCCGAGGTGCTGGAGCCCGAGACGATCGATCGCTTGCCGGCTTTCAAGAGGCGGATGCGCTGGTTCCTGGAGAATCGCCGCGATCTCGCGGGCCAGGTGAGCTTCGGGGTGGGAGCCCACGAGCACCTGCTGCTCGCCATTCCCTCGCGCCAGCGTCTCGAGCGCGTGTTGCGCTACATGCTCGATCCCGAGGAGTTCCTGTCGCCGTTCGGGCTGCGCTCGGTCTCGCGGGTGCACGAGCGGGCGCCGTACGTCTACCACCACAACGGCCAGGAGTTCCGGGTGGACTACGTACCCGGCGAATCGACCAGTGGTTTGTTCGGCGGAAACTCGAACTGGCGGGGTCCGATCTGGTTCCCGGTCAACTACCTGCTGGTCGAGGCGCTGGAGCGCTACCATCACTTCTTCGGCGAGGACCTGCGGGTGGAGTGCCCGGTCGGCTCGGGACAGATGATGAACCTCGGCCAGGTCGCCCAGGAGATCTCACGACGGCTGGCCTCGCCGTTCCGTCGAGATTCGAGCGGCTGGCGGCCGTGCCACGGTGAGGACCCGCGGTATGCAGAGGACCCGCATTTCCGGGACCTGCTGCTGTTTCACGAGTACTTCCACGCGGAGACCGGCCGGGGGGTGGGAGCGAGCCACCAGACCGGCTGGACCGCTCTGGTGATCCGCTTCCTCGAGGATGCGGCGGCGGGGCGCGCGGAAAGGCGACACGGCCGGGCCGTCCATTCGCGGGAGTCCTTCGCGGAGAACCAGCCGTGAGCGGCGATGACCGGGAGTGGCTGGAGGCGGACGGGCTGGGCGGCTTCGCATCAGGCACCGCCAGCGGGCTGCGCACCCGGCGGTACCACGCCCTGCTGCTGACGGCCGAGACGGACGGGACCCGATTCGTCCTGGTGAACGGTGTGGACGTGTTCCTCGAGACCATCGGCGGCGAGTGGCCCCTGTCTACCCAGGCTTATGCCGGGGGCGTCCGTTCGCCCGGCGGGGAGCGCTGGATCGAGAGCTTCACCCCAGACGCGGAAGGGTATCCCTGGCCCCGCTGGGTGTTCGCGCTGCCGGACGGGACCCGCCTGGAGCAGGAGGTCTTTGCCCTCAACGGAAGCCCGCGTGTGTTCCTGCGCTGGCGGCTGCTGTCCGGCTGCGCGGCTGGCGCGCGCCTCCGGGTGCGTCCGTTTCTGTCGGGACGTGACTACCATGACCTTGCCCACGAGAATCCCGCGTTCGCCTTCGAGCCAGTCCGCCGTGGCGATCGTCTGGTCTGGACGCCTTATGAGGGCGTGCCGACCATCGAGCTCGGCAGCAACGGGCACTATCGGCATCAACCGCACTGGTACCGGCGGTTCGACTATGCGGGGGAGGCGGCGCGGGGGCTGGACCACGAAGAGGATCTGGCCTCGCCGGGCGAGATTCATTTCGATCTGTCCGAAGGCGAGGCCGTTTTGATGCTGGCCAGGGGTGATTCGGGTGAGCACGCGGCTTTGGTGGCCAGCCTCGCGATGGACGCGCGAACGATGGAGCTGGACCGGCGGGGACGCGCGGGCGCGGGACTGAAGCGGGCGGCCGACGCCTACGTCATCGAGCGCGGGGAAGGCAAGACGATCATTGCCGGGTACCCGTGGTTCACCGACTGGGGTCGGGACACCTTCATCGCCTTGCGGGGACTCTGCCTGGCCACCGGGCGGCTCGACGACGCGCGGGCCATCTTGCTTCGCTGGGCGGACGCGGTGTCCGGCGGCATGCTGCCGAACCGGTTTCCTGACCGCGGGGCGGAGCCGGAGTACAACTCCGTCGACGCGGCTCTGTGGTACGTGGTGGCGGTCTGGGAGTACCTGGAGCTGGCGGCGGGCCGACTGGCGCCACGCCCGGACGAGCGGCAGCGGCTCGCGGACGCGGTCGAGGCGATCCTGGACGGCCACCTTGCGGGAACTCGGTACCGGATCGGGGTGGACGCCGACGGCCTGCTCGCGGCCGGGGAGCCGGGCGTCCAGCTGACCTGGATGGACGCCAAGATCGGCGACTGGGTGGTCACGCCCCGCACGGGCAAGCCGGTGGAGATCCAGGCGCTGTGGCTGAACGCCTTGTGGATCGGCCAGCGGCTCGACACGCCGTCAGCGAGGCGATGGAAGGAGCTGTCGAGGCGGGGGCGGGCGTCCTTTGCGCATCGGTTCTGGAACGCTTCCACGGGGGCGCTGTACGATGTGATCGACGTGGACCATGAACCCGGACGGAACGATCCGACGTTCCGCCCGAACCAGATCCTCGCGGTGGGCGGCTTGCCCTTGCAGGTGCTCTCGGGCCCGCGGGCCCGGGCGGTGGTGGACGCCGTCGAGGAGCGGCTGTACACGCCGCTCGGCCTGCGGACGCTCGCTCCGTCGGAAGCCGGCTATCGTCCGCACTACGCGGGGTCGATGAGCGAGCGGGACAGCGCGTACCACCAGGGGACCGTCTGGCCGTGGCTGCTGGGGCCACTGGTTGAGGCGTGGCTTCGGGTGCGCGGCGGGACGGGGGAGGCTCGCCGGGAGGCTCGCGCCCGTTTTCTGCAGCCGCTGCTCGATCATCTGGAGGAAGCGGGACTGGGACACGTGTCGGAGGTCGCGGACGGCGAAGCACCCCACACTCCGGGCGGATGTCCCTTTCAGGCCTGGTCGCTGGGCGAGCTGCTGCGTCTGGACCTGGTGGTCTGCGCGCAGGAGCGGCGATCGGCTCCGCTCGGCGGCGCCGCTCGCGGGCATACGGGCGGGGCGGAGGCATGGCCGGGCAAAGACCTTCCCTGACCCTGTCGCGCTTCTTCGCGATCATCGTCGGCGGGCTGGGCCTGACGATCGTCGTCCTGATCTCGCTCTTCTATCAGAGCTCGCGCAGCACCCTGCTGGCCGCGTCGGAGCGGCTGATGGGCGGGGCCAGCGCGCGGGTGGTGGACTCGATCGAGCGCCACCTGTCGGAGGCCGAGGAGACGGAAGCGGCGCTGGAGCGGCAAGTGCAGGCCGGGATCGTGCGGACGGAAGAGCCGGAGACTCTGGAGCGCGTGCTTGCTGGCCTGTTGCTGGCGAACGGGCACCTGACCGAGGTCACCTTCACGCGGGCCGCCGGCCAGAGCTCGGCCTACCGAGCCGGACCCGGGCCAGGGGCGGCGGTGATGCTCCGCCGGATCGCGCGGGAAAATGGTGTGTGGCGGTCGCGCAGACGCTCCCTCGCAGCCGGCCGGTCGGCCATGGCAGAGCCCGCCTCCGACCCCACTGCCCACCTCACGTTCACCACCCCTGCGGAGCCCGAGAATCGAGGACACCTGCTGTGGAGCGACCTGGCCTACTCGCAGCTGGACGAGAGCATGCCGGAAGAATGGCGGAGGCGTGTCGTCACAGTCCAGAGGGCCCTGTGGGAGGGCGACCGGCTCGTCGGCGTGGCGCGGGTCGCCCTGTTGAGCGACCGGATCGATGAACTGGTGCGCTTGCGGGTCGAGGAGAACAATCCCGATGACCCTCACCGCGTCTTTCTCTGCGATCGTCAGGGGAGGCTGGTCGCGCGCATGGGACCGCGTGACACCTTCGCGACGCTGGACACTGCCGGTCGCGTGGACGCGACCAGCGACGACCTGCGTGTTCGAGCGGCCGCGCTTCCAGAAGCCATCGGCGCCGCGCTCGGCCTGCCAGAGCTGCCCGAAATGCCTTCGGGCACGTCGCTGCAGCGGCTGGCTGTTACCGATGGCCGGCGGTATTTGGTCAACCTGTCGGCCATGCCGGACGAGCGCACCCAGGGCTGGGTGGTCGGGGTGGTGGCGCCGGAGAGCCATTACCTGGCTGACCTTCAGGCCGCGCGAACCCGGATGCTGCTGGTCGCGGCGGCGCTGCTTCTGCTCGCCGGCGGGGGCGGTACCTGGGCGTCGAGGCGGATGCGGGGGGATCTGACCCGGCTGGTCGCCGAGACGGGACGCATGGGTGGCTTTCACTTCGAGGCCGGCACCGCCGGCGGATCGTTCGCCGACATCGCCCAGGTCCTGGACGGACTGGAGCAAGCGAAGACAGCTCTGCGCGCGATGACCAAGTACGTGCCGCTGGACCTCGTGCGCCAGCTGTACCAGGCTCGCATCGAGCCGACCCTCGGGGGAAAGTTGCAGGAGCTGTCGATCCTCTTTTCGGACGTGGAGGGCTTCACCAGCACAGCCGAGGGGATGGAGCCGGATCAGCTCGCCTCGGCGCTGGGCCGCTACCTCGAAGTCATGACCCGTGCGGTGCACGAGAGCGGCGGGATCGTCGACAAGTACCTGGGCGATGGGGTCATGGCGCTGTGGAACGCACCCGAGCCCCGTAGCGACCACGCCCGGCGCGCCTGCGCGGCGGCCCTGCGCTGCATGCGGGCCACCGACGAGCTGTTCCGGTCGCCCGAGTGGGAAGGTCTGCCGCCCTGGAAGACCCGGGTGGGCGTCCACCGGGCGGAAGTCAGCGTGGGCCACTTCGGCGCGCCAGATCGCATGAGCTTTACCGCCATGGGCGACGGCGTGAACCTGAGCGCGCGGCTGGAGAGCCTGAACAAGCAATACGGCACGCGCATCCTGGTGAGCGCGGCGGTCAAGGAGGTGGCGGGGGAGGGGTGGGTGTTCCGGCGCGTCGATCGGGTCGCGGTCAAGGGGAAGTCGCGCCCGGTGGAGATTTACGAGCTCATCGACTTCGCCGGTCAGGACGAGCACGCGTGGATCGCCCGCTACGAAAGGGCGCTCGATGCCTACTTCGACCGGCGTTTCACCGAGGCGCTCGGCCTTCTGAGCACTCTCGAGAGCGACCGGCCGAGTGCGGTGCTTGCACAGAGGTGCCGGGGGCTGCTGGCCAACCCGCCCGCCCAGGACTGGGGTGGCGTGTACGTGGCCCTGGAGAAGTAGTCGGTCAGCCCGGTGCGGAAGGCGCCACCAGCAGCTCGTCGGTGACCCAGCGTCCTATCAACCCGAACGCGGTCTGCGCGGCCACTGCGTCTCCGCCCGCCAGGTCGGTGGCCACCCGCTCGCAGATGGCGGCGACGGTCGTGCCGTCCTCGGCGAGCTCCAGGACACCGGCTTCAAGCGGTTCCAGGGGGCGGTGGTACACGGTGAGACCCTGCCGCCACACCAGCAGGCTGTGGCTGCGCTGGGAGACGTCAGCAACCGGAGCCTCGTCGCGCAGCGTGCGCCAGACGGCCTCGACGGCATGTTGCACGGGGAGGATCCGGCAGCACGTTGCAAGCTGGATCGACAGGGCGCCGAAACCATCCGCGGCCAGGCCACGCAGCGACTCCAGCGTCAGCAGAGGAACGTCCTCGGCGTCGAACACGTCGTAGCGATGCCATTCCAGCGCCGCAAGGTCGGCGGCCCAGGCGGGCAGCTCCGGCGAGGGGGGCCGCCGTTCCCTCGAGGCCGCGAGGAACGCCGGCAGATGCTGGCCGAGGTACCGGAGTGAGGGATGGCGCGAAGGATGGGCTTGCAGATAGTCCGCGACGACTGCGGAGAATCGCTCGTCGCCCAGCGCGGCGGCCAGCTTGGGAAATGTCTCCCTCAGCACGTCGCGCAGCCGGAGAAAGTACATGTCCGCGTAGATGCCGACGCGACCGAGGCCGGACAGTCGCGCGTCGCCTTCCACGACCTGGCAGAGCTCGAGCTCGGAGAGCCCGATCGAATCGAGGGCGGCTTCGACGCCATCCGGTGCGCGGAACAGAGCGAACAATTGTTGCTGCAGCTGGCGCAGCGACGGCGGCTCAGGCATGTTGCCCCCGCGCCGCCGGCAGGGCCTCGGCCGCGATCTCGGCGGCCCGCGTGCTCTCGGCGAGCAGGCGTTCGAGCGGCGGGACGTGGTCGTCCCACTCGATCAGGGTGGAACAGGCGCCAAAGCTGGCCACGGCCGCGCGGTATAGGTTCCACACCTCGTCGGGCACGGGATGATCGTGGGTATCGATCAGCAGCTCGCCTTGCCGGCTGTGACCCGCGAGGTGAATCTGGCCCACCCGGTCACCCGGGATGCCGGCCAGGTACTGGTAGGGATCGAACCGGTGGTTGTGGGCGCTGACGAACACGTTGTTCACGTCGAGCAAGATCCCGCAGTCTGCCCGCCGGGCGACCTCGGCCAGGAACTCCCACTCCGGCATGGTGGAGTGACGAAAGGTCAGATAGCTGGAGACGTTCTCGAGCAGGATCCGGCGGCCCAGCCGGTCTTGCACCTTCCGCACCCTGGAGACGACGTGATGCAGAGCCTCCTCGGTCTGCGGGAGCGGCAGGAGGTCGTGCGCCACCAGGCCATCGATCGACCCCCAGCAGAGATGGTCGGAGATCCAGGCTGGCTCGACCTCGGCGGCCAGCGCCGCCAGCTGATCCAGGTACCCTTCGTCGAGGGGATCGGTCGATCCGATCGAGAGGGAAACACCGTGCATGACCACCGGATAGCGCTCGCGCACCGCGCGCAGCACGCGGCGCGGGTTGCCGCCGGGAACCATGAAGTTCTCGGATATCACCTCGAACCAGTCGACGGCGGGATTGCCGGTGAGCACGTCCTGATAGTGCTGTGTCCGGAGCCCCACACCGTGGCCGAGATAGGGGAGGGAGAGTGCATGGCCGGAAGTCATGATCGAACCTGGCGGGCGGCCTCGCTGCTTCTGTCCGTGCGAGGCCGCCCAGGCCGCCATCGTTTACTTGCTCTCCTCGGCCTTGGCCTTGGCCTTGCCCTTGGCCTTGCCCTTGGCCGCCTTGGCATCCTTCTCGTCCTTGGCCTCCGAGACGGTGCCGTTCTTGTCGGCGCAGTCCTTCCTGGTGGTCTTGGTGAGGCCCTGGCCCTTGCAGCCATTCTTACCGGCGCAGCCGTGACCGCCGCCGGCGCAGGCGCCGTGGCCTTTGCAGGCGTTGATGCCCGAACACAGGATCTGCTCGCCATCCTTCTGGTCTGCCGCGCTGGCGAAGGGCGCCGCCGCAGAAAAGAGCCCGGCGACGGAAGCTGCGATGAGGGTGCCTTTCATGGTCATGGAAATCTCCTTGGTCGTTCTCTGTTTCGGTTCCTGACTCGCACGCCTCACAGAAGCGCGCCGTCTTGCCTGTCCTTACGCCGGTCCGGATGAGCGAGTTACGGATCCGGCTCGCGTTTTTTCGTCATTCAAGGCGCCGAGACCAGGAGTTGGTCGAATGCGATGCGCTCACGGGTCGACGCGATGCTGTTTCGGATGCGCTCGGCCGTGCCCCAGTCCGACCAGCCGGAACCCGACACGGTCACGACCGACAGCCCGTTCGCTTGCGCGCTTGCGCCAGTAGGTCGCGGCTGAAGTCTGCCGGCGGCATGTCGGCGTATATCCTCTGTGGACTGGGTGCTGCTCGGTGGCTGCCGATCGCGGCGCGATACTCCTGGAAGCGTCTCTCCTGCTCGGGGAGGTGCTCGGCCGCCAGGCGCCAGAAGCTTCGCGCTCGTCCGACCCCCCGCGGGACCGGCGGCGTACGCAAGCCACCATGAACATCCGCGCTGGAAATGATCCGGCGTTGGGTCGCGTATGCTCCGAACCATGGCTCCCGATAGGCGAGAGGTGCGCGCGGGCGATATTTCCCTGGCGGTGGCGGCGGCAGCGGACGTGCCGGTGCTGCTGCCGATGATGGAGGATTTCAACGCTGGCGAGCAGATCACGGTCGAGGCAGGCGCCCTTCGCCGGGCGCTCGCAGCGTTGCTGGCCGACCGGAGCCTGGGACGGGTGTGGCTCGTCCGATCCGGCGAAGACACCCTTGGCTACGCCGTCCTGACCTTCGGATACGACCTGGAGTTCGCCGGTCGGGACGCGTTCATCACGGAGTTCTACCTGAGGCCCTCTGCGCGTGGCCGCGGGATCGGGCGGTTCGCACTGGACGCGATAGAGAACGAGGCCGCCGCGCTGGGCACGCGGGCGATCCACCTCATGGTGCGGCCCGAGAACCAGGCGGCAGCTGCCCTGTACGCCTCGGCCGGCTACCAATCTCCGCCGCGCATCTTTCTATCGAAGGTGCTGCCCGTGCGGGTGCCGGGAGACGGCCGGCTGCCTCCCGACCCCGCCGCGTAGTGTGGCCGGCCCTGGAAATCAGCCCCCGGTCTCGAAGCCGGGGTACAGCGTCATGCCGCCGTCCACGTACAGGGTCGCGCCGGTGACATAGTCCGAGTCGTCGGAGGCGAGCCAGACGGCGGCACGGCCGATGTCGGTCGGCTCGCCGATCCGCTTGTAGGGCACCAGAGTCATCAGCGCGTTGTAGGCCTCGCGCGTGCTCCAGGCGTCCATGTTGATCGGGGTCCGGACGGCGCCGGGAGAGATGCTGTTCACCCGGATCCGGTAAGGAGCAACCTCCTGGGCGATGGATTTCATCATCATCATGACGCCGCCCTTGGAGGCGGCGTAGTTGACGTGTCCCGCCCAGGGGATGACGTCGTGGACCGAGCTGATGCAGAGGATCTTGCCAGCCGCGCAGGAGACCTCCTTGCGGACGCCTTGCCGCTTGAACGCGCGCACGGCCTCGCGCGAGCAGAGGAACTGGCCCTTGAGGTTCACGTTCATGACCAGGTCCCAGGCCTCCACGCTCAGCTGGTCGAAGGGCGCGTCCTTCTGCAGACCGGCGTTGTTGACCACGATGTCGATCGCACCGAACGCCTCGAGCGTGCTCCTGAACATCGCCTGCACCTCTGTCTCCTTGCTGACGTCGGCCCGGAAGGCGAAGGCCTTGCTCCCGGCGCGGTGGATCTCGTCGACCACCTTGACCGCTTCCTCTTCCCGCGAGACATAGTTCACGATCACGTCGGCCCCGGCCTGGCCCAGCGCCAGCGCGATGGCCCGGCCGATGCCCGAGTTGGCGCCGGTGACCAGCGCCTTCTGGCCGGCCAGGCTCTTCACGATCGGACAGGCGGGCATCACCGCCTCGGGCAGTCCTTGCTCGGCGTAGTAGTCCTTTTCTCTCATGGCGTCCTCCCTGTGTGCCCTCCTACGCCTGCCGCCATCGTGTGGTTACGCCCGTAACCCGACCGCCCCCGGGGGCGTAGAGGACGCATGACATTCCTGGTCGGCACGGTCGTGTCCGTGGTCTTCGCGGCTCTGATGGTCTGGGGGCACTGGGTTCTCGCGGCGGGTCGCCGCCCCGGCTCCGATCGTCCGACCCGCGTGGTGGTGGTTGGCGGCGGGTTCGCCGGCGTGTTCACGGCGCAGGCGCTGGAGCGGGCGCTGGGGGACCGCCAGGACGTCGAGGTGCTGCTGGTCAGCCGGGAGAATTACTTCGTGTTTCAGCCGATGTTGCCGGAGGTCATCTCCGGGACCATCGGCATCCTGGACACCGTCAGCCCCCTGCGGCGGTTGCTGCCGCGAACGTCGGTGCACGTGCGGGAGGTGGAGTCGATCGATCTCGATCGGCGGACGGTGCGGCTGGCGCCCGGCCTCCACCCCCACGCCCACGACATCGCCTTCGATCACCTGGTGCTCGCGCCGGGTACAGTGACCGACTTCCGGGGGCTGCCGGGCCTGCCCGAGCATGCGCTGCCTTTCAAGAACCTGGCCGATGCCCTGGAGCTGCGCAGCCGCGTGATCCACGCGCTGGAGGAGGCGGACATCGAGAGCGAAAACAGCACGCTGCGACGGCAGCTGCTCACCTTCGTGGTGGCGGGAGGGGGTTTCTCGGGTGTCGAGGTGGTCGCGGAGCTGAACGATTTCGTCCGGGACGTGGCGCGCAGCTATCCGGGGATCAAGGCGGACGAGCTGCGCGTGGTGCTGGTGCACGCTCAGGGGCGCATCCTGCCGGAGGTGTCCGAGAAGCTGGGTCTGTACGCTCAGCGGCTGCTGGCCCGAAGAGGGGTTGAGCTGCGCCTCAACGCGCGCCTGCAATCGGCCAGCGGCGACCGCGCCGTTCTTTCGGACGGGACCGTGATCGAGACCCGGACCCTGGTGTCGACGATTCCGTCGTCACCCCATCCCCTGGTGGACGCGCTGCCCGTCGCGAAGACTCGCGGGCGAATCAAGGTGGACCGTTGCCTGCGGGTGGAGGGGCAGAAGGACGTCTGGGCGATGGGTGACTGCGCCCTGGTGCCGACCGCTTCGGGCGAGCCGTGTCCGCCGACCGCACAGCACGCCGTCCGGCAAGCGCGCACGGCCGCGGCCAACATCCTGGCGATGATCGACGGGCGGGAGGAGGATTTGAGGACCTTCGACTTCCGGGGGCTGGGGAAGATGGGCTCGCTTGGCCGGAGAAACGCAGTCGCCGAGGTGTTCGGTCTGAAAATCTCCGGCTTTGTCGCGTGGTTCCTCTGGCGGACCATCTACCTGTGGAAGCTGCCCGGGTGGGGTCGTCGCGCCAAGGTGGCCGCCTCCTGGACGTTCGATCTGTTCCTGCCCCCGGAGTTTGTGCAGCTGCGCCTCGGCGGCACCGCCGGGGCCTCGCACGAAAGGTTCGAGTCGGGGCAGACGGTCTTCCAGCAAGGAGATCTGGGCGATCGGATCTACATCGTTCTGTCTGGTCGGGCCCAGGTCGTGCGAGAGGCCCCGGAAGGCGACAGCGTGCTGGCGCAGGTGGGCCCCGGTGAGTTCTTCGGGGAGATGGCCCTGCTGGGAAACGTGCCCCGCAACGCCACCGTGCGCTGCACCGAGGCCACGACCGTGTTGGCAATACCCAAGCGCGAGTTCGGTCTGCTGGCCGCGAATCTGCCGGGGTTGAAGCAGAGCTTCGAGGACGTCATGCACCGGCGTATTGCGGCCGGGCCGCGGGAGCTGGAAAGCGCACGCAGCGACCGGCACCCGTTGGCCTGAGGGCAGCTCCGAAATGTCGTGGCTCCTCCGAGACTTCCACCTGGTCGCGGTCGGGCTGCTGTGGCTCGCCGGCGTGGTCGTTCCCCTCACGATCGCGCTGCTGCCGCCGCGCGGGCAGGTCCTGCCGCACGACGGGCGGGCCGCCACCGCTGCCATTGTCGCGTCCGTGCTGCTGGTCGCAGCGGGGTTGTTCGCCACGGTCGATGCGCCGGGGCGGACGGTGCTGCCGCCTTCGACCTGGAAGGGCTTCGCCCATTTCTGGTGGCATTGCATCTCCTTCAGCGCGCGGATCGTCCTGCCCGTCCTCCTGGCCGGGCTCCTCGCCCTGAGACGATTCGTCTCCATCGGAGCCATCCGGCTGGGGGCGGCCGTCGGAGTGGCCGGTGGTGCCCTGACCGGTCTGACCCTGCACCTCCTTTGCCCGATTAGCGGTGGGCTGCACGTCGGACTCACCCCGGCGGGGCGGTGGTGCTGAGCGGGGCCCTCGGCGCCGCCGCCGTCCTGGCGTGGACACGTCTCGCCTCACGACAGCCTCTGGGACCGTGACCCGCGGTAACCTGGCTGCGTAGAGCCTGGTCGAGGAGGTGGATCATGAGCCGGTACATCGAGGTCAGCGAATTCGTCATCAGGTCCGATCGAGAAGCACAGGTGGGCAAGTGCATGGTCGCGGGCGTCGTTCATTTCGATCCGTTCGATCGAGCCCTGCTCCGTGAGGGTCTGTCGTACACCCTCACCTGCGTCCTGTGGGGCGCGGATCAGTATCTGATCGAGCACCCGGGCACCTATCCGGATCCGGATCTGGTCCGGGCGCCCCGCCACGACGATCGACTCTTGCAGCTCGGGCGTTCGACGATCAGTGGGGACCGGGAGACCTACCCCTTCCGCTTTACCAAGGACGTGAGCTTCCGGGTCCTGGACGAGGATAAGGGTACGCGCGAGCGGCAACCTGACGGCCGCGTCTTCATCGTCAACCCCATCGACGAGCTGTACGCAACGGTCACGCTCGACAGCAGCATCACGAAACCCCTGGCGGGCCTCTCGGCGCAGATCCGGCAGAACTTCGGGCGTTGATGCTTCGAGGCGCGGCCCCGGCCGACGCCCGGTTGGCCCCGTAACCGGCTGTCGGCCTCGGCCTGTTCATGCTGTCGGCGAGCTGTTCGGGACGGCCATCGAGCCCTCGTGTATTCGCCGTGGGGTCGTCGATGGGGTGCGCACCTCAACCTTGCCGTCACCTGGACATTTTTCAGGTTGGGGCGAATCCGTGGCCGGACGCCGCCGCCTATACTGCCGCACAGATCGCCGGCGGATTGACGGGCCCGCTCCTAGCGGCCCTTCGGCAAAGCCTTCACGGAGCCGCCGATCCAGGCGGTGGCAACGCTGCCAGGTCACGCCGGAGCCGGCGTCGCTTTCGCGGCGGAGCTCCTCATCTCGGCCTTCCTCATGTTCATGGTCCTCGCCCTCGGGCGCTCGCCGCGACTGAGCCCTTACACCGGCGTTTTCGTCGGTGGTCTGCTGTTCCTGTACATCCTGGTCGAGGCGCCGCTCTCTGGAATGAGCATGAAGCCGGCGCGGACCCTGGCTTCCGCGCTGACGGGCGGTGTCTTCGACGAACGCGCCTCGCTCCGCACCGGCGTTCTCCATCACGATCCGGACCAGACGGGGCAGCAGTCGCTGTAGATCGATCTCCGCCGCGATCGCCTGGGCAGACTTCAGTGCGCTGGCGCCATCGAAGGAGACCACCTCGGGGCGGCCGGGCGCCGGGGGCGACTGCATCACATGTCGTGGCACCGCACCGGCCGGATCGACGGGTTCACATTGGTTCGTAGGCGCAATAGGCTCCGGTGCGAAGCGCCCGGTCCAGGTGGCGGCCGAGAGCGGGGCACGCTTCTTCGACCTTGTCGACCGCGTCGCGCAATCGTCGCTGGATGTTGATGCGGGCGCGCTCGGCACTTGCGCCTGCCTTGCGATCCCTCCCGCCAAGTCCGAGACCCCGGGCGAGCTCCTCTGACAGTGTGTCCAGCTCCTCCCGTGCGCGCTCGGCTCGGACCACGTCGTTGTTCTTTTCCGCCTCGGCGAGCTCCTCGCGCAGCTCCTCGGCGCGTCGCTTGTAGGCCCCGCGGGCCTCCGCATCTGCGGTGGCCGCCGCCTTCCCTTCGATGAGGACCTCGCCACCCTCGCGACCGGCAGCCACACCGACCAGGTGCAGCGCGTGGAACTCGCGTCCAGCGTTCTTGACCAGGTAGGCGAGGAGCTGAAGGCCCTTGCTGTCCTTCAGGCGGTAGGCCCGGCGCTCCCAGCGGATGGTCCAGTATTCGCCCTCCAGATCGAAAGTCGGTGGTTGCAGCCCGGTTGGCGGCGAGGCGACCACCGGCACGGCGACGGCGGCCCCAGGATCAGCCTCGAGCTGGGCCAGAATGCCCGGCATGCCGAGCGACTCCGCGATTGTGCGCGCGCTGGCTCGGAGATCGCGCGCCCGGCGGCGGTCAGCTTCGGCTCCGCTGCCCACCAGCAGATCGGCGTACGCCATCGACGCGTGGGCGACCCAGGGGCGGGCGCCGATGCGGTGGTTCTCGGCGATGGCGTCCTCGAAGTGACCGCGGGCCTCGTCGATGCGGCCCAGCCCGGCTGCGATCTGGCCCAGCGGGTGGCTGTAGCTGCCCTCGCACCCTGCGAAGTAGATGAATCGCCGCGCCCAGGGGGCAAGGCGCTCGTAGACGGTGGCGGCAAGCTTGGTGTCGCCGGCAACCAGGGCTATCTCCGAGACAAAGTGCTGGGCGCCGAATCTCGGATGAACGTACGAAAAGGGCAGGGACGGGTACTGGGCACGTGCGTACCCGTGGTCGCCCAGACGGGCACGAAGCACGGCCAGCAAGCCGCGAGCTTCTGGGCCCGGAATGTGCGGAGCCAGCTCCGTGAGGCGCGTCTCGCAAGCCGCGAGCGCCTGGTCGCGCCGCGCGGACCAGAGGGTCGAGATCTTGTGGGCGAGGAACTCGAAGGAGCTGAAGGGGTTCTGGGTGGCCGCCACGAGCGGTTCGGCTTCCGCGAGGAAGCTGTCGGCCTGGTCGAACCGGCCGCAGAGGGCGTCAATGGAGGCCCGGCGGATCAGCGAAAGCCACTTCCGGTGAGGCTGGCGAAGCTCGTCGCACAACCGATCGTACTGGTCCAGATGCCCGAGGGCAGCGGTCAGCTGGCCATCCTCGATGCGCTCGCTGCACAGCCGCCGATGGGCATGCAGGGCGGTGAAACGATCCTGGGTCTCGTAGGCCAGTGCCAGCGCCTCCATGTCCACGGCCAGTCGCTCCTCGAGGCTGTCCATGGGCAGGTAGGCCGCGCGGGCGTCACGCAACACGGAGGCCAGGACTCGACGATCACCCAGACCTCGGGCCAGCGCCATGGCCTCGCGGGCGAGGGCGAGCGGTTGCTCGGGATCCGGGGCGGGTTGTCGGGCCGCCGCGAGACGGGCCATCAGCCGTGCCCGCAGCGAATCGCAGCTGTCACCGATGGCAGTCAGCGCCTCCTCGAGCAGCGCCATCAGCGGCTGGTCGGGTGCCCCGAGGCGAAACTCGGATCCAAAACTGAGCGCGGCGCGGGCCAGAAGCTCCGGAGCCAGGTCAGGACCGCGCGCGCAGTCGGCTGCCCTGGCGCTGGTCTGTCGCGCGCCCTCGGTGTCCCCGCTGCGGTGGAGCGCTTCAGCGAGCCCGAGGAGCGTCTCTGCGCGGGCTTGCGCATCGGCAGAGCCGAGCTCGTCCATGTCGCTCAGCGCGCGCTCGAAGTGAGCGATCGCCGCTTCGTGGGCAAAGTTCCGGAGCGCCTGCTCCCCGGCCCGCCGCGCGTAAAGCACCGCCTTGGCCCGCGCCTCGCCGGCGCCAGCGAGGGAGTAGTGGTGGGCCAGCTCGGCCAGCCGCTCGGGACGATCCCCGGCTCCCTGGGTGGCCAGCGCGTCGGCGACCTTCCCGTGAAGGCGCTCTCGTTCGGCGGCGCCCAGGTCGCGGTAGATGGTTTCGCGAATGAGGATGTGGCTGAAGCGAAACCGTGGCGGCACGTCGCCAATCTTCTCCAGGAGGCCCGCCCGCTCGGCCTCCATGAGCAAGTCGGCGAGATCCGCGCTGGGCGATGAATCGGTCGCCGTGGGCATCGCCCGGAGCAGGGGGAGGCTGAACTCTCGCCCGATCACCGCCGCCGCCCGCAGGGCCGCCCGGCTGGCATCGGAGATGTGGGCCAGATGTCCGCGGATGGCGGGTTGCAGCCCGTCGGGTACCAGCAACCGGGCGGGAAGCGTTTCGCCCGCTCGGCCGGCGCCAGCCACCAGAGCGCGCACGACCTCGTTGACGAACAGGGGCGTACCTTCGGTCGTGCGGAACACCGCCGCCAGCACCTGCTCATCGGGCGGGCGCCCCGAGGCAATCTGGATGAGGGCGGCGACGTCTTCCGGTTTCAGACGCTGCAGAGGCAGGCGCTCACCTTCGCGACCGATCTTGGCCAGCAACTGGGCCACTTCGGGGACGAGCTGGGCATCGGCTTCCCGATATGTGGCGACCACCAGGGCCCGCATCGTGCGGAGCGATCGGGCGACGAACTCGAGCAGACGCAGCGAGGCGCGATCGGCGACGTGGAGGTCATCCAGGACCAGGACGAGTGGCGCCCGGCTGGCCACCACACGCAGGAAGCGGGCGACGGCGTCGAATACCATGAATCGGTTCTGTTCGGAGTCCTCGCGCGACAGGGCAGCCAGCCCGGGGAGGCGCTCTCCAAGCTCCGGAATCAAGCTCGCCAGAGGGATGGCGGCCGGCCCCAGCTCCGATGCCAAGGTGGCCGCGTCGCCCTCGGTCAGCAGCGGCCGCAACATCTCGATCCAGGGCCAGTAGGCGGGTGCTCCTCCCGCCTCCCAGCACCGTCCCCACAGCACCCGTGTGCCGTCACCGGCGCGCGCCGCGAGCTCGTCGGCCAGACGGGTCTTGCCGATTCCGGGTTCGCCGACCAGGAGAACCAGGCGTCCGCGGCCTCCGCGCGCCTCGCTCAGGGCGGCTTCCAGCACGGCCATCTCCCGGTCCCTTCCTACGAAGGCCCCCATGCGCCGAGCATGCTTTGCGACCTCGGCGCTGTCTACGTCGGCATCGGCCGGCGCGCGTCGGATGCTCATCGGCGATGCATCCGATCCGCGGCGAGCAACGCGGTGGCAGGGGCGATCTCGCCGAGAAATCTCTGGAGCTGCTTGACAAACCAGTCCGGGCGCTCGAGCCAGGCCAGGTCACCGGCGTCGGTCAACCGCACCCGGCGCTGCAGCGGCGCGCCGAGGGCGTCCGCCATGGTCGTTGCCATCTCGGGACCGAAAGGTACCGAAGCAATGAAATGCAGACTCGGCGCGGTCACGTGTTTGACCGCCTGCCGTACGTCGTACGCTTTCAGCATCGAGCGCGCGGCGGCGCAAGCGTGCGCGTTCAGGCTCGCGCCGCCCAGGCTGCGGGCGGCTGGGTGCTTCGGATCGGCGAAGTAGATCGGCAGGGTCGCGAGCAATCGTTCGGCGGCGTTCTCCGTCCAGCTCGGGAGCTCGGCGGGCACGAGCCCCCGCGCCTGGAAGCTCGTCAGCCGCGCGTGGTACGCGTCGGTGGC
>JBKPRZ010000277.1:0-4455 GCA_046734815.1 Myxococcota bacterium | reverse complement strand
CGCTGGCACCGGCGGCGGTTCGGGTGCCGGCGGCGCCAAGGCGCCCGACGGACGGCCCGCCGACAAGGGTGGCGGCGGCGGTGACACCGGTGGCGGCGACGGCCCCGGCGGAGGCGCCGCGGCCTCACCCAAGAACTGGCCCGGCTGCCTGCCCGTCGTCTTCAGCGGCCAGACCCCCGCGGACTTCTGCGCCGTCTACGACAAGGTCTGCGGCTTTTCGGGCATGAACCACTACACCAGCCTCATGGACTGCATGATGGGCTTCAAGGGCGGCAGCAGCGACGGCGACGCCTGCAAGGCCGGCCACCTGTGCCGCGCCGCCACCGTCCAGCAGTCGGCCCAGATGAAGGAGTCCGACTGCCAGACCTCCGCCAAGTCCCGCTGCTCGAACTGATTGCCGGTCGGGCGGCGATCGAGGGGGGGGCCGCCCCTCCTCGATCTTCTCTTCCCCCGCCTCAGCCCAGCCCCGGCAACGGCCCGTGGCTGTTGCCGGGGTTCCCGAACTTGTCCATCGGCAACCCCATCAGCCGCCCGATCGAGGTCAGCAGATCGTTGTGGGACGTGCCGCCGGGGTACTTCAGGTAGCGGCCCGTCTCCAGCACGCGGCCGTCGGGCTGGGTGAAGTTGCCGGTGGCCAGCAGGAACGGGTAGCGCTTGCGGCTGTGCGGCCCCGTCGCCAGGTCGTTCGCCCAGAACAGCAAGGTGTTGTCGAACAGGGTCTTGCCGTCGCTGGTCGGGTACGACTGCAGCTGCTTGATCAGGTAGACCACCTGCTCGCAGAACCAGGTGGCGATCTTGTTCAGCTTCTCGTCCGCCGCCGGGCTGCCCTGCTGGTGCGAGATGGCGTGCTGGCCGCCGTTGACCCCCAGCCAGGTGAACGAGGTCAGCGAGGCCCGCGTCTGCAGCGAGGCCACCCGGGTGATGTCACAGGCCAGCGACATGGCCAGCAACTCGGAGTGCAGCTTGGTGTGCAGCTGGAAGTCGTCGGTGCCCATCGCCGGCGCGGGCGGCAGTTTGCAGCTGGCGCTCACCACCGCGCCGCCCGCCGTCTCCAGGCTGCGCTCGATCTCGCGGATGCCGTCCATGTGGCGGTCGAGCCGCATCTGATCGCTGCCCCCCACCGTGGCGTGCAGCCGCTTGTACTCCTCCAGCGCGCGGTCGAGGATGCTCTTCTTTCGCGCGCGCAGCCGGCTGAAGTCCTCGTTGACCGTGGGGCTGGGATTGGTCGGCGTCACCGGCGCCGGCACCCCGTCCGAGAACAGGCGCTCGAACACCTTGGCCGGGTCATCCTCCGGGAAGATCGCCTGCCCGGGCCCGCTGTGGAACAGCGAGTAGATGAAGTTGTGCTTCAGAAAGACGCTGGCCTCGATCGACTTGAGCCGCGCCCCCGCCGAGATGCCGTTGGCCACCGCCTGATCGATCGAGATGCCGGCCGCGCGGCCGCCGTTGTTGTTCTGCCCGGTCAAGGTCCCGCAGCGGGCGGCGGCGTGGCAGGTGCCGCCGCTGGCCTTGTTGTCCAGGCCGTCGGGGATGATGACGTGCTTCTGGAACGGCACCATGGGGTTGAGGATCGACCCCATCTTGAAGTCCTTCTCGGTGCCCTGAGGGAACCAGGCCGAGGGGACCACGCCGTTCTCGATGAGGAAGGTGAACAGCCGCTTGGGCTCACCCTTGCCCATCGCCGCCTGGGCCAGCGCCCGCCGCGGCGACATCGAATCCATGAAGGGCAGGGCGATGGCCACGCCACCCGCCCCGCGCAGCAGCGCGCGCCGGCTGATCGGCGAAAGGGTGGTGGTGCGGAGCGGTTTCTTCGGCGCAGGCGCGGGGGAGGGGGGCGTCTTCGGAGTCACGGGGCGTCTCCTTTGCTGCGGAAGAGGAAGCTATCGGTCTGGGTGAAGGCCACGAACAGCTCGCGCAGGTCCCCGCCCGACTGATTCATCGCCGCCTTCAACGTGTCCAGGCTGCAGCTGTCGCGCATGGTCTCGCTGCGGCCGGCGGCGTAGCGGAACCACTGCGTCGCCACGCAGTCGCTGACCATCTTGCTGCCCGCCAGCTTCTTGCCCAGCTCGACCACGCCGTCGAACGCCCCGTCCACGTCGCTGCCCTCCAGCTTCCCGGTGGCATCGATGGGCTTGCCGCGATCCATGCTGCGGTACTTGCCGATGGGGTCGAACATCTCGAACCCGAAGCCGATGTGGTCCAGCATCTGGTGGCAGGCCCCGCACACCGGCTTGGCCATGCGGGCGAAGGACCACTCGCGCGGGGTGGTGGTGGGGGTGAAGGGCGGGTTCTCGTCCTGCGCATTCGGGGGCGGGTCGGGCACCGGCTGGCACAGCAGCCCCTCGCGCACGAAGATCCCGCGGAACACCAGCGAGGTCAGGCCGTTGTCGGGCGTGCCGTGCACCGCCAGGAACCCGCCCAGGGTCAACACGCCCGAGTAGCGGGTGGCGTCGAGCGACACCTTCTCGAAGGCGTCGCCGCCCGGCCCGCTGATCCCGTAGTAGGCGGCCAGCGGCTTGTTCATGAAGGAGACCGGCGCGGTCAGGAAGGTGCTCAGCTTGCCGCCGCCCTCCCTGGACAGCACGTACTCCAGGAACTTCTCGCCTTCGGTCTGCATGGGCCCGCGCAGCTCGGGCTTCCAGGCCGGCAGGCTCATCTCGTCCTTGTCCAGCGTCTCCATCTGGTCGAGGCCGATGAACTGATTGGAAAAATCCGTCGCCGTGGCCAGGAACCGCGGGTCCTTGGTCATCCGCCGCGCCTGGGCCAGCACCTCGTCGGGCTTCTGCAGCTTGTTGCCCTCGGCGGCGGCCAGCAGGTCGGCGTCGGGCATCGATCCCCACAGCAGGTACGACAGCCGCGAGGCCACCTCGTACGAGGTCAGCTGAGCAAAGCTGGTACCCGCGATCGGCACCCCCTGCTCGTAGCGGTACAGGAACTGCGGCGCGATCAACATGACGGTCATGGCCGCCTCGATGCCGCTGGCGAACCCGGCGGGAGGGCCCTCTTTACCCTGCATGAAGGCGCCGGTCAGGTTCTCCTTCTCGGCGGCGGTCAGCGGCCGCCGCCAGGCGCGCTTGCCGAAGGTGTCGAAGAACTTGTTCAGGCAGGCCTGCTCACCGGCCGCCGCCGGGTCGCAGTCCAGGACGCCGGACATGTCGGCGGAGGCGGCCTTCGAAAGCTTCTCGGCCGCCTTCATGTAACCGGCCACCATCACGTCGGAGGCGGAGCGGGCGTTGGCGTCGTTGGCGAAGCCGCGCACCGGCCGCCCGTCGTCGGGCAGCTCGCCGGCCACGTCCCGCGGACCGCCGAACAGGTCGCGCACCGTGTTCAGGTATTCGGTCTTGGTCAGCAGGCGAAGCGGCGAAGGCCCGGGGTCGAGCGCACAGCTGGCCGCCCGTGGCGGCAGCGGAATCGGGTTGGCACCGGGGGTGCCCGGCGGGTTCCGCCCCGGGTTCGAGCTGCCGCCCGGCTCGGTCGGCGATCCCGGGCTGATGGAGCCCGAGCAGGCCAGGCCGGCCAGCGCCGAGGCCAGCCAAAATGACTTCGCTGCATGAGAGGAGGGGCGTCTTTCCATGAATACCTCTCGCGAGGGTCCGCGGTCCGTCTCCATTAAGTGACTTCCCCCGTGATCCGGCCTGCTTATTTCTTCTTGTTCGAAAAAGAGTCTCGCCACCCTTCCGGCGTCTTTTTCGCGATTTCTGAACCCGCGCCGCTGGCTGTATCCAAACCCCGCCGTCTGGTGAATGCCCGTGAGGTCCGGCATGGTGCGGTGAAGGTCGTGTCTGGGTGGGGGGTGCGACATTCACCGAGATCCGCACCGCCGACCGATCGGTCTTTTTTCGTCCGGGTTTTGCTCCGCGCCGGATCCTGCCGATACTGGAGGGCGCGGTTTGATGCGGAGGGTGGCCGGTTCGTTCGCGGTGGTCGTGACCCTGGTGGTTGCCGGGGTGGGGCGCACCTCGGCCGCGCCGCCGTCCTGCCTGCAGCTGCGCGGTGAGCTGGGGCTGGGGGCGATGCTGTCGGCCCACCAGCGCGACGTGCTGGGCTTCGGGCTCGGCGGCACCGGCTCGGCGCGGATCGGGCTGCCGCTGGTCGAGCCGCTGTGCCTGCAGCTGACGGCCGGGCACTGGCTGTTCCCCCACGACGACGGCTGGGGCAAGGTCACCCTGCTCGGCGGCGGTCTGCGCTTCGAGCCGCGACTGACCGCGCGCTCGCGCCTGCTGGTCGACGGCGACATCGGCCTGGGCATCACCGGCCCGTTCGAGCGCCTGATGTTCGATGCGGCCGTCGGCTGGGAATTCCAGCTGCGGCCCTGGCTGGCGCTGGGGCCGGTGCTGCGCTACGGGCAGCTGACCACCACCACCGGCGACGTCGACGTCGACGCCAAGTTCCTGACCCTGGCCCTCTCGGTGGCCCTGCGTCCGGCACCACCGCCGCCCCGGCCCGCACCTCCCC
>JBKPRZ010000276.1:0-24746 GCA_046734815.1 Myxococcota bacterium | reverse complement strand
CCATGGGTGGGCGAATCGAACCAGAGAGCGGTGACGCTGTTGTGCTCCGGAAGGACCACGATTTCCCGATCCAGAAACGGTGTCACGCGAGGCAGCGTGATCAGATTCCAGCGGCCCGTGCCGGGGTTGCCATCCATTCCGGTGTCGGGGACCGGTGAACCGTCGACCGGCGCGTTCGCCGGCGGAGCGTCCGGACCCGCCGCCGAAGCGTCGGCCGCCGCGTCCGGCGCAGCTGGTCCATCCCTTGTCGCACCTGGAGCCGGCTCGGGCGGCCCCCCCTGATCCGCCGGGCGGTCCGCCGCCGCATCCACCGGCTGGGCGGGGAACTGCTCCACACAAGCCACCAGCCCGAGCAGCAGAACAGACCACCTCACGAGCGCTTTTCCTATCACGCCGGCGCGGGAGCGCCCAGCGGGAGAGCCCGCGCGCTCGATTGCGCATCACAGAGTGTCGAGCGTGCTGTGTCGAAAGGCGCGATTCGATGAGGAAGATCCGCCGCCGCGGTGGCCCGATCGGCCCGGGAACGTCCTTGTACCGCGCCGGACGGCGAGTGTAGCCTTGCCGCCACGGGGACCTGTCTTGTCAAGCTCGCGGAGCGACCATCATGACGTGGACAGCGACCCGCCCGGGCCCGACCCGCGCCTGGGCAGCATCCTGGCCGACCGATATCGGGTGGTGCGGTTGATTGGCCAGGGCGGAATGGGGCGCGTCTACGAAGCGCAACATGTGACCGTGTCCCGTCGTTTTGCGGTCAAGGTCATGGAACCCGCCTACGCCGCGCATCCGGACAGTTTGCGGCGCTTCGAGAACGAGGCCAAGCTGGCCGGCTCGCTCGAGCACCCCAACCTGGTCGCGGTGACCGACTTCGGCCGCGCCGGCGACGGCCTGCCCTATCTGGTGATGGAGTTCCTGGAGGGGCAGGACTGCGGCCGCCTGATGCGGGATCTGGGCGCACTACCGGTCGCCCGCGCCGCCAGCATCGCCTGTCAGGCCTGTCGGGGGCTGGCGGTCGTTCACCGGGCCGGGGCCGTGCACCGCGATCTCAAACCGGAGAACCTGTTCCTGACCGCCGCCGGCGACGGCAGCGACCTGGTCAAGGTGCTCGACTTCGGCATCGCCAAGATCCTGCCGGACGAGGCCCCCTCGCTCACCGGAAGCGCCATCCTGGGCACCTGTTACTACATGGCCCCGGAGCAGGCCGTGCGGTCGCACGCCGTCGACGCGCGCGCGGACATCTGGTCGCTGGGTGTGGTGCTGTACCAGATGCTCTCCGGTCAGCGTCCCTTCGCCGGCGAAAGCACGGTGGAAGTGCTGACTGCGATCCTGAGAGCCGATCCGCCGCCGCTGGCAACGCTGCGCCCGGATCTGCCGGCCGAGCTGGTGGCCGTCATCGAGAGAGCCATGAGCAAGCTTCCCGGAGGCCGGCAACGGGATGTCACGGTGCTCGAGCGGGAGCTGGCGCCGTTTGCCAGGGGACAGTCGGACGGTCCGGCGATCATCCCGGGTCCGTCCACGCAACTCGCGGGCACACCGGCAGCGGCGCACGGGACCGTGGCTTCGACCCGGCAAGCGAAGGCACCGCCACCCCGCCGGTGGCTGGCCCTGGTCCTCGCTTCCGTGATCGCCGCCCTGGGTGCGCTGGTCTGGAGTCATGGATTCAGCGGCCCGCTGGTGACGACGGCGCCGAAGACCGCGCCTCCCCCGCGGCCGCCCCCGGCCGCGCCGGCACCCCCCGTGAATCCAGCCCGGCAGGCAGCCGCGCCAGCCCCTGCCCTGCCGCCCGCCGGGACCGCTGAAAAGGCGGTCGGCAAGTCCGATCCCCCTCGGAAGCACGATCGCCCCGGACCGCAAGGCCGCGGCGATCGGCAGAAGACGCCATGGATCGAGGTGTTCCCGCAGCGGAGCGACAAGCCGGGGGCGCGATGAAGCCGGTCCTCGTCATCACACTGGCGGCGCTCGGCAGCTTCCTGCCCGCGGCTCGCGGAGCGGCGAGCGCTGACCCGGTGGTCATCGACCGGGCAGCGGCCAAGGAGCATTTCGCGAGGGCGAAGGCCTTCTGGGCGGCAGGGCGGCGGGAGGACGCCGCCCGGGAACTGGACCTGGCGTACCAGAAATGGCCCGACCCAGCTCAGCTCTACAACATCGGAACCCTGAACGCCGAGCTCGGACGACCGGTGGAAGCAGCCCAGGCCTTCGAGCGCTACCTGGCCGAGGAGCGCAGCAGCCTCAGCCGAGCCACGCGAACGGCGGTCGAATCCAGGATCCTCGAGCAGCTGGCCCAGACCGGCACCATCGAAGTGAACACCACGCCCGCGGAGGTGGCCGTCCGGCTGGATGGAAACGCCGTGGGAAAGACTCCGCTGGCCGCCCCGCTTCGCGCCGCCCGGGGAGGACACGTCCTCGAGCTCGTGCGCGACGGATACCAGACGCAAATGCGGCGGATCGAGGTCCAGCCGCAGGCGCGTGTGGTCGTGGACATCACGCTGCCCGCCGACCCGATCGCCGCCCGCCGACCGGGCCCGCCCGCGCCAGCGCCCGCTCCCGAGCGGGCGGAGAAGCCCGGGGCCGATCCGAACCGGATGCCGATCAGAGAGTCAGGCAGCCGGATCGCACAGGTCCCGGCGACCAGCCGGTCGCGGGTCGCTGGAACCATCCTGGTCACCGCCGGACTGGCCGCCGCGCTGGCAGGCGGACTGCTGGTCTGGAAGTTCTCGAGCGACGCCAACGCCGCCAGCAAGAGGGCCGCTGACCTTGCCGGCGACTACCAGCGGGCAAAGACGGACTACGAAAGAGCGCGCGATCGCCGGCTGATCAGCTTCGGCCTGCTGGGCGCCGGCGCCATCGTCGGCGGGCTCGGCTGGTACCTGTTCTTTCCCGGCCGCGCGGACGCGCCGCAATCGATCGCTCTTGGCATCCACGGCACGTTCTAGGGCACGCCCGGTCGCCGGACGCGCGCGCGGCGGAAAGGGAGTATCGTGCGCGCGGGAGGTACGCCATGCGGCTCGAACTGGCCTTTCTCGCCGTCAGCACGCTGATCGCCGCCCGGGCAGAAGCACAGACGTCCCCGACACGCCGGCCCATCGAGCTGGCCGACTACTACCGGCTGGAGAGCGCGGGCAATCCGGCCCTGTCGCCGGATGGCACCCGGATCGCCTTCGAGCGAACCTACGTGCTGGAGGGGGAAAACCGCCGCACCAGCGAGATCTGGCTGGCCAGCAGTGACGGGGGCGCGCCACCCTTTCGCCTGACCAGTCCCGCTTTCAGCTCCAGCAACCCGAGCTTCAGCCCCGACGGCGCGCTGCTGGCCTTCAGCTCGCGCCGCAAGCTGCCGGGCGCCGACGATGACACCTCGGTGTGGTTCCTGCGGATGGATCGACCGGGGGGCGAGGCGTTCCAGATCCCCGGAGTGGAAGGGACGCCGCTGTTCAGCCCCGACGGCCGCTGGATCGCCTTCACCAGGGAAACGCCACCGGCCCCCCGACCCAGGGCCGAGCCGCTGCCCGAGTTCGAGCGCAAGATCGGCGAGCGCTTCAAGGGCCGCATCTTCGACTGGATGCAATACCGGGTCGACGGCCGCGGCTACCAGCCCGACCCGCGCGAGCCGATGGCCACCCCGCCGCGCGAGCTGTATGTGGTGGCGCGCGAGGGAGGCACTCCGCGGCGCTTGACCTCGCTGGGGTTCGACGCCCGCGAGCCCAGGTGGAGCCCCGACGGCAAGTCGCTGGTGATCGTGGCCAACGCCCACCAGCGGGACGAATACACCTACGACCGCTCGGACCTCTGGATCGTCTCGGTGGCCGACGGGTCGGTGCGCCGGCTGACCGATGACGGGAACGACCATGGCGCGCCGGCCTGGGCGCCCGACGGCCGCGCGATCGTCTTCACCCGGCAGCCCGGGCTGAGCGCCGTGATCGCCAGGAAGCAGACCAGCGGCGGCGCGATCGATCTGTTCGTGCTGCCGGTCGGAGGCGGCGCGCCCCGCAATCTCACCGCCGGCTGGGACCTGCGCCCGGGCGCCCCCAGCTTCAGCCCCGACGGCCGGTTCGTGTATTTCACCGCCGGGATCGGCGGCCGGGCCCACCTTCACCGGGTGCCGGCGGCGGGGGGCAAGATCGAGGCGGTCACCCAGGGCGACCGTCGGATCGGCGACGTGAGCTTCTCCGCCGCCCAGGATCGGCTGGCGTACCTGGCCAGCGATTTCGACCACCCCGCCGAGGTGATGAGCGCGCACCTCGGTCCCGGGGGTGTGACCGACGAGCGGCGCGTGTCGCACGTCAACGACGCGCTCCTGGCCCAGCTGACCCTGGGCCGCACCGAACGGATCGGGTTCGCCAGCAAGGACGGGACGCCCATCGAGGGCTGGGTGGTGCTGCCGCCCGGCTACGACCCGAGCCGCCGCTACCCCCTGATCCTGAACATTCACGGCGGGCCCCACGGCGGCTACGGCACCGACTTCTCCTTCCCGTTCCAGCTGCAGGCCGCCCAGGGCTACCTGGTGGTGTTCACCAACCCGCGTGGCTCGACCGGCTACGGCGAGAAGTTCCTGTGGGCCACCTGGGGGGGCTGGGGCAACCTCGATTCCGAGGACGTCCTGGCCGGGGTCGACCACGCCATCGCCCACTACGCGGTCGACCGCAAGCGGCTGGGGGTCACCGGCTATTCCTACGGCGGGTTCCTCACCAACTGGCTGGTGGCCACCAGCAACCGCTTCGCGGCCGCCGTGGCGGGTGCGGGGCCGTCCAGCTGGATCAGCGACTTTGCCACCTCGGACATCCCTCGTACCAAGGAGAGCGAGTTCTTCGGTGGGCCCTGGGAGCCGCGCGCCCGCGAGGTGCTGCTGCGCCAGTCCCCCATCGCCCGTCTGGCCCGTGCCAGCACCCCCACCCTGTTCGTCCACGGCGAATCGGACTTCCGGGTGCCGATCGAACAGGCCGAGCAGATGTACCTGGCCCTCAAGAAGCTGCGCGTGCCCGCCCGCTTCGTGCGCTACCCCGACACCTCGCACGGCGGCTGGTCGCCCTGGAACACCGTCCACCGCCACCAGCAGGAGCTGAAATGGTGGGCGCAGTATTTGAAGAGCACGGGCGCGGTGGCGGGGCGGGAGGAGCAGTCCCGGCGGGCGCCATGACCCTGCCATGGCTGGCGCTGGCCCTGCTGGCCGTCCTGCGCGCCGACGGCACCGTCGACTGGACCCGCTATCACAACGACGCCGATTCGGTCCGGCTGCTGCGGGAGCTGTCGGCGCGCCACCCGCGGCTAGCTCGGGTGTACAGCATCGGCAAGAGCTTCCAGGGCCGGGATCTGTGGATGCTCGAGCTGACCGGCCGCACGAACCACGCGCCCGCCGAGAAGCCCGGCTATTACATCGATGGCGGCGTGCACGCCTGCGAGCTGGCCGGCTCCGAGATGGTGCTGTACCTGGCCTGGTCGCTCGCCACCCGGTACGGAAAGGATCCGCAGATCACCCACCTGCTGGACACCCACACGGTGTACCTCCGCCCCAAGTTCAACCCCGACGGGGCCGAATATTGCCTCACCCACCCCGACGGCCTGCGCAGCACCGTGCGCCCCTGGGACGACGACGGCGACGGCGCGCTCGACGAGGACCCGGCCGAGGACCTGGACGGCGACGGGGAGATCACCTCGATGCGGGTGCCCAGTCCGAAAGGCCGGCAGAAGATCTCGCCCGAGGACCCACGGATCATGGTTGAGCGCAAGGAGGGCGAAACCGGCGGCCAATATTATCGAGTGGTCACCGAAGGCACCGACAACGACGGTGACGGCGAGCTGAACGAGGACGGGGTCGGCGGCATCGACATGAACCGCAACTTCCCCCGCACCTGGGGCCTGCCCTACCAGCAGTCGGGCGCGGGGCCGTTCCCGCTGTCCGAGCCGGAGACGCGCGCCACCCTGGATTTTCTGGTCTCCCACCCCAACGTCACCGGCATCGTGCACAACCACACCTCGGGCGGGTTCCTGTACCGCTTGCCGTCCACCAATCCGCCCGCCGACCACGAGCCGGACGATCTGGCGCTGGTGAAGCTGTTCGGCGACCGGTTCACCGCCATCACCGGCCAGCCGGTTCAGGACAGCTACTCGGGCGAGGGGCGCAGCCGCCACGGCACGCTGATCAGCTGGGGGTACTTCGACTACGGAGTCCTGGGCTGGGTGCCCGAACACTGGGGCGGCTTCGGCAAGGACTACGACCAGGACGGGCGGATCAACGAGCGCGAACGACTGCGCTGGAACGACGAGGAGCTGGCGGGCGCCGGGTTTGCTGCCTGGAAGCCTTTCAAGCACCCGCAGCTGGGCCCGGTGGAGATCGGCGGCTGGCGGCGCAAGTTCACCAGCCAGAACCCGCCCGGCAAGTTCCTGGAGGCGGAGATCGCCAGGAAGGTGCCCTGGATAGTGGCTCTCATCGACGCCGCTCCGCTGATCGAGATCGTCGAGGCCCGGTCCACCGCCGAGCCCGGTGGTATCCACCGCATCGACGTGGTTGTCGCAAACCAGGGATTCTTGCCCACCAACATCACCGAGCGCGCCCTGAAGGCCCGGCTGGCCAAGCCGGTGCGCGCGCGCCTGACCCTCCAGGGCGCGCAGCTCATCAGCGGCAAGCCCACCGTCGACCTCGGCCACATCCCCGGCACCCGCGCGATCCAGCCCGCCGGCCCCGCCGCCCCGAACCGGCGCGCCGTGACCTGGACGGTCAAGGCATTCAAACACGACGCCCGCGTCCAGCTGACGGTGGTCTCCGAAAAGGGCGGGACCGACCGCCGCACCATCACCCTACCTGGCAGCGGCCTCACTCGCGCGCGTTGAATGCCACCGGCGATGGCGCCAGGGCGGCCCGGTAGAGGCGGGCTACCTCGGCCATGCCCTCGGGGGTGTAATGCGGCCCGCCCTTGGTGAAGACGGCGCAGCTCTGTGCCTCCACTTTGGGGGCCACGAAGACCAGCCCGGGAGATCTGGCGGCCACGGCCTCCACCGCCTCGTCCACGTAGGGCTCGACCACGGTCATGAAGCTGCCGCAGCTCTGGTTCTTCGGGGCGCGCAGCATGGTCAGAAGCTCGATGCGTTTGACACCGGGGTAGCGGGCGCGCAGGTTTGCGACGACGGCGTCGAATGACTTTTCCCATTCGGCGCGGGTCTTGTACTCCCAGTTCACGCCGGTGAAGATCACCCGGTCGGGGTCCTGGGCCTTCTCGGTGCATGGCGAGGTGAGGGGCAGCGACCAGAGCTCGCTGGCGGGATCGGCCCACTCGTTGATGAAGGCGTGCTTGCGCCACAGCGCCTGCCACCGGGCATCGATTCCGTTCTCGAACCCGGCGCCGAACCAGTCGCCGGTGACCGAAACGCCCATGACCTGCGTGCAGGCAAAGGACCCGGAGGGGGCGGCCGGGACGACGCTCGCGGCCGGAGGCGCCGGTTCGCGGTGGGCGCAGGCCAGCAACGCGAACGCGACAGCGAAGATCAGCGGAGGCTTTGTCACGGGGCCGATAGTACCCGCAATCGTGCCGCGCGCACCACGAGCACCGGAGATCTGACCGACCTGTCCAGCTGACGCGGTGGCTACCTGACGCGCACGGTGCCGCGGGCTTCGCGGATCGCGCCGCCGCGGGGATCGGTGACCAGCAGACGGATGCCGTAGGTGCCGGGCGCGGCGGGGGCGTCGAGGGTGCCGGCGGCGTGGCCGGCGCCATCCACCGGTGCGGAGACGCTCTGGACCGTCGCCTGGGCGACGGCGATGTCGCCATCGAAGCCGTCGCGCCAGTCGAAGTTCAGGCCGCTGGCGGCAAGCTCGATGGCGCCCGAAGGGCGCAGCGCCAGCACCTGCCCCAGCGCTTCGCCGGTGTCGTCGCCGGTGTTCTGGTTGACGAAGTACAGAGACCCGTCCACGCCGAAGGCCAGGCCGTGGATGCCGGCGAAGCGGGCGGCGGGGACGTCGCGGCGGATCTCGGCCAGGCCCAGCACCCGTTCCGCGCGCGCGGGGGCGTCGAGGATGCGGTAGATGATCCCGGCGTCGTTGCTGCTGGGGAAGATGCCGACGTGGACGATGCCGTCGGGGCCCAGCGCCATCCCTTCGTTCCAGGCGTTGACGGTGCTGGCGGGGACCACCGCGCTGGCGTCGAAGTAGCGGCTGAACGAGGCGCTGCCCCCGGGCGGCAGGCGCCAGATCAGCGGCCAGGCCTCCGCCACCAGCAACGCGCCGTCGCGGTCGAAGACCAGCCCGGTCAACAAGGCTCCCGCAGGCAAGGTCCAGGTCTGGGTGACGGCACCGTCGGTCGAGAAGCGATAGGTCCTGCGATCGGCCACGGCATACAGCTGCCCATCGGGGCCGAAGGTCATGCGCGCCAGGCTGCGGAATCCAGGGTCGGGCAGCGAGGCGAAGGGCTCGGACACGCCGCCGCTGCGCACACGGCGGATGATCCCGCTGTCCGCGAGCGCGTAATGGAGCGCGCCCGTGCGATCGGCTGCCAGGCCGCCGATGGGTCCGCTCTCGCTGAGCAAGGGGCTGGGCGGTCCTGAAAACGGCACCCGCCAGATCACCCGATCGTTGTAGGCGCTGACGTAGAGCTCGAGGTCGCGTCGCAGCTCGAAGGTCACCGACAGCCCGCACAGGTTGTCGGCCACGACGCGGGCCTGGGCAGAGATGCCAGCGGGCGCGCCGGCGACCGCGTCGGGCAACGCCCCCAGGTCCACCTCGCGGACGCCGCCGCCGATCGCGCTGCAATCTGCGCCCCGGCAGAAGTTCGAGGCGTCACACACCACCCGCGCGCAACCACTGTCCGCCACGCAGCCGTGCCCGGGATCGCAACGTGCGCCCGGCCCGCAGCGCGGGAGAAATTCGCCGCTGCCGCAGGCGACGGCGGCGCCGGTGAGCAGACAGGCCTGGTCCCGGGGCACGCAAGCTCCGGTGAGAAAGTCACACACCGCCGGTGACAGGCAGGCGATGGCCAGGTCGGAACGGCAGTCGCCGACGCACGTGCCCTGGCGGCAGGTCTGCCCGGGCCGGCAGCGGGCGCTGCCGCAGGCGGACGCCGGCGCGGGGGGAACCGTGAAGGCATCGGGGGCCACGGCGGCGTCGGGTGGTGTTGCGCTGGCTCCCACCACCCAGACGTTCTCCTTGCAGCCTGTGCAGACCAGACCGCCCACAACCCAGAGCCGGAGCAGGTGCCGCATCGCTACTGTGTCGCGTCCGGAAGGGCGCCCATCATGACAGAAAACCTTTCGGGTAGACTGCCGACCCATGCCGGCGCCGCTGGTGCTGCTGCTGGTCGGCGCGGGTCCTCTCCTGCCGGTGCGGGTGGAGGGGCCCGGCCACTGCCCCGCTGCTGCCGCGGTGGAAACGCGCCTGCGCTCGCTGCTCCCGGCCGATCAGCCGGACGACAGCGCGGTGGCGCAGGTCGAGGAGAAGGCGGACGGCGTGCGCGTGACCCTCACCCGACCGGGGCAAGGTATGGTGGCCGAGCGCCGGCTGGCGCGGGCGGCCTCCTGCTCGGCCATGGCGGCGGCGGTCGCCCTGACCATCGCCGCCTGGCAGAGCGAGGTGCGGCCAGAGTTCCCGGTGGCGGTCGCACCGCGGGCAGCCCCGGTGTCGATAGTCCGGGTGGACGACACGCCGGCGATCCCCGCGCGCGCTCCGCCGGCACCTGCGGCCTTCGATCTCGGCCTGGCGGCGCTGATGGGTCGTTCGCAGTCGTGGGCTCCGGGTCTGCTCGCCCGGGCCAGTTTCACCCCGCGCGGCCGCGGATTCGGGGCCGGCGCCATGCTGGCGGCGGAGGCCATCAGGACCGACGCGGTCGGCACGGGCCGGGTGTCCTGGCGCCGCTGGGAGGGCGCGCTGGGCGTCCATCACCGCTGGCGCGGAGCCCGGGCGGTGGCCGAGGCGCATCTCGAGCTGGGCGCCGCGCTGCTGGAGCTGGACGGTGCGAGATTCGACCGGAACTTCCATCGCCGCGGCGTGAGCCCCGAGGGCGCAGCGGGGTGGCGCGTCTGTCTGCCGCGGGGCGGGGCCGGATGGCGGCTCGCACCCTGGGTCGAGGCGCGGGCGGTGGTATGGCCGCGGCGCGAAGCGGCCGCCGAATCACCCTCGATGGCGCGCCGGGCGTTGCCGCGTTTCGCCGCGATGCTGGCGCTGGGCCTGGCCGCCGGACGCTTCCGCTGAGTGAATGAGCTTTTCTTGTCTGTAACGAGGGGCGCCCGGGCACCAAGGAAGCAACGGTATGCGAGCCGGGCGCGTCTGGAACTGGCTGCCTGACGGGCGGGGGCGTCCCCCCGCTGCGGCGGAGCGGCCCGTGCCGCCTTCGCTGGAAGCCCTTTACCGCCGCCACGCCGCGGCCGTCTTGCGCTGGGCCGCCCGCCTGCTGGGACCCAGCGGCGATCCCGACGACGTGGTTCACGACGTGTTCCTGGTGGTGCAGCGCCGCCTCGGCGACTTCCGCGGCGACGCCCAGATCACCACCTGGCTGCACGGGATCACGCTGCGCACGGCCCTCGCTCACCGGCGGCGCCACCGCCGCTGGCAGTGGCTGCGCAGCGGAGAAGGCAACACCCGCGGCATCGCCTGGCTGGCGAACTTCGGCGCACCCGCCGGCGACAGCGCCGATCCCCACACCGCCCTCGAGCGCCGCCGCGACACCGAGGCCTTCTATTCCCTGCTCGAGAAGATCGACGACAAGTACCGGACGGTGTTGATCCTGCGCGAGCTGGAGGGCTTGCCGGTGGAGGAGATCGCCCAGCTCACCGGCGCCACGGTCGCCAACGTGTGGGCCCGCCTCAGCCGCGGGCGCCAGAAATTTCATCAGCTGTACGGAAAGCGGCGAAGGAGGCAGCCAGCGTGAGCGAACCGCGCGTATTTTCTCTCGATGAGCAGGAAACCGCCCTGCTGGCCCACGTGTTGCCGCCCGTCCACCCCGAGCCTGCCCGGCTGGAAGCCATCTTTCGCCGCCTGACCGCGGGCCAGGCGCGCGCGCTCGGGACGCGGCGGTTGCGCCTGGCGGTGGCGGGGGCGGTGCTGCTGGTCAGCGGGGCCAGCCTGGCCGGCTACCGGATCCTCGAGGCCCTGCGGCCATCCCGCCCTGGGCCCGCGCCCGCCCTGAAGCTGCCGGAGCGTTTCGTTGAGGCGCCCGCCGCCTGGCCAGCTCCAGGCGCTCCACCACCCGCTCCGGTGTCGCGCACGCCCAGACCGACGCATCCCCGCCGGCCGCTGGCCCTCTCCGATCTGGAGCGGGAGACGGCCGCGCTGGTCGGCCCCATGGCGGAGATCCGCCGGGGCGGGGACGTGGTGACCGCGCTTTTCGAGATCGACCGCTACCTGCGCCGCTTTCCACGCGGAACCTTGCGCCCGGAGGCCAAGCTTCTGCGCGTCGATGCGCTCCTGCTGCTGCGCCGGAACCGAGCGGCCCTGGCGGCCCTCGACCAGCTGGACCTGGACGACAACCGCCGGGGTCTGGAGCTGCGCCTGGTGCGCGGTGAGCTGCGTGCGCAGACGGACTGCCGCGCCGCCTTGCCCGACTTCGATGCCGTCATCCGGGCCGCGCCCTCGGCCGACCTGAGCGCGCGCGCCGGTCGCGACCGCGCGGCCTGCCTGCGCCGGCTGCCCGGTCCGCCCTGACGATTTTTGTCTGAAGTCGCGGGCGTCCGCGCACAAAGGGTGAGCCACCATGACAGCCGAAAAGCGCGGAGATAAAAACTTTCTGGCCACGACCATCCTGGTGATGGCAGCGCTCGGCTGCGGTCAGACCGTGGTGGGAGTGGATCGCTCCTCCGATGGAGCGGCCGACACGGCAATGCCTGCCCTGACGGCGGACGCGGCACCACCGAAGCCGGACGCGCCGCCGGCGGCCGCTCCGCCCGACGCCGCCCCGCAACCGGACCTGGCCCCTCCGGCCCCCGACGCGGCGGCGGGAACGGATGGTCCCCCGGACACCGCTCCCGGGCCCTGGGCCCGCGGCGTGACGGTTTCCCTGGTGGAGGTGTCCCAGGCCGTGTTCATCAAGCTGGGCGACGGCAGCGCGGTGGTGCCGCCCGCCATGCGCAACTCGAAGCTGATCGAAGGCCGGGCGGCGTACGTGCGCGTGCACGTGCGCTCCGAAGCGGGGTTCACCCCCCGCCCGCTGCGGGCCGTGCTCAGCCTGGGGCAGAGCGAGGGGAACGCGCGGGCTTTCGTCGATGGAAAGATGGTGGCGGGCCCGTCCAGCAGCGAAAACCTGGCCAGCACCTTCAATTTCCTGCTGCCGGCCGAGACGATGGTGCCGGGCGCCACCCTGGCGGTGGCGATCTACGAGGGCGGAGAGGCCGCCGGGCCGGAGCCCACCTCGCCCCCGCGTTTTCCGCGCGATGGCGGTGCGGCCGATCTGGCGGTGCAGAAGGGCCAGATGCTGATGGACGTGGTGTTGCTCCCGGTGCGGGGGCCGAGCGGTCCTCTCGACGATTCTCCCGCGCGGCGGCAGCGGCTCGAACGCTACATGGCCGACGTCTACCCCGCCCGCAAGATGACCATCCGCTGGCACGACCCGGTGACGGTCACCACCATCATCTCCTCCGATCAGGCCTTCAATCTGATGGCTCAGGCGCGCCGCCGCGACAACGCCTCACCGGGGACCTATTACCACCTGCTCATCGCCATCGAGGACTCGGAGGACAAGTTCCTGGGGCTGGGCAGCCTGGCCGGTCCTCTGGCCGGCGAGGCGGCCAACCGCGTGGCCATGACCATCGTGACCGACCACCAGGTGGACAGCCAGATGGACACCGTCACACATGAAATGGGCCACAATCTCGGCCGCAACCACGCCCCTGGCTGCGGGGCCGCCGGGGTCGACAACCGTTTCCCCTACGCGAACACCGGCGTGGGAGTGGATGGCTTCAGCCTGGGCGAGCTGGCCTCGGGCAAGGACCACCTCCCCAACGCCCCCGGCCCGTTCAAGCCCAGGGCCAAGTTCAAGGACGTGATGGGTTATTGCTATCCGACCTGGATCAGCGACTACACCTGGAACGCCCTCATGGACCGCATCCGGATCGTCTCCGATTACACCGACGCGGACATGCTGGCCCTGGAACACCGTTCGCTGCAAGGCTTCCACCGGCTGGGCCTGGGCCGCAAGCCGACGTGGGCGGTGGTCAGCGGGACGCTGGTGCCTGCCACCGCCGCGATCAGCCCCCGGCGCTTCGCCCGCATCGTCGGCAACGACGGGTCGCGCACCACGGTCCCGATCGCCGTCTCGGCGCTGATCACCCCCACCGGCCCCGACCAGCGCCGCCGCAGCATCGCCGTCGATCTCCCCGACGACGAGGGCGATCGGGTATCCTCGGTCGAGATCTTCATCGACGGCGAGCGGTTCACAGTCAGCCGCGCCGAGCTCGACACCTTCTGACGGGATCGCAGTGTGACCACCACGAACGCTTTCATGGCCCGCTCGAGGGCTGCGCTGGTAACGTTCACGGCGCTGGCTGCCTGTGCAAAACCGACGGTCGTGACGTCGGAATCGCCCGCGCCGCCGAGCGGGCCCCGCGCCACCGACGCGGGCGCCCCTCCTCCCCCGGCCGCCGACGCGTCTTTCGTGCTGCCTCCGGCACCGGACGCCGGGGACACCGCCGCGGCGCCGCCGCGGGCGATCGCCTGTCCGGGCACCGGCACCAGCGCGCCCCGCAGCTGCGCCGAGCTGGGCGTGACCGTGAGTCCGTTCTACGCCGAACGGTACACCTGCTTCGATCTCGGCCCGGTCCCGGGGTTGCCGCCCACGAAATACGGCGGCCTCATGTTGACCAGCGAAAAATGCAGCACGACCTTGCTGATCGGGGGCGACGCCAATCTGCCGACCGGCAAGCTGTACACCATCCAGGTCACCCGCGATGCGAGCGGCCACATCAACGCTTTCTCCGGCACCGCCGCGGTTCACGCCGACGCTCCCTTCAACGACGGAGGTTTGACCTACGCCCCCGACGGCTCGATCCTGCTGGCGCGCTGGCCCAGCAACGAGCTGCAGGTGACGAAAGCGGGCAGCACCCGGGCCGACAAGGTGGTGGACCTGACCGCGCTGGGCGTCGTCTCCTCCTCGGCCGCCCTCGGCTTCGTGCCCGCCGACATCGCGCCCGGAGGCGCGCTCAAGCTGGTCTCCTGGGGTGGCGGGGAATGGTACACCCTGGCGCTGCAGAGCAACGCCCAGGGTACCTACGACGTCCCGAGCGCGACTCACCGGCTGACTCTGCCCGGGGGCCCGGAGGGCTTCGTCTACGTCAGCGCCGGCAGCCCTCTGTTCACGGCCCACTCGCTGCTGGTGTCGGAATGGACCAGCAACGAGATCGCCACCTACGAGGTGGACGGCCAGGGCGACCCCAGGCCCGACAGCCGGCGCTCGTTCATCGTCGGCCTGGAGGGCGCCGAAGGCGCCTACCGCGACCCCGCCACCGGCGACTTCTTCTTTTCCACCTGGGGTCAGCGCGCCGACCGCACCATCGTCGTCCGCGGCTTCGCCCCGATCCCGACAGTGGATTGAAAGATCGTCGCCTGGTTCGTCTTCCGCCCGCGGGCCAGGCGTTGATCACAGGGATGAGTCACGGATTGACCCGGCTGGCCGTTCTCGTCGCGGCGTGGCTGGCCGCCGGGTCGGCGAGGGCCGAAGACGGCCCCTCGCCCGGACCCTGGGCGGTCGAAGGTGCGGTGGCGCTCCGCGCGGCCACGCACGGCGAATACGCAGATCGGTTGCGGGACTTCGGATTCAGCTGGGTCGGTCAGCCGCCGGTGCAATACGACCTCAGCGTGGTCCGGGCGATTGTCCCGGCCGTTCATCTGCTCGTCGACTTCGGCAGCCTGGACGGGGCGACTTATTCCCGGGACATCCTGCGTGAGCGGCGGACCGAACACGAAGTCTTCTCCTGGACCGCCCACGCCGCCGGGGCCCATCTGCGGCTGCTGACTCGATTCCAGGAAGGTCGGCTCGGCTTGTACCTGCAGGGCGGCGTGGGCGCAGCCTTTGGTCGAACCATCTACACCCAGGGTCTCGGCGACGACGGCCGCGCCACCGCCGACACCCGGCGCTACGCGGAACGGTCCTGGGCGAGGCAATGGGTATGGGCCAACGGGGTCCAGTGGACCTCCCGCCACGGAAACGGCGCTTATCTCGAGGTCCGGGCCATCACCGCCGTGCTGTTCACCAACCGGCTTTACGACCGACACCAGAGCGGAGGTGTCCGGCTGCTGCTCGGGGCGCGGTGGGCGCCATGAACCCGCTGGTCGAGTCGCGCTGGGCGGCGTTCGGTCTGCTGGTCTTCATGGCCACGGCCGGTTGCCACTACGACGATACCATCACCTATGCCGAACCGGTCTGGTGTGGGGAGCAGCCCTGCTTCTGGACCGTCGACGAGGGGACGGTCGGACGGGGACCGACCTGGCACGCGCAGGACCCAGCGCTGGAGCTGGTTTCGGAACGCGTGCGCCTCTCCCGGGTGTTCATCCCCGAGGGAGACATCCGCTGCACCGGAATCTCGCTCCTGGGCGACGGCGCTCACGAGGACGTCTTCTTCGACATCGACGTGGGCGACGACGGCACGGTGGAGCACAGCCTCGTCGTGGTGGCCGACCGGTTCGAGCGGGTGGTGCTCGAAGTGGACGCGGAGGCCTTTCGCCCGCCCCGGCCGGTCCGTTTCATCCTGCGCAAGGAGGGCCCCTTCCGCCCTCTGCTCGCCGACATCCGACTCCGCTGCGGCCCGCTCGCCGAATTCCGGAGCGATCCTCAGATGTAGGCGATGACGTCGATCTCGACCAGCGAGTTGCCCGGGATGCCGCCGGCGGCGGCGATGGTGGTGCGCACCGGCGGGTCGTCGCCGAAGCGGCCCTTGAACACCTCGTTCATGGCGTCGTAGTCCTTGAGGTCATTCAAGTAGACATTGCATTTGAGGCATTTTTCCATCGACGAGCCAACGGATTTGAGCTTCTTCTCGATCTCGTCGAGCACGTGTTTGGTGTGCGCCTTGATGTCGCCCGGGAAATGCGCGCCCACCCCGGCCAGGAACAGCAGGTTGCCGTAGGCCACCGCGCCGCTGAACAGCGGGGGTTTGTCGGGCTTGGGCCCTTGGCGGAACACCTTCTTGGTCGGCGCTTCGGCGGCGCCGGCCTTGGCGGCGGCCAGGGACATCGTGGCGGCGGCGGCACCGGCCGCGACCTTGAGAACGCTTCGCCTCTCTCTTTTCATGTTCGTCTCCTTCGGCAAGGGCCGCAGTTTAAATACGCGGATGGCCAGGGATGCAAGGCCCCCGGGTGTCGGGCGGCGGCTTTGACACCGGCTTGACACCGTCTCCGGGGCAACCGTATAGACTCCCCGCTGCGTGAGCGGCTGGGCCCAGAATTACGACCCGCTCGGCTGGTGGCCGCTGTCGACGGCGGTGTCGGCGCTGCCGGTGCTGACCCTGTTCTTCTTCCTGGTGGTGCTGCGCCGGCGGGTCTGGGTGTCGGCCCTGGCCGGTCTGATCGCGGCGGCGGCGCTGGCGCTGGGGCCCCTGCACATGCCCGCGCCGCTGGTGGCGGCGGCCGCCGCCCACGGGTTCCTGTTCGGGCTGCTGCGCATCGCCTGGATCATCGTGGCGTCGATGTTCCTGTACAACCTGGCCTGCGCCAGCGGGCAGTTCCAGGTGATGAAGGACTCCATCGCCGGGCTGGCCGCGGACAAGCGGTTGCAGCTCATCCTGATCGCCTTCTGCTTCGGCGCTTTCCTCGAGGGCACCGGCGGCGGCGGCGCGCCGGTGGCCATCGCCGGATCGTTCCTGATCGGGCTCGGTTTCCCCCCCTTCCAGGCGGCCACCCTGTGCCTGGTGGCCAACACCGCCCCGGTGGCCTGGGGGGCGGTGGGCAACCCCATCCGCACCCTGGTCGGCGTCACCGGACTGCCCGAGATGCAGCTGTCAGCCATGACCGGGCGGATCCTGGCGCCCTTCTCGTTCATCCTGCCGCTGTGGCTGGTGCGCAGCCTGGTGGGCTGGCGCGAGACCCGCGAGGTGCTGCCCGCCGTGCTGGTGGCCGGCGCTTCGTTCGCGGGCATGCAGTTCTACTGGTCCAACTACCAGGGCAGCGGGCTGGTGGACGTGGTGGCGGCGCTGTTCTCGCTGCTGACGATGGTGGCCTTCCTGAAAGTCTGGCGCCCGCGCCGCCAGCTGCTGCACGAGAGCGGCACGGCGGTGGAGGTTCCGCGCCACGGGCGGGTGGCGGTGCTCGGGGGCTGGGCCCCGTTCCTGATCGCCTCGTTGCTGATCTTCGTGACCGGGCTGCCGTCCATCCGCAAGTACCTGCTGTTCCCGGGGCTGAACTGGCCCCTGCCCGCCCTTCACAACGCGGTGTTGCGGGTGCCTCCGGTGGTGCCGCGCCTCGAGTCCGAGCCCGCCATCGTCGACTTCAACATCCCGGCCCTGCCGGGGACGGCGGTGTTCGTGGCCGCGCTGCTGGCGGGGCTGCTGGCCGGGCTGCGGCCGGCCGCCATCGGCCGCTGCCTGACCCGCACCGTGCGCGAGCTCCTTCCCTCGCTGGCGTCGATCAGCTTCATGGTCGGGCTGGCCTACATCACCAAGTATTCGGGCATGGACACCATCCTGGGGCTGTCGCTGACGCGCACCGGGGCGCTGTTCCCGTTCTTCGGCACCCTGCTGGGCTGGCTGGGGGTGGCGCTGACCGGCACGGACGCCGGGTCGAACGCGCTGTTCGGGAACCTCCAGAAGGTGACCGCCGAGCAGCTGGGCCTGTCGGCGATCCTGATGGCCTCGGCCAACTCGGCCGGCGGCGTGATGGGCAAGATGATCGACGCCCAGTCACTGGTGGTGTCGGCCACCGCCACCCAGCAGTCCGGCAATGAAGCGAAGATCTTCCGGGCGGTCTTCCGCCACAGCATCGCCCTGGCCGCCCTGGTGGCGCTGCTGGTGACGGCCTACGCGCGTCTGTTTCCCGGATTGATCCCGCGCTGACCTCGCGGCGGCGCCCCGGTCAGGCGCGCTGGGCAGTCCAGCGGGCGCCGAGGTATTCGCCCAGGTCCAGGTCGCCGGCCAGGGTCCCGTTCTTCAGCGTGCCGGTGAACGTGTAGGGCAGCGTGTCGCCGTTCTCGCGCAAGGTGCTGTGCAGGCGGACCGACGAACCGTCCACGCTGCCGTCGAGCTCGCGGCTGCTGAAATCGCCCCGGTGGGTGCCCGACAGATCGGCGCCGCTCTGCTGGATCACGAAGTGGTGGCGCGAGCGGCTACCCACGTATTCGATCTCCACCTCCCACGAGCCACTCAGGTTCGCCGCCGGCGGCTGCGGCGCGGGCCGCGGCTTGCCCGCCCTGGCCTCCTTCAGCAAGGCCGGAAGCCGGCTGGCCACCACCTTCACGTCGCCCGGGTTCATCATGTAGGCGATCACCGAGACCCCGTTCTCGCGCCGCCCGCGGCCGCCGCCATCCACCTGCAGGTCGATGCGCGGATCGCTGGCCAGCGCGGTGCGGGCCAGCTCCTGGCCCGAGAAGCCCAGCTTGCCGGCGTCCCAGCTGATCTGCAGGCGGGGCGTGCGGTTCGACAGGCCCCCCTTGTCCGATCGCACGGTGGCGGTGACGCCCTCGACGGCGGATACCTTCTTGCCGATCTGCTCCATCCAGGACACCCAGCGCGCCCATTCCGCGTCGTGATCGCGGCGGGTCCACATCTCCACCGCCATCAGCATCCCCATCACCTCCTCCTTGCCCACCTTCATGGCCCGCCCGAAGCCGTGGTGAGGGGCGCTGTGCACCCAGGCTGCCCGCACAAGGTCCTTGCGCCCGAGCAGCAGGGCCGCGCACTGGGGGCCGCGGATGCACTTGCCGCCGCTGTAGCCCACCAGCGCTGCCCCCCGCTGCAGGTGCACGTTGGGCACCGTGAGCACCTCCGCGGCGGCGTCCACCAGCACCGGCACTTTGCGCGCGTTCGCCGCCCGGCAGATCACCTCCAGCGACAGCGGCCCGCTCTCGGACTCATCGCCGGCCAGCACGTACACCATCGCGGTGCGCGGCCCCAGCGCCGCCTGCAGGCCCTCGGGCGAGTCCACCTCGACGATCTTCGCGCCCACCGCCCGCACCGCCGCATCGTAGACGTTGCGCGAGTAGCGGGGGATGACCACCTCGGTGCGGTCGAACCCGGTGAGGTTGGGAAAACGGATGTGCCGGTCGGGGTTGCCGCCCGCCACGCAGGCGGCCGTGGCGTGGGACAGGCCGGCCGCGCAGCCGGAGGTCACCAGCCCCCACTCCGCGCCGGTCAGGGTGGCCAGCCGCTGCCCCACCGCCTCCATCAGCTCGTCCAGCTGGACGAAGTGCTGGGCCGCTGCCTCCTTGGCCGCCCGCACCTCGGGCAGCTCCAGCGAGCCGCCGATGATGGTGTAGGTGCCGCGGCAGTTGATGATGGGCCGCACCCCGAGGGATTCGTAGATGTGCCCGCCCACCCGCAGCCCGCTGGCGGGGCTGGCCGCCTCGCCCACCACCGGACGCAGCGCCGCCGGCACCGCCAGCAACGCACTTCGTTCGAACAACTTTCGCCGGCTGAGTCCGCGCACGTGGGCCTCCCGGGCACCTACGACACAGCGGCTTTCCGTCGGGGTCAAGCGCCCGCGGGTAAAAATACCGTGAGGCGAGCGTTTGCTGTTAGTTTTCCGCCCGCTTCCGAGGGAGGAACACACGCATGCCAGCACCACGATGCACCGGGGCCGCCGCCGCCCTCGCCCTTGTCACCGCCACCGCCGCCGTCGCGGGTTGCCGCGCCAGCGAAGCCGCCCAGACCGCTCCCGCCCCCGCCCCCGCCGCCACGGCCCCCGCCACCGCCGAGCCGGCGCTGGGCTCCGCGGAGATCCTGGCGGAGCTGCGCAAGGCCAGCACCGGCAACGTGTCGGACGCCGTCGACGAGGCCACCGGCCAGCGCGGCTTCATGTACCACGACATGAAGCCGGCCTTCCGCAGCAAGCTGACCCGCAAGGTGGTGGGCCGCGCCGCCACCGCCCTCTTGCGCCCGGTGCTGAAGAACGACGGCCGCACCTACGAGAACGCCGCCCTGCAGGTACTGGACGAGGCGCCCGCTGGCAGCGTGCTGGTCTACGTGCTGGAAAACGGGCTGGACATCGCCGGCCTGGGCAACCTCATGGCCACCACCGCCAAGGTGCGCGGCCTGGCCGGCGTGGTGATCGACGGCGGCGTGCGGGACGTCGACGAGGTGGAGGACATCGGGCTGCCGGTCTGGAGCCGCAGCATCACCCCCGCCACCTCCGTGGGCCGTTACGTGAGCGCGTCGAAACAGCAGCCGGTTTCCTGCGGCGGCGTGCTCGTGCGTCCCGGGGACTACATCGTCGCCGACTGGACCGGCGTGGTGGCCGTCCCGCAGGACAAGATCGACGATGTGGTGCGCCTGCTGCGGCAATACGACGCCAAGGAAAGCAAGATGGTCCCCATCATCAAGGAGACCCGGTCGATGCTGAAGGCCCTGGCCAAGTATCAGCGCTACTAGGCGCGATGCGGTCCTGCTGGCTGATTCCGATTGCGGTTCTGATCGGCGGCCGGGCGGTCGCGCAGAGCGGAACGGGGCAGCGGCTGTACGAGGCCGGCTGCGTTCCCTGTCACGGGGTCGACGGCGAGGGCGGGGAAAAAGGGCCCAGCATGCTGGAGCGCCGCACTTCCAGATCGCGCACGCACAAGGACCTGCGCGAGCTGATCCGCGGCGGCATACCCCAGGCCGGCATGCCCGCCTTCGCGCTGCCCGAGGCGGATCTCGACGCCGTCGCCGGTTACGTGTCCGGGTTGCTCGCCCCCGCCATCGAGCATCCCACCGCCGGCGATCCGCGGGCGGGCGAGCGCTTCTTCTCCGGAGCCGGCGGCTGCGCCAGGTGCCACGCCGTCGCCGGTCGCGGCGGCTTTCTGGGGCCCGATCTCACGGATCTCGGCAAGCAGCGGGGCCTTTCCCGCATCGAACAGGCCCTGCGCCAGCCCGGCGCCCGCAAGCTGCCCGGCTACGCGGTGGTCGAGGTGCAGCTGCGCGGCGGCGGGCGCCGGCGCGGGCTGCTGAAGAACGAGAGCAACTACGACCTGCAGCTTCTGACCCTGGAGGGCCGCCCGCAGTTGCTGGCGCGCGATCGGATCGAGCGCCTGGTGCGCGAGCCGAAGTCGTTGATGCCCCCGCTGACCGCCACGCCGGAGCAACGGCGCGATCTGCTGGCGTACCTCACCCGGCTGGGCGGCGGCGCGCCGGCCGCGGCGACCGCCGTGCCGGCGCCGGCGCCGGCGACGGACGCCTTCGCGCAGGTGCAAAACCCGCGGCCCGGGGAATGGCCGACCTACCATGGCCAGCTCGGCGGCAACCGCCACAGCCCGCTGCACGAGATCGATCGCAGCAACGTCGCCCGCCTGGCGCCGCGCTGGATCTTTCCGTTCCCCAACGGCCGCCGGCTGGAGACCACGCCGCTGGTCGCCGACGGGGTGATGTACGTGACCGCGGCCAACCAGGCCGCCGCGCTCGATCCGGTCAGCGGCCGCCCGCTGTGGCAGTACAGCCGGCCGCTCACCCCGGGCGTTATCGGCGACGCCGCCGGCGGCATAAACCGGGGCGCCGCCCTGCTGGGCGACCGCCTGTTCATGGTCACCGACAACGCCCACCTGATCGCGCTCCAGCGCGCCACCGGCCGTCTGCTCTGGGATGTGGCGATGGCCGACTACCGCCAGCACTACGGCGCCACCTCCGCCCCGCTGGTGGTGGGAGATCTGGTCATCGCCGGCACCTCCGGCGGCGACGAGGGCGCGCGCGGGCTGATCTCCGCCCACCGCGCCTCCACCGGCGAGCGGGTGTGGCGTTTTTACACGATGCCGGCGCCGGGCGAGCCGGGCGCGGAGACGTGGAAGGGCCGCGCCCTCGAGCACGGGTGCGCGGCGGCGTGGCTCACCGGCACCTACGACCCGCAGGCGAAGCTTCTCTACTGGACCACCGGCAATCCCTGCCCCGACTACAACGGAGACGAGCGGCAGGGCGACAACCTCTACTCGAACGCGGTGCTGGCGCTGGAGCCGGCCACCGGCAAGCTGCGCTGGCACTACCAGTACACGCCCCACGACCTGCACGACTGGGACGCCACCCAGACCCCCTTGCTGCTGGACGCGACCTTCGGCGGCCGCCCGCGCAAGCTGCTGGCCCAGGCCAACCGCAACGGCTTCTTCTACCTGCTGGACCGACTGACCGGCGAGTTGCTGCTGGCCCGACCGTTCGTCGAGAAGCTGACCTGGGCCAGCGGCATCGGCAGGGACGGCCGCCCGCAGCTGGTGGCCGGAAACGACCCCACCCCGGCCGGCACGCGCACCTGCCCGGCGGTGGAGGGCGCCACCAACTGGATGTCGACCGCCTACCACCCGCAGCTGGGCCTGTATTACGTGATGGCGCTGGAGAAGTGCTCCATCTACTACCAGTCCTCGGCCTGGTGGGAGCCGGGCAAGTCGTTTTACGGTGGCGGCACCCGGCGCGTGACCGACGAGGAGCCACGAAAGGTGCTGCGAGCGATCGACGTGCGCACCGGCCGCATCGCCTGGGAGTACCCCCAGGTGGGACCGGCGGACAGCTGGGGCGGCGTGCTGTCGACCGACGGCGGCCTGGTCTTTTTCGGGGACGACAGCGGGGCCTTCGCCGCGGTGGACGCGAAGACGGGCCAGCCGCTGTGGCACTTTCACCTGAACGCCGGCTGGAAGGCCTCGCCCATGACCTATCGGGTGGGCGGCCGCCAGTACGTGGCCGTGGCCAGCGGCGCGCAGATCGTGGCGTTCGGCCTTCCTTGAACGAGAGCAGTCCGTGCCGACCGGCGCCGCTGGAGGCTGCGTTCGCGGCGCGGGTCGTGGTAGAGGTCGAGCTTGGGTTCGACGTCGCTCAAAGCGCAACCGGTGACCGCCGAGCAGCCGCACGCGCGCGGCGGGATCGGGCTGGTGGTCGGGGCGGTGGGGGTGGTGTTCGGGGACATCGGGACGAGCCCGCTCTATGCGCTCCAGGAATGCTTGAGCGGGCCGCACGGGGTGGCGCCCACGCGGGACAACATTCTGGGGGTCACTTCGCTCATCGTCTGGTCGGTGACCTTCGTCGTCACCATCAAGTACCTGCTGTTCCTCATGCGCGCCGACAACCGCGGCGAGGGCGGCATCATGGCGCTGCTGGCGCTGGTGCCGCGGCGGTTGCGAAGCCGGTCGCCGGGGCGGCTCAGCACCGTCGCGCTGCTGGCCATCGCCGGGGCGGCGCTGCTGTACGGCGACGGCGTCATCACGCCGGCCATCTCCGTGCTCAGCGCCATCGAGGGGCTGGAGGTGGCCAGCCCGGTGTTCAGACCGTACGTTGTCCCGTTGACGGTCGCGATCCTGGCCGGGCTGTTCGCGCTGCAACCGCGCGGGACCGGCCGCATCGGCCGGCTGTTCGGGCCGATCATGATCCTCTGGTTCACCACCCTCGCGGGGCTGGGGGTGCGCGGCATCGCGCAGGCGCCCGGGATCCTGGTCGGGCTGTCGCCCACCCACGCGGTCCGTTTCTTCGCCGACCACGGCGTGCACGGGGCGGCGATCCTCGGCTCGGTGGTGCTGGCGGTGACCGGGGGCGAGGCGCTGTACGCCGACATGGGCCACTTCGGCCGCCGCCCGATCCGCATCGCCTGGCTGGCGCTGGTGTTCCCTGCGTTGCTGCTCTGCTATCTCGGGCAGGCGGCCAATGTGCTGGGCAATCCGGCCGCGGCGGCGCGGCCCTTCTTCGCCCTGGTGCCCTCGATGGGCGGGACCATCGCGCTGGTGGCGCTGGCCGCTCCCGCCACCATCATCGCGTCGCAGGCGCTGATCTCGGGGGTGTTCTCGCTGACCCACCAGGCGATCCAGATGGGGTTCTTCCCGCGCCTGACCGTCCGGCACACCGGGCAGGCGGCGGGCGAGATCTACGTGCCGCTGGTCAACTGGACCCTGGCGGGCGCGTGCATCGCGCTGGTGGTGCTGTTCCAGGCCTCCGGGCGGCTGGCGGCGGCGTACGGGCTGGCGGTCAGCGGGACCATGCTGGTGACCTCCATCGTCTTTTATCTCGTGGCTCGCCACGCCTGGCGCTGGAGCCAGCTGAAGGCGGGCACTCTGCTGGTGCTGTTCGCGGCGGTGGACCTGGCGTTCTTGCTGGCCAATGCGCTCAAGTTCCTGGACGGTGGGTATCTGCCGTTCGCCATCGGCGTGGTGGTGGCGGTGATCATGATCAGCTGGCACGTGGGCCGCGGCCTGGTGTCCGCACGAACCGCCGCCACGTCGTCGGCGGTGGACACCTTCCTGGCGCGCCTGCCCGGGCTGGTGTCGCAGCGGCTGCCTGGCACCTGCGTGTGCATGACCTCGTCACCGGAGGGCATCCCGGAGGTGCTGGTGCTGGCGGTCCGGCGGCTGCGCGCGCTCCACGAGTCGGTCGTGCTGCTGACCGTGGAGACCGCGCCGGTGCCGCTGGTTCCCGCCCGCGAGCGTCTGACGGTGAAGGCGCTGGGCCAGGGGCTGCACCGGGTGATCGCCAGCTACGGATTCCAGGAGCGCCCGAATGTCCACGCGCTGCTGCCCGAGGCGGTCGCCAGGGCCGGGCTGACCACCGGCCGCGGCCAGCTGGAGTACTGGGTGGGGCGCAAGAGCATCGTCGCCGGGCCGCACGGGCAGATGAACCGTTTCCTGGAGGCCGTCTTCGCCTTTCTCGCCCGCAACGCCAGCAACCCCATCGACTACTACAACCTGCCGGTGGGTCAGGTGGTCGAG
>JBKPRZ010000275.1:0-23168 GCA_046734815.1 Myxococcota bacterium | reverse complement strand
GGGCATGGCGGCCGGGCGGGCCGCGGTCAAGCCGCGGCCGAGCGATCCGCCGGCCCAGGGTCAGGTGCAGGCGCGGGAAGCCCGCCTGGAAGCGCGCAACGCTGCCGGCAAGCGCGCGGAAGGCGACAAGCGCTCGAGCCGCCGGCGGGGCGAGCGCCGCCGCCGCTGATTCAGGCCAGCGGCCGTCCGCGCGGAGGCGCCATCTCCGCCCGCCGCAACAGCGCCAGGGCTTCCGGCACCAGGTCGGGGTGATAGCCCGAGACCTGCGCCAGCCGCGCCTCCGCCGGTAGCACCAGCCCGTCGAGCGGGATCGGAGGCCGGCCGATCACCACCAGCGAGGCGCCCGCGTCCGCCAGACGGCCGGCGGTCTGCAGGGTCGAACGATCGATCCGGGTCAGGAACAGCCGCCGGGTGCTGCGCTGGTGTCCGGCCGGCGAGGCTTCGGCCGACTCGGCCGCCAGCAGCGCGGGCACCTGCTCGGCGTCGGCCACGCCGTGCACGCCGGTGGGCGCGGCCGCGGGGTCGCCGATCAGGATCGACCGGGCCCCGCGGCCGGCCGCCAGCTGCGCGCCCGTGCGCGCGACGACGCCGCCGCCCACCCACAGGGCGACATCGCCCGGTGTGAGGTTGGCCGCGGCAGCCGCCTGGATCCCCAGCGCCACCAGCCCCGCGGCCGCCGCGAGCTCCGGGTCCAGCACCGGGGCGTCATCCGGCTCGTCGATCGGCGTGACGAACCGGTCGGGCAGCTCGACCAAGGGCGAGCCCTCGGTGGACAAGGTGTGCGCGGCCGGGCAGGCGGCGGTCAGCCCGCGACGGCACAGGTGGCAGGCCCCGCAGGGCAGCCGCCCGGGCACGAAGAACCGGCGCGGTGGACCCGCTTGCTCGGCGCTGGCCACGGCGTCGCGTTCGGGATCAGTGGCTCCCTCCAGTGGGTAGGTCAGCACATGGGTCAGCCGCAGGCGCACGCCACCTTTTACCGCGGGCCGGGCCGGCGGGCACAAATGTGCGCAGCGGTCCGGGATGGGCTAGAACCAAGGGGATAGATGGTGTCCCGGGCCCGACCGCGCGTCGTCGTGGCTGCGGCGCTGGCAGCGGCGGCCGCCGGGGCATGCCACCGGTCCCCCGCCCCGAGCACGCAGCCGGACGCGGGTGCGGTCAGCCGGAACTACGGCCCCCTGGTCTGTGTCGAGCAGCCCGATGGCTGCGTGTTCTGTGCCGGGCGGGACGAGCACGGACCCTTCCTCGAGCCGGATCAATCGCGACCCTGGGTGTGCAACCCCAAGGACGAGGAGAGCTGCGTGGAGTTCTGCTCGACCGCGACCCCCGAATGTGCGCTGCCCTGGTCGCAGAGCAAGGGCTGCGTGGTGGCCTCGGACCGCGATTTTTGGCGGGCTCTGTTCAACCTGCGGGCCGCGGATCGACCGGAGGAGATGGTGGTCGGCCGGGTGCTCGACGAGGCTGGTCGGCGGGTGGAGGGCGCGCGCATCCGCGTCTGGCTGGGCTGGGGGCCGGAAGTGGGGCTGGTGCCGCTGGTCGAGGAGTCATCGGGCAAGGACGGCGGCTTCCGCATCCCCCTGCGCAGCGGACCGTGGACCTACTCGTTCCGGGTGAGCCATCCCGGGCACACCACCGCCATCGCCGATCGCATCCCCGGCGACCGTCTGGATCGCCCGGGCTCGGCGGCGCCTCGGGTGTTTCGCCTGGGGGCCGAGCAATCGATCCGCGGGCGGGCGGTGGATTTGGCCACCGGCACCGGCATCGCCGGCGTGACCATCACTGCCTTCCGCGCGCCCGGCGACACCATTCCGGTGGCCGAGGCCTCGTCCACCGAGGACGGCTCGTACGTGCTGGGCGGTCTGGAAACGCGCCGCTACCTGCTCAACGCTTCGAAGTTCGGCTGGCGCCCGCTGGCGGTCGGGTCGGCGGTGGCGGCCCCGGCGCAGCGGGTGCTTCTGAAGATGGTCCAGGGTTACGTGATCCGCGGGGCGGTGGTCGATGCCAATGACGAGCCCGAGCCGAGCGCCACGGTGGCGGCGGTGCTGGCCAGCTCGCCCGCGGTGCCCAACCCGCCGATCGTCTGGACCACCGACGGCGAGGGACACTTCGCCGAGGACCGGTTCGTGGTGGGCACCTATTACCTGTGGGCGCGCCGGGGCGACATGCTGGCCTATCCGCCCAGCCGGATCGAGCTGCAGGACAGCCACGTGGTCGAGGCGCGCATGACCCTGTCCCACCGGGGTGGCCGGGTGGCGGGCCGGGTGGACATGCAGGGGGTGCCGCGCAACCTGGGCGAGGTGAGCATCGAGCTGGTCGGCCGCTCGCCGCTGTCGTTCCCGCGCAGCCCGGTGGCCAAGGTGGACGGGCAGGGCGCCTTCCTGGTCACCGGCCTTCTGCCCGGGCGCTACCGCCTGGGCATCAAGACCGGCCTGCGGAGCGTGGCCATCGTGAAAGGCCCGCGCGAAGTGGAGGTCCCCATCGAGCCGGGCAGCACCGTCACCTTGACCGAGCCGCTGGTGGTGCGGCCCCGGGTCGAGGATTGATCAGTGCAGGACGCGCAGGCGGTCCAGGCAGTCGCGCAGCACCTGCTGGCCCTGGTCCTCGAAACCGAGGAACCGCACCGCCATGCCGGCGACGGAACGCGCGGAGCCGCCCTGGGCGTAGTTGATGAAGTAGTGGTTCTTCACGTCGCCGACGGCGACGATCTCGGTGGTCTCGTCGGCGGTCAGGAAGCAGACCCGCACCCGCGCTCCCAGCGGCAAGAGGTCGGCCGTCTCGAGGAAGATGCCTCCGGCCGAGACGTTGCGGGCGACGCAGGACATCTGGCCGAAGAGGATGGATTCGACGCGGACCGGAAATACCTTGTCGAAGCGCAGATGCTGGCGTTTTTCGCCGGCCTCCGGTGCAGGCGGCGCGACAGCCGATGTTGAGGTGGCGCCAGGCTCGTTGGGGCCGCTAGGGCTATTTCGCATGAGGCCACGATAAGTCAGTAAGATAATGAAGTCAAACAACCTACATGTAGGAAAACGGCCGACTGGGTCGGATTCCCTGGTCAAGCGCTGGTGGCCGGTGGTCGCCGTGGCGCTCGCGATTTTCCTGCTGTCGTCGCGCAACCTCTCGATGCTTGCCGGACGCTGGCCGCATGGGGCCGACAAGGTCGCACACCTCGCGATCTACGGTGTGCTGGGCGCGCTGATCGCGCGCGCCTGCTGGCGCACCGGATCGCGATCGGCCGTCCGGGTGGTGGTCCTGTCGATGCTGCTGGCCACCACCTACGGGCTGAGCGATGAGATCCACCAGCGCTTCGTGCCCGGGCGACAGTTCGAGCTCGCCGATCTCCTCGCCGACGCCGTGGGCGCGCTGCTGGGCGCGCTGCTGATGGCGCGTGCGCGGTCGTTGCCATCGCGCGGCCGCTCCTGATAATTTTGGCCGCGGCGAAGGAGACGACGGGATGCTGCCGAACGAGCGGACAACCCGCAGCGAGGTCGTCGCCCAGCCCAGCGAGATGGAGGCGCTGGTGGCGGCCGGGGACCGGGACGCCGCCCGGCCGCTGGTCGAGCTCCTGAAGGCCGAGCAACTCAACGTCTCGGTGGTCGCCGATGCCGAGGCCGCCTTCGAGGAGGCGCTGTTACACCGGCCCCACCTGCTGCTGATCGACGAGGACCTGCCGGGCGGAGGCCTGGAGCTCTGCCGCCGCCTGAAGAACAACGGGCGCACCCATTTTCTCCCGGTGATCTTCGTGCCCCGCAGCGATCGGGCGCCGCTGCGGATCGAAGCGCAGGCCGCGGGCGCCGACGCGATCTTCGCGCCCGAAACCAGCGAGCCGGAAAAACGCGCCCGGCTGGGGGCGCTGCTGCGCTCGTCGGCCCTGCTGCGGCGGCAGGAGCGCAAGCAGGACAGCCAGCGGTCGGCTCTGAAGGATCGCGGGGTGTGGGTGGGCAGTTTCGTGCACGACCTGCAGAACGTGACCGGCGCCCTGCAGGCCAACGTCGAGTTCCTGGCCCAGGTCGCCGCCGCCGCGCCGGACAAGAGCGAAGACGTGCTCGATTGCGCCCGGGAGACCCGGCACCTGTTCCAGCAGCTGGCCCGCGGGCTGCGCACGGTCGGCGACTACGAGCGCTTCGAGTCCGGGCACGTCAGCCTCAAACGCATTCCCATCGCGGTCGAGGAGCTGCTGGCCGAGGTCAGAGAGGACCTGCGCTGGCAGGCCAGCGGGGCGCGCGGGCGGGCGGTGCTGGAGATCCTGTCCACCGAGGGGCCGCCCGGGCTGGCCGGTACTCAGGTGTCGGGCGATCGCGATCTGCTCCGGCAGGCCTTCGCGGCGCTGGCCGCCTACCTGCTCCGACAGCCGCGCACCAACCGCCTGCTGCTGCGGACCGCGGCCGAGGCAGACGGGGTGCAGGTGATCCTGTCGTGCGATGGCGACCCGATTCCCGAGGAAGATCGCGAACGGATCTTCGAGCCTTACGTCCGTCTGGGCCGGCGACTGCCGCCGGTGCAGGGCCTGGGGCTGGCCCTGGCGCGGGCGGTCGTGGACCTGCACGGGGGCACGGTGGCGGCGGCCACCGATGACGGCGGCGGGGCGGCGTTCGTGGTCCGGCTAAAGTCGTAGAAGCGCCAGGCCGAAACCTGCATTGGGAGAATGAGCCTCATGCAGGGCGGCCACAAAGGCAGCCCTCCTCGCAACCCTCGTCGTAGCTCCTTGCGGGCTTGGCCCACCGCCGTCTTTTGCCTGCTGCTGGCCCTGGGCGCGGCGCTGGCGCCGCCGCGGTGGGTGGCGCACGCGGGAAAGCTGGAGGAGCTGACCCGCATGCTGCTGGGCGACGACAGCTACAAGGTGCGCGTGCAGGCGGCCCAGCTGCTGGGCAAGCTGGGCGACCCTGGCGCCGCCGACCCGCTGATCAAGGCGCTGAACGACAGCAACAAGACCGTGCGCTGGATGGCGGCGCAATCGCTGGCCAAGCTGGGCACACCCTCGGCCGCGCCGGCGCTGAAGGCGCTGCTGGCGCGCGAGCGTGACGCCTCGGTGCGATCGCAGGTGGAGAAGGCCCTGTCCGCGCTGATCGGCCCGGGCGGCCGGTCCGGTGCGGGTGCAGGTCGCATATTTCTCACCTTCGGCAGCTTCAGCGGCGGCAACGGCGGCGCCGACGCCGGCGCGCTGGAGGTGCTGCGCACCGCCCTGAGGCGCGAGCTGGGCAAGCTGCCGTCGGTGACCTTCGAGAGCCGGGAGGTCAAGCCATCGGCAGCGGGCGGACAGCTGGGATTCCTGATCGACGGCAACGTCAGTCGACTGGAAAATGGATTGGTGGGAGGAGCGATGGAGATCAACTGCGACGTGAAGGTGATGGTCGCACGTTGGCCCTCCAAGAGCATCATCCTGTGGACCAACGCCGGCGCGGCGGTGCAGGGCGGCTCCCGGCCGCAGGACATCGCCGCCGCCCGCCGCGACTGTCTGGAAGCTTCGGCGGGACAGCTGGGCGAAGATCTGAGTAAATTCTTTCAGTCCCAAGGTGGATGACGGGTGACGGGCACCGCCGACGGCTCAACGGCTACAAGACAAGCAGGAGAGAGGGAGCACGGATGACCACAAGCGAGACGGCCGCGAACGACACCGGTTCAGCGCCGCGCTATCGACGCCGGCTGCGCAACTACCTGCTGGATGTCGGCCTGCAGATCCGGTACACCGCCTTCATCATCATGGTGGCGGTGCTGCTGACGGCGGTGCTGGGCTACAAGATCTACGACGCCACCCAGGACACGTCGAAGATCATCTGGATGACCGGGCTGGTCGATCCCGCCAGCGCCGGCGAGCTGCAGGCGCAGTTCCGGGCCAACGATCGGGTGGTGCTGTTCAGCATCGCTGGCTTCGGGCTGCTGTTGCTGGTGTCGATCGCCGGCGTGGGCATCTGGATCACGCACAAGGTCGCCGGCCCGCTGTTCAGCATCGCCAACATCTGCACGCGGGTGCGCAACAACAAGCTGTCGCCGGCGATGCGCCAGCAGCTGCGCAAGGGCGACGAGCTTCAGGAGTTCTACTCCACGTTCCGCGACATGTACGAGGCGCTCCGTGAGCGCGCCGGACGCGACGTGCAGGTGCTGGGCGAGGCCATCTCGCGCCTGGAGCGGTCGGGGCCGTCAGGGACCGTGCAGGAATCGTTAGAGCAGCTGCGCCGGCTGCAGCGCGAGAAACAGGACAGCCTGGAGCCCTGATCGGCCGAGCGGAAAATCACCCGGTTCGCGCGGGTGCGCGCGGCCGGTTACCGCGGCTCGCGGGCGTGTGCGGCGCTCACCAGGCAGAGGCCGTGCAGGAATAGTCCGGGCAGCAGGCAGCAGGCGTAACCGGCGAGGGTGGTTGCCATCCAGGCGACGCCGGCGCCGGAGCGGCCGGCGTAGATGTGACCGGCTCCCGGTACCAGCACCGACAGCAGCACCGCGGTCGCCGAGCTGACCGCCTCCGAGGCGAGCTCCTCGCCGGTCTCGGCCGACTCGTCGGGCCGCTCGGTCCCGTCGCGCAGTGCGGGCGCCATTGCCTCCAGGCGCCGGCGCGCGTCACGTGGCTTCACTTCGAGACTTCGGCGGCCCGGAAAGACGTATTCGATCACGCCCTGCGATCCCAGTCGGGGCACGATCGAGCCTTCCTCGACCATCCTCCCCAGATAACGTTCGGCGCGTCCGACCGAGATGCCGCCCAGGTAGGCCAGGTGAGGAGCGGTGAGAGGGTCGCGCGTTTCGAACAGCACCTCGAGCACCAGCCGTTCGAACGCCGCGAAGTCCATGCCTTGAAGATATCACCGCAAAAGTGGTCTCTCCATCGGCCGCGCTCGGTGATGCGCACGGCCCGGCAGCGCGTCGTCGGGCCGATTCTGCACAAGGCGACGCGTCGGTCGCGGGGCGATCAGGAGCGCAGGGCGGAGGAAGGACGCGGCGGACGGCCGCCCGGGTCGCTGGATCGATCGCGTTCGAGCACGTCGCGAACGGTGTGCAGCAGCCGGTCCAGGTCCAGTGGCTTGCGCAGCACCTCGGTCCCCGGATAGCCCGCATGCGGCTCGGAAGCGGTGATGAGCACCAGCGGGATGCGCGCAAGCTCGGGCTGGCGGCGCAAGCGACGCGCGAGCTCCCAGCCGCTCATCACGGGCATGCACAGGTCCAGAAGGATGGCGTCCGGTGCGGGCGAGTCCTGGAGGTAATCCAGCGCGACCTCGCCGTCGTCGACGCAGACCACGTCGTAGCCCGCTTCGGTGAGCACCTCGTCCAGCACGTCGCGGACGTCGGCGTCATCGTCGACGACCAGAAGCGTTCTTGTCGGCGTTCCTTCCACCCTCGTGGCTCGCTGTCGCACCGGCAGCTGTACAACACTCGCCTTCACACGCCCGTCAGAGCAAGCGCAAAGATGGCGAGCACGGCCGCTCCTGGTGAGTCCCTTCAGGGCTCACCCGGGATCCGTCGACGGGGCGGCGATCAGGGCCCGCCGGCGCCGTAAACGCGATCGAGGATGGCCTCGACCGCCAGCACCGCGGGCGCGATCAGCAGCGACACCGCCAGTGAACCGATGAGCGCGCCGGATGGGCGCCGGACAGCGGCGGGAGGCTGGGCCATGTAGCGAAAGGCCGGGTGGCACACCGCCGCTCCCATCAGCGCGAAGGCGCTCAGGGACGTTGCCGCCAGCAGATGGCGGGCGGAGTCGCCCAGCGGCTCGCCGGTGCGGAAGGGCACCACCCAGCCGATGTCTGCCCCGAGAAAACAGAAGATGGACGCCAGCATCAGACCGAAGGCCGGGTTGCTCAGCCCGCCGGAGAACACCAGGCGGAGTACCAGCGCGATCAGGACCAGATCGGCCATCGGATACGCGGTGATCACAGCGATGCGCATGCCGGTCACACCGATGGCCACCGCCTGCGGGGCGATCACCAGTTCCCAGGCGACCAGGCCCATGCCGATGGTGATGATGGCGCTGACCGTGGTGCTGGCTCCCACGCCGCCGCCCTCGTCGTCGCGGCCCCGTCGGTACACCAGGATGGCCTGGCCCCAGATCAGGCACGGATACAACGACAGGAAAAACGCATCGGACAGGTTGGGGGACGGGGGAGCCCCGAAATATCTCTCCCAGATGTAGTCGACCAGGATGCCGCAGGTGTTCATGAAGAGGCCGGCGGCGAACAGGTACCACACGGCCTTGCGGTTGCCGCCGAAGCGACGAGCACCGGTGAGGACGAATCCAGCGGCGATCCAGCCGACCGCTATCTGCCAGATCGTCGCCACCCAGCTGCCGGTCGGCATGAAGAAGAAGGTGCCGATGAGCAGAGTCTGGAAGGCGACGTACCCCAGAAAGATCGTCGAGCTCACGTCTGTTTCATCGTCAGCCGGCGCCAAAGATTGGAGCGCTGCGGGCTTCAGGCCCCTCCGGGCCGCCTGTAGTGCGTCGCGTTAGTCATCCATCCGGAGCCAGTCGTTCAGGCAGTGGCGGGTGGTATCAGCGGCACCGTTCCCGCGACCTCCTCGAATCGCTTGAGCATTCCGGTCGGAGGGCGAGGGGAGTACAGTGCCCCCAAAACGCGCCGGCCCCGGGGGGTCGAGCCGCCGCGAGAAAAGAGGACTGAATCATGCGCGTTCCAGCGGTCACTCTTCGCGTCTGCGCCTGCCTGCTCGTGCCGGCGGTCGCCTTCGCCCAGGGCGGGGCAGCCGGCTCCATGGTGGGCCACGTCTTCGACCCCGGCGGCCAGCCGCTGCCCGGGGTGAAGATCACGGTGCGCTCGCCCACCCAGATCGGCGGGTCGAAGACCGCCTACACCGACGGGGAGGGGGCCTTCCGTTTCGTGCAGCTGTTCCCGGGCAAGTTCGAGCTGACCTCGAGTGCCCCGAAGATGAAGACCTACGTGGCCAAGAACCTGCAGGTGGGGGTCAACTCCGCGGTGGAGGTCAACGTGGTCATGGAGGTGGAGACCAGCAGCGTGGAGGAGGTGAAGGTGGTGGAGAAGGCGCCGCTGGTCAGCACCACCACCAGCAACGTGCGCGAGGTGTACGACCTCGACTACCTGGAGGCGTTGCCGATGGTCTCGCGCGACCAGGTGCACACACAGATGATCAACGAGGTGGCCGGCGCCAACAACGGGCGGATGCGCGGCGGGGCGACCAATCAGACGTTGTTCACCCAGGACGGGTTCGAGCTGAACCAGGTCAACGGCGACTACCCGCCGCTGATGTCGTCGGCGGCGTACGAGGTGCACACCGCCGGCTACGGCGCCGACGGGCCCACCTCGCCGGGCGGGATGATCAACCTGGTGACCAAGTCGGGATCGAACAAGACCGAGTTCGACTTCAACGCCACCGCCGAGGCGGACCAGCTGCGCTTCTTCTACGACAACCGGGACGCCCCCGCGACGGGCATCGGTCCGCTGGGCCAGGGCGCCAGCTCGTATTACATCCTGGCGCCCACGGTGGGCGGCCCCATCATCAAGGACAAGCTCTGGTACTTCTTCAGCGACGAGACCCACATCATCGGGCGGACCCGCACGTCCGATCCGGAGGGTTACCTGGGCGACCGCCAGCCTTACAGCAAGTTCTTCCACAAGGGGACCTTGAAGATCACCTGGCAGGTCAGCCCGCGAAACAAGCTGTCCAGTCTGACCAACCTCGGGTTCCCCATCACCGAGGGCAACATGCGGCCCGAGCTGGGGGTGTACGACGAGGCCCAGCGCTTCCGGCTGGGACGCCGGTTGTTCAGCGGGCTGATCTGGGAGTCCGTGCTGCAGGACAACCTGGTACTGCGCGCGCAGGCCGGATTTCGATCGATCTTCAGCCACGTCTACCCGGGCAGCTGCCGCGAGGACCCCGAGGCATGTGACCACGTCCCCTCGATCACGAACCTGTTTCCGCGGCAGTTCTGGACCGGCAACGACAACCAGCACACGCGCGACGACCTGTTTTCGATCGTCACCTTGACGGCGCTGGACTACTACCCGCAGCGCCGGCTGCTGGGCGAGCACAGCCTGAACTTCAAGCATCGGTACTACAGCGAGCGCAACACGCAGTACCGGTCCGTGCCCGGCGATCAGGTGACCGAGCTGAACGGCACCGAACGTTCGGCGCAGACCACCTTCTTCGCCAACGACCCCCGCTACGATGAGGCGCGCTACGGCTGGTTCATCACCCAGGCCACCCACTGGCGCAGCGTCACCACGCTCAGCGACTCGTGGAAACCGACCCGGTCCTTGACGGTCATCCCTTCGCTGTCGCACGCCTGGGCCGGGGCCAGCAACATCCGCGGCGGCACCATCGTGGACAACTTCAGCTGGATTCCCGGGCTGTCGGCCGCCTGGGACGCCACCCACGACGGGCGCACGGTGGTGCGTGGCAGCCTCAGCAGCTACGTCGACGTCGACCTGCTGGACGCCGCCCGCCACCTGGCCGGGTCCCAGGTGCAGCGGCGCTGCCGCTTCGACGAGAGCACGCAGTCTTACACGCGCGAATGCACCTTCAGCGGTGGTCTGAGCAGCAACACCTTCGGCTCGCCCTGCGGTCCCACCGGTTACAACCCCGATGGGACCAGCTGCCGGCAGAAGCTCACCCTGCCGCGCACCTGGGAGGCCACCCTGGGAGGCGAACGTGAGCTGATACAGGGGCTGGGAGTGTCGGTGGACCTCATCTATCGCAAGTTCGACAACCAGTTCGACCGGCGCGAGACCAACCGGATCTGGAACCCAGGCGGGACCGAGCTCGACCGGGTGGGCTCGTTCCGCAGCGGTCGGCCCGAGACCATCGTGGACCTGTCCACGCCGACGGGCGCCTGGCGCAAGTACCAGGGCGTGACGGTGGGGATGAACAAGCGGGAGGGCCGTTTCAAGACGCACCTCGAATACACGCTGTCGCGGCTGACCGGCACCGAGCAGGAGATCGACAACCTGTACGGCGACATCCCCGCGCGGGACGCTTTCCTGCAGGGCTACCTGCCCGAGGACCACCGGCACGAGATCAAGGGCACGCTCGCTTACCAGGCCACACCCTGGCTGTCCTTCGGGGCCCGCTACCGGTACCTGTCCGGGCAGCCGTACAGCCGGCTGTTCTTCAACCCCGTCACCAATGCCTGGGACCTGTACCGGGCGCCGGTGGGCATCAACCCGGGCGCGAACCTCAACGATCCCGGCGACGACCGGGACCTGCGTACGCCCGACGTGCAGGATCTGAACGTCCAGGTACGCGTGAACCTGGCCCCCTTCATCGGGCACAAGGTGGACCTGTACGCCGACGTGCTGAACGCGCTGGCGCTGCGGACCGCGACCAGCCTGGGCCAGCAGGACCTGCGTGACTTCGGCGTCGAGAACGGCTGGCTGCCGCCCTTCCGCATCCGGCTGGGGATCAACTACCGCTACTGATCAATCCAGACACCGGCGAGGCGGCGGAAGTTAGCCGCCTCGATACGGCGTGCGCCTTCTTGCGTTCTCCGTCGGGAGGCCCTACAGAGAATCAGTGTCGGCCGTTGTCATCCCTGCTTCCCCCCGGCATCATCGGGTGGGCGCCCCGAAGGAATGACGTTTGCCGCCGTGTTGCTGCACGCTCTGCTGGTCCAGGAAACGCCGGGCCCGTCCGCGCCTTCCGATCCCTTGCTGGCGCCGCTGCCGCCGGAGCGGTCGGTGGTGCGCACGTTCGACGAGGTGGTGACCGGGCTGCGCCGGGGATCGGACACCCTGGAGATCGCGGCCGACCGCGCCCGGGCGGCGGCGGCGCAGAGCCGGCAGGCGCTGGCGGCGTTGCTGCCCCTGGTGGAGGGGGCGGCCAGCGCGAACTACGATCTGCTGCACCCGGGGGCGACGCCGGCGCCGGCGGGCCTGCAACCGGGTGCGGTGAACGTGGCCAGCAACAGCGCAGCGAACGGAGGCAGCCCGCTGGTGGTGGGTCAGCTGACCGCGCGCTTGCCTCTGATCGACGTCAGCCTGTGGAAGACGCGCCAGGCGGTGCGGGCCAGTCAGGCGGCGGCGGAGGCCACCCTGGCCGACACCGAACGCACGCTGGTGCTGGCGGTGGCCAGCACGCTGATCGGGGTGCTGTCGGCCGAACGGGTGGTGCAGCTGTCCCAGCTGGGGCTGAGCAACGCCCTCGAACGCGAGCACCTGGTGACGCGTACCCTGGAACTGGGGAACGGCACGCGTCTGGACCAGGTCCGGGCGCAGCAGGACACCCGGCTGGCCCGATCGGACGTGCTGTCGGCGCGCGAGCGTGCCCTGCAGGCGCGCGAGGCGCTGGGCCTGCTGCTGGGATACGACGGATCGGTGGGGGTGGTCCCGAGCCTGAACCTGGAGCAGGGCTTCGAGACGTCACGGCGGCTGTGCCGGAGCGTCACCACCGCGGCCCGGCCCGACGTGCGGTCGGCGCGCTTGCAGCAGGTGGCGCGCGAGGCGCAGACCTCGGCGGCGCGCGCCGAATACATTCCCTCGCTGGGTGTGCAGAGCGCGGTGGCGGCCACCAGCGCCGACTTCGGGCCGCTGCGGGTGCCCTCCTGGACGGTGTCGGCGGTGCTGTCAGTGCCGCTGTGGAACGGCGGCGGGCGTGCGGCGGTGGTGGACGAGCAGCGCTGGCTGGCGGTGGCGGCCCAGCGCGAGGCCAACCAGATCGAGCGGGAGGCCGGGGTGGAGCGGACCCGGGCGCTGCGCGGGGTGCAGGTGGCCAGCGACCTGCTGGCCGAGGCTCAGGTGTCGCGAGACCTGGCGCTGGAGGCCGACCGCATGACCCGGCGGAGCTTCGAAGTGGGGGCCGCCACCAGCCTGGAGATGGTCCAGTCGGCCCAGCTGCTGCGGCAGGCGGAGCTGTCGCTGGCCGCCCGCCAGTTCGAGCTGCAGACCGCGCGGTTCGGCGCGCTGATCGCGGAGGCGGCGTGCGTGTTGCCCTGACCGTCGCCGCCCTGGCGCTGGCGGCCGTGGCGGCGACCGGCTGCGCGGACCGCAAGGGCGCGGGCCCGCCGCCGGTGCAGGCGCTGCCGGTGGAGGTGGAGACACTGGCCCCGACCGAGGTGGAGGACGCCTCGGAGTACGTGGCCACTCTCGTCTCCCGGCGGAGCGTGACCATCTACCCGGTGGTCTCGGGTTACGTCCGCGAGATCCTGGTGAAGCCGGGCCATGAGGTGAAGGTGGGTGAACGGTTGATCCGCATCGACGCGCGCCAGGAGGCGGCGACCTTGAGTCAGTCGCGCGCCGAGCTGGCCCAGGCCGAGACGCAGCTGCAGCTGGCCAGCTCCACCCGGCAGCGAATGGCGGCCTTGCAGAAGGAGGGCATCCGCAGCCGGCAGGATTACGAGAACGCGCTGGCGGCCGAGCAGGCGGCGGGGGCCAACGTCGAGGCGGGGCGGGCGCGGGTCAAGGCCGGCAGCGTGCAGCTGTCCTTCCACGACGTGACGGCGCCGATCGGCGGGATCGTGGGGGACATCGTGGTCAAGGTGGGCGACAGCGTGGTTCCGACGACCGCGCTGACCCAGGTGGACGAGAGCGGCCGCCTCGAGGTCTCGGTGGGGGTACCGGTCGAGCGGGCCGACGAGGCCCGGGTGGGTCAGACCCCGCTCGAGGTCCTGGACAGCGATGGCAAGCCGATGCTGCGGGCGCTGCTGTTCTTCGTGGCTCCGCGGCCCGATCCGCGCAGCCAGCTGGTCGAGCTGCGGGCGGCGTTCGCCAACGCCAGCGGCCTGCGCAGCGGACAGCGGGTGCGGGCGCGGGTGGTTTGGCGGGTGTTCCCGGCGCTGACGGTGCCAACGTTCGCGATCACGCGCCAGAGCGGGCAGGCGTTCTTGTTCGTGGTGCGCCCGGGAAAGCGGGACGCGGGCGCGGGCGGCGAGGTGGTCGAGCGCCGGCCGGTGACCCTCGGCCTGCTGTCGGGCGATCGCTGGACCATCAACGCAGGGGTCGAGACGGGCGAGCGGGTGGCGGTGACCCAGCTGCAGTCATTGCGCGACGGTCAGCCGGTCCGGCCCGTTCAGTCCGGTGCGGGGGCCAGCGGCGGGGCGGGGGCCAGCGGCGGCGCAGGGCCGAGCCGCGGCCAGGGGGCCCGCTAGTGTTCGCCGAGTTCTTCCTGCGTCGGCCGGTGCTGGCCGGGGTGATCTCCATCGTGATCACCTTGCTGGGGGCGATCAGCATCCCCGGGCTGCCCATCGCGCAGTACCCCGACCTGGCCCTGCCCACGGTAACGGTGACGGCGACCTACATCGGCGCTTCGGCGGAGGTGGTGGAGAGCGCGGTGACCACCCCGCTGGAGCAGCAGCTGAACGGCGTGGAGGGGATGCGCGAGATCTCGTCCAGCAGCACCGCCGACGGCCGGGCGGCCATCACCCTGACCTTCGAGCCCGAGCGCAACCTGGACGTGGCGGCGGTGGATGTGCAGAACAGGGTCAGCGCGGCGGCGCCCCGGCTGCCCGCCGAGGTGAACCAGGCCGGGATCACCATCAACAAGGCGCAGGCCCAGTCGTTGCTGTCGGTCGGCTTTTACACCGACGACGACCGTTACACCGTCGATTTCCTCTCCAACTACCTCAGCGTCTACGTGGTGGACGCGCTCAAACGTGTGCGCGGGGTGGGCGACATCCGCATCTTCGGCGAGCGGCGCTTCGCCATGCGGGTGTGGCTGGACCCGACCGCCCTGGCGGCGCGCAGCCTGGTGCCTCAGGACGTGGTGCAGGCCCTGCGCGAGCAGAACGTGCAGGTGGCGGCCGGGCAGGTGGGCCAGCCGCCGGTGCGCAAGGACCAGTCGTACCAGGTGGGGGTGCGGGCCTACAGCCGCCTGTCGGAGGCGTCCGAGTTCGGCCAGATCGTCGTCCAGCGGAGCGCCGACGGCTCGCTGGTGCGGTTGCAGGACGTCGCCCGGGTGGAGCTGGGGGCGGAGAACTACCAGCAGGTGCTGCGGTTCAACGATCACCCCGGCGTGGGGCTGGGCATCCAGCAGCTGCCCGCGGCCAACGCCCTGGACGTGCGCGAGGGGGTGATGAACGAGCTGGCCCGCCTGCAGCGCGACTTCCCCCCGGGGCTGCGCTTCCAGCCGGCCAGCGACAACACCCGGGCCATCCAGGCCTCGGTGCACGAGGTGCTGAAAACCTTGTTCGAGGCGGTGTCGCTGGTGGTGCTGGTGATCTTCCTGTTTCTGCACGGGGTGCGCAGCCTGGTGATCGTGGGGGTGACCTTGCCGGTGTCGCTGATCGGGACGTTCGCCTTCGTGTCGGCGTTCGGGTTCTCGATCAACACCCTGACCCTCTTCGGGCTGACCCTGGCCACCGGTCTGGTGGTCGACGACGCCATCGTGGTGATCGAGAACATCGAGCGGCTGGTGCAGACCGAGGACCTCACCCCCTTCCAGGCGGCCAAGAAGGGGATGGCCGAGGTGACCGGAGCGGTGGTGGCGACCTCGCTGGTGCTGGCGGCGGTGTTCGTGCCGGTGAGTTTCTTTCCGGGGACCACGGGCGGCATCTACCGGCAGTTCTCGCTGACGATTGCCTTCTCGATCATGATCTCCTGCGTCTGCGCCATCACCCTGACGCCGGCGATGTGCGCGCTGTTGCTGAGAAAACAGCACAGCAAGGGCCGGGTGTTCCGCTTGATCGACCGCGGCCTGGACGAGGGCCGGGAGCGTTATGGTCGGGCGCTCGGCTTCCTCAGCCGGCACCTGCTGCCGGTCTTCGCCGTGTTCCTGGCCTGCGTGGTGGCGACGGCCCTGCTGTACCGGGCGGTGCCCACCGGTTTCATCCCCGACGAGGACCAGGGCTACATCATCGTCAGCGTCCAGGCCCCCGAGGGCACGTCGCTCAACTACACCGACAAGGTATTGCGGAAGATCGCGCCCATCATGCGGCAGCAGCCGGAGGTGGTGGCCATCTTCTTGGTGGCCGGATTCTCGTTCGCCGGCAACGGGCCGAACTTCGCCACCGTCTTCGCGACCCTGAAGCCCTGGGATGAGCGCCCCGATGCCTCCCAGTCGGTGGCGGGGCTGGTGCAGAGGCTGCGACGGCCTTTCGCGGCCATCGGCGAGGCGCGTGTGCTGCCCTTGCAGCCGCCGGCCATCCGCGGGGTGGGAAACGTCGGTGGGTTCCAGTTCATGGTGCAGGACCGATCAGGCACCGCCTCGCTGGACGACATCTCCCGGATCACGCAGGAGCTGACCGCCCGGGCCAACCAGTCGCCGGTGCTGGCCAGCGTGTTCTCGTCGTTCGCGGCCAACACGCCCCAGCTGGAGGTGGCGGTGGACCGGGCGGCGGCCAAGAGCCTGGAGGTCCCGCTGGATCAGCTGTACGGCGTGCTGCAGGTGTTCCTGGGCAGCCAATACGTCAACGATTTCGATTTCGCCAACCGCACCTACCGGGTGTACGTGCAGGCCGACGCCAGCTTCCGGGACTCGCCCGAGGACATCGGCGCCTTCTACGTGCGCAGCGGCTCGGGCGCGATGTTGCCCCTGAGCAGCCTGGCCCGGGTCACCTCCGGGACCACCGCGCAGGTGATCCGCCACTACAACCTCTACCGCGCGACCGAGGTGAACGGGCAGCCCGAGCCCGGCTTCAGCTCGGGCCAGGCGCTGGACGCGATGGAAGAGGTGGCCCGCGAGGTGCTACCGGGCAGCTTCGGCTCGTCCTGGACCGGCATCTCCGACGAGCAGCGCCGCAGCGGGCGGCAGACGCTGGTCATCTTCCTGCTGGCGATCGCCTTCGTCTACCTGCTGCTGGCGGCGCAATACGAGAGCTTTTACCTGCCGACGTTGATCCTGCTGTCGGTGCCGCTGGCGGTGCTGGGCGGGCTCAGCTTCCAGTCGCTGCGGGGGCTGCCCAACGACGTCTTCTGTCAGATCGGCCTGGTCATGCTGATCGGCCTGGCCAGCAAGAACGCCATCCTGATCGTCGAGTTCGCCGAGCAGCTGCGGCAGCAGGGCAGAGAGCCGGCCGCTGCGGCGATCGAGGCGGCGCGCCTGCGGCTGCGGCCGATCCTGATGACGTCGATCGCGTTCCTGCTGGGGACCTTGCCGCTGGTGCTGGCCTCGGGCGCGGGGGCGGGTGCGCGCCGCTCGCTGGGCACCACCGTGTTCGGGGGCATGCTGGTGTCGACGATCATCAACCTCGGCTTCTTGCCGATCCTGTACATCGCGTTCTGGCGGCTGCGCGCGCGGGTGAGCGAACGCGCCCACCGCTGGCGGCGCCGGCGGGCCGGTGGCTCCGAAGTTCCCGCCTGACCCGCGGTTTGCCCCTGCGGTCAGGGCACGTCGAACAGCTTGACCGTCAGCTTGTCGGTGGGCGAGTTGTCGCCGTAGCCGCTGTCGAAGTACAGGAACTGGATCGGTTTGCCGGTGCCGACGAAGAAGAGGTAGTAGGTGTGGTCCCGCCGCCAGGGTCCCCACCAGCGCATCCGCGGCTGGTAACCGGCGCCGTTCATGCGGGCGAAGGTGATCTCGTCGACGCCGATGCCGAAGTCAGCGCCGGCCTCGCCCTCGTTCTTGCGCGTGCCGGCCTCGTCCCAGTCCATGTATTCGGCGTCGCCCTGGTGGGTGCCGCCGCCGCCCACCTTGCCGAAGCCGGAGGCCTGCAACAGGTACAGCCGTCCATTCTCGGTGGAGATCGTGCTGGACACCACCGTCTTGGTCACCGGCACCAGCACGCTGTCCAGCTCCTTGCCCAGTCCGGGCGGGGCAGGGGACAGCGGGATCAACGAGACCGCGATGGCGCCGCTGCCGCCGGAGGGCCGGGTCAACCGCAGGCTCAGAGGCGCGCCGCCGCCGGTGACGGTCAGGTAATAGACGTGGTCTTCGCGGAAGGCGCCGAACCACTTGGCGCGTCCGGGCCCTGGCGGGGTCGCCGTGGTGTGCACGGCGGGGTGGATCTGCAGCACGCCGATGTCGACGCCCACGTCCATCCCAGCCAGAACGTCCGCCGGGGGGCCGCTGCCGAAGGCGTATTCGGCGTCCACCTTCTGGCCGCCGAGGTCCACCGTGCCGGAGGCCTTCAGCAGATACAGCTCGCCGTCGGTCAGGCGGGTCTTGAAGGCGATCGGGTCACCGCTGGCTGGAACCTGCACCGTCTCGACGGCCATCGCCGGCGTCGGCGCGGCCGGGGGCGGCTGGGGCGTCGGCGTCGGTCCACTGCCCCCCGCGCCGGGCGGCGTCTCACCCGGGGGCGGCGGTGGCGGCGGGGGCGTGGGGAGCTGCGGCGCGGGCATCGGCCTGGCGGTGGGAGAGGGCGGGGGCGGCGTGGATTCTCCACCGGGGGCCGCTGGTGGCGAGCTGCAGCTGGCGAGCAGGATCGCGGCGGCGAGCAGACGGGTGATCGCGGGCATGGGGCTCCTCCTCACCGACCAGTCGTCTCACAGGCGGCGAACGCGCGCCAGAGCCTTTACCCGTGGAGGGCGCGCGATCGGAGTTGTAAACGTTTCTGCCGGTCTCGTGCCGATCCGGCGGCCGGGCCTCCGCTCAGAGGCGCAGCGCCACCGCAGGATCGACCCGCGTCGCCCGGCGCGCGGGGAGCCAGCACGCAATCAGCGTGGCCAGGGCCAGCACACCGGGGGCGGCGGTGAAGGCCCAGGGATCGATGGGAGCCACGCCGTATAGCAGCCCGGCCAGCACGCGACCGGCGCCGAGCGCGAGGAGCAGCCCCAGCCCCAGACCGACCGCCAGCAGGCTGAGCCCCTCGCGCAGGATCATCCACCAGACGGCCGACGCCCGCGCGCCGAGCGCCATGCGGATCCCGATCTCGCGTGTCCGCCGGGAGACGGCGTAGGCGGTGACCCCGTACACGCCGACCGCGGCCAGACCGAGCGCCAGCAGACCGACCACGCTGAACAGGGTCGCGGCGGCGGACAGCGCCGCCAGGTTGGGATCGGCCTGAAGGTGCTGCCGGAAGCTGCGCGCGCTGAGGATGGTCAGCCCCGGCTCCTCGGCCATCAGCGCGTTCCGTAACCAGGCCGCGCTGTCGGCATCGCCGGACCAGCGCACGTGAATGAACGTGCTCGCCTCGTGCGTGCGTGCCAGGGGCAGGTACAACGTTCCGCGCGGTCGCGATTCGAACAGGCGAAACGGCGCCGAGCGGGCGATGCCGATGACCTCCACCTCTGCGAGCGGACCGCCCGGCAGGCGCAGGTGGGCCCCCACAGCGTCGCCGGACGGCCAAAGCTGGTGGGCCAGCTGCTCGTCGACCACCGCCACCCTGGGAGCCTGCTGGTCCCAGGCTTCCTGGGGGGTGAGGTCCCGTCCGCGCAGCAGGGGCAACCCGACGGTACGGAAGTATCCGGGCCCCACGCCGTTGACCACCGCTTCGACGGGAACATCGCCAGGGCCCTGCACCCGGGCGGTGTTCTCGCCCAGGCCGAAGGGCACCAGGCTGGATGCGCTGGCCAACGCCACGCCGGGGAGGGCGGCCAGCCGCTCGGTCAGGCGGCGCTGCGCCTGCAGCTCCCGCTCCCCGCCCGGCTCACCGGGCAGCTGGACCTCGGCGATGAAGTTCCGTTCGATGTCCAGACCGGGGTCCATGCGCGCGGCCTCGCGCGCGCTGCGCACGAACAGCGCCCCGCCGGTCAGCAGCGCCAGCGAGACGGCGAGCTGGACGATCACCAGCGGGTAGCGGAACCAGCGGCGTCGCTGCGGCGGCAACGTCCGGGCGGCGCCCGGCTCGCCCAGTCGCGGGCGGAGGTCGCCCCGGCTCTGTGCCAGCGCCGGCCCCAGCGCGAACCCCAGGGTCGCCAGCGCGCAGACCAGGAACGTCGCGGTCAGCAGCCGCGGGCCCGGCGTGGCATCCCACACCAGATCCACCGGCAAGCGGGTTGCCAGGTGAGAGGTGGTCAGATCGGAGGTCCACATCGCCAGGAGCAGGCCTGCAGCGCCGCCCGCCACCGCCAGCCACATCCCTTCGACCAGCAGCTGTCTGACGATGCGCGCGCGCCCGGCGCCGAGCGCCTGCCGGATGGCGATCTCCTGGGCCCGTTCGGCGCCGCGGGCGTGCAGCATGCCGGCCAGATTCAGGCAGGCGACCAGCAGCACCAGCACCGCCAGCGCCAGGAGCAATCCACTGAGCGTGCCGAGGACGCCGGGTGGATCGGGGCGCGGGCTGGCGCCGAACCGCGCGGGCGCGCCCACCGCGAACGTGCGATCGCGCAGCTCGCCGGGAAATTGCTGTTCCAGGTTGCGAGCCAGCGCTGCCACAGTGGTGGCCGCCGCGGCCTCGCTGACCCCGGCGCGCAGGCGTCCCGACACCAGCAGCGGCTGCTCCTGTGGATCGGCCAGCCGGCGCTTGACCAGGGCGTCGAAGCTGCCGAGTGGCAGCCAGACCTCCGGAGCGAACAGCTGGAAGCTGCCCGTGAACCCGGGCGGCATGATCCCCACCACCGTGAACGGCAAGGCGTTGATCCGCACCACCGAGCCGAGCAGGCCGGGGTCGAAGCCGCGCCGTTTCCAGAAGCTGTGGCTGACGATGACCGCGCGCGCGTCGCCACCGGGCTGGTCCTCTGCCGGCAGGAAGGTCCGCCCCTGCGCGGGGGCCACCTGCAGCACGCCGAAGAAGCTGGCGCTCACGATCTGCGCCTGCACGCGGCGGTCCAGGCCATCACCCAGCGCCACGATGGTCACATGGTGAGCCATCACGTCGGTGAAGGCTTCGTTGTGCTGGCGCACCTGCCGGTACAACCCGTGAGAGAAGCCGCGGTATCCCCGCGGTTCGTCCCGGTTGCGCGAGAACACCTGGACCACGTCGGCCGGACGCGGGAACGACGGAGGCGCGAACAGCAGCGCGTCCACCAGCGCCAGCATCGCGGAGGTGACCCCCAGGCCCAGCGCGAGCACCGCGATCGCCGCCATGCTGAATCCGCGCCGGCGCATCAGCTGCCGCAGGCCGTACCGGACATCGGCCGCGAGGGACTCCATGGGGTGCCTCATGTTGCAGGCGCCATGCCGGGCTGTCCATGCGGCGGCGTGTGCCGACAACCCGGCGCGCGTCCGGAATCGAGATCGACGCGTCCCACGATCGAACGCGTCTGAACGCCCGCGGATCAGGGGAGCAGGCCAGCCCTGGCCAGCGCTCCGAGCTCGTCGCCCACCATCCAGACCTCGCTGATCCGGCCGTCGCGCAGCACCAGGAGGTCGATGATCTGGCGCTCGATGACCTTCCCGGTGGCCGCGAGCTCCCCGATGGCCGTGGTCCACGAGCCCACGTGGCGACCGCTCATGCGAAAGACGATCGTCGTGTGCGTCGGCGTGTCCGCGCGGGCCAGCAACACCGCCTGAAGGTCGGCGAAGGCGCGCTGGGTGGCTCGCGCGCGGTCGACCAGGCCGGCCAGCGGGGTAGGGATCCCGTTGATGTCGACGGGATCGCTGTAGACGGCGGCGAAGGCGGCGATCGCGGCGTCGCCCGCGGCAAGCGGCCGGGTCCACAGCGCGATCAGCTTGTCGAAGTCGATGGCCATGGCAGCGACCAAAACTAACACGCGACGCCGCATCGACGTCAGGTCATGAAAAGGTCGTCGCTGGAGGCGCCCGCGGACTTAGAGTTCCTCCGCAGGGACCGCCCGCGAGGAACCGACATGAACAATCCGACGATGGCAGGGACACGTCCGGTCTGGGGCTGTCTGGATGCCCAGGAGATCCGCACGGCAGCGGCTGAGCGCGGCCGCGATCCGAACATCCAGGCACACCTATCCCGCTGCGCGGATTGCCGACGCGCGGTGCAGGACCTTTCGCGGGAGCTGGGTCACGGCCAGCGCGGCCGGGCGAGCCGTGCTTTCGCGACGCCGGACGGCAGGAGCACCCTGACCCGACCTGGGTTCTGGCTGGCGCTCATCGTGATTGCGCTCGCCGGATATGCGACCAGGGAGATCCTCACCCGGATGCCCGCGAGATCCAGATCGCTTCCGGCCGCCGCCGAGCCCGTGGCCGCGCCGGCGGAGCCGCCGCCTGCACCACCACCCGCGCGACCCAGGCGCGCCAGCGGCAGCAAGCACGCTCCCGCGATACACGCGGACATCGTCGGCACCATCCGCAGGAATCAGGCCGGCGTGAAGGCCTGCTACGAGCGCGCTCTCAAGCGCGACCACAATCTGGTTTCTCGCCTCCAGGTGGACGTGCGCGTGCGACCGACAGGCTCGGTCGAGCAGGTGTCCATCGCCGGCCCGGTTGCAACGACCGACCTCGGGTCCTGCATTCGCAACAACATCAAGGCCTGGCAGTTCCCGCCCGCAGGCGAGGCCTACGCCTCCCAGTTTCCGCTCATCCTGGTGCCGAGGGATGAGGCGCAGCTCAGGTGACGGAATCCGAGCATCGCCGAGGCGCCGGCTCGCGGATCAACGCGCGGCCAGCGGTGCTGGCCGGGCGGCCAGCGCGCCGATCTCGTCGGGGCCCAGCGCGCGATCGTAGATGGCGAGCTCGTCCAGATCTCCGCGGAACAGGTCCTGGGCGCGGGCGTCCATCTCCGGACCGTTGACCTGGCCGCCGATCAGCAGGGGCGTGCCGGCGCCGCCCAGCGGCCGCGCCGAGGCGGTGGGAAAGTTGGTGCCGACCAGAACGCCATCGAGGTAAAGGCTGGTCGCGCCCGGCCCGCGCACGGCTGCTACGTGGGTCCACTGGCCGCTAGCTGGATAGCGCCGCTGCAGCGCCCGCTGCCACACGTGGCTCAGCAGCTCGACAGCGTTGTCGTGCAGCCGCAGCGAGAAGATGCGATCGCCGGTGATGCCCAGCTGGCGCGTGACCAGCACCTGGCGATCGATCCGTCCGCGGCCGGCGCGCACCCACAATGAGATGGTCAGCTCGCCGCTCAGGCGGCCGGTCCGATCGAAGGCGGGACACTCGAGCCAGTGATGTCCGTCCAGCGCGAGCGCGCCGCCGATTACGCCGTCGATCCAGCGGCCACCGGGCGGGTTGGTCTCCGGGTCGCGCGAACGCAGGCGGCAGGTGTGCTCGTTCCCGGACCGGTCGCGCGCAAGCGCGCTTCCCGGGGGCTCGTCGAAGCTCCATCGAGCGACCGGCCCCCGGGCGGCGCTGGGCCTGGCCGCGTCCACGGGGACGCCGGGAGCGGTGACGAATTTGCGGACCGCGAAACGCGTGGCCGCGGGGCGCTGGTGCCGCTGCGGCCGGACCGCGGTCGATCCAGAGGTTGCGGCCCTGGCTCCCGCTGTGAATGCCAGACGGGAACGGGCGGCGGGTGACAGCAACAACAGGCAGGTGGCCACCCCGGCGACGAGCGGGAGCAC
>JBKPRZ010000274.1:0-5512 GCA_046734815.1 Myxococcota bacterium | reverse complement strand
CTGCAGGACGGCGCCGACCAGACCGTGGCCTACCAGCCCGCGGCGGCGCCCGGCGTGTGGCGGCCCACCCCGCCCGGCAACGTGGCGCCGCTGGGCGTGCACTGGGGCCGGGTGCAGCCGTTCCTGATCAGCGACCCCGCGCGCTTCGCCCCGCCCCCGCCCCCGCCGCTGGGCTCCGCCCGCTACGCGCGCGACTTCGACGAGGTCAAGGCGGTGGGAGCGCGCACCAGCGCCCGCCGCACACCCGATCAGACCGCCGCCTCGGTCTTCTGGACCGCCTACGCCTCACCCACCTGGAGCGGCGCCGCCCGCCAGGCGCTGGCCGCCCGGACCGATCTGTCGCTGGTGGAACGGGCGCGCGTCTTCGCCCTGCTGACCGGAGCGATGGCCGACGCCTCGGTGGTGGGCTGGGCCGCCAAGTACAGGTACGGGCTGTGGCGCCCGGTGACCGGCATCCGCCTGGCCGCCAGCGACGGCAACGCCGCCACCGATCCGGACGCCAGCTGGGAGCCGCTGATCGTCACGCCCCCCTTCCCCTGTTACGTCTCCGGCCACGCCATCTACGCCGGCGCCGCCGCCCGCATCCTGGCCCTGGCGCTGGGCGAAGACCGCGCCGACCTGGCCCTCACCAACGCCGATGTCGGCCTGACCCGCCGGTACCGCAGCTTCAGCGAGCTGGCCCAGGAAGCCCACGAGGTGCGCATCTGGAGCGGCGTCCACTTCCGCGCCTCGCAAGAGCAGGGCCTCGCGGCCGGCCAGCGCATCGCCGTGGCCATCTTCGGCACGCGCCTGCGGCCGCTCGGTCTCGCCCGCCGCAGCCGCAACTGAACGGATGCGCTCGACCGGTCCGCTTCGGGCATGCCCAAACCGGACGGTCGAAACGGCATTGCGGGGCCCCCCTGGCGCGTCTGCACCTGAGGCCCCACAGAGGGATCATGTACAACAGCACGAAGATCAGCAGATTGCTGCCGGCGCTCGCGCTCGGCGTTGCCCTCTCGCCGACCGCCGCGCTGGCAGCGCCGTTCATCGAGCAGCCGATCGTCCTGCCGCCCTCCGAATGGGCGCTCGATCTGGGGCTGGGCATAGGACACCTCGACCTCCCGTCGCCGCTGTCCGACATCACCGGGACCGGCCTCAATCTCGAGCTCCGGGGCGGGATAGCACCGGCCATCCAGGTTGGCATCCGCACCGGCGTGCGCATCGGCTCGGACGGTCGGGCCACCCAGGCCGATCGCTACGGCCGGACCTTCGAGACCGAGACCTACGGCACCGGCGTCGAGACGCTGGCCAACCCCGAGCTGTCGCTGCGGGTGGCGCTGGTCCGCACCGACGCCGCCGCCCTGGCCCTGGAGGGACGGCTGTACCTGCCGATCGAGGACGGAACCAAGCTTGGGATCATGGCGGCGCTGCCGCTCCACCTGCACCTCGGCCCCAGCGCCCGCCTGGACAGCGGCCTTTACGTTCCGATCATCTTCACCGACCCGACCAGCAGGGTGTTCAGCATCCCGGTGCACCTTTGGTTCCAGGCCAACCCGGCGGTGGCGCTGGGCCTGTTGACCGGCGTTCGCTTCTACCGCCCCGCCGACACCACCACCGTCCCCCTGGGCGTGGGCCTCAACTACGGGCTGTCGTCCCTGACCGACCTGCGCGGCTGGTTCCTGTTTCCAAACGTCAGGAACGACGCCACCGGCAATTTCGGCTTCGGCGTGGGCATCGAGGCCCGTTTCTGACAGCGGCGCATTTCGCCGTTTGTCTGGCAGCAAAGCGAATGTCTTCCAGCAACTGGAAAAAGGCCCTTGACGGACCAAAAGATCCGGTTCACCTTGGCAAAGTCATGTTGATCGCTCGCCGGAACCAAACCTGTAACGCTGGATCGCAGCAGCTGCGCCAGTGTTTCCAGCAATTCTGGAGGGGCGGTTAAACGCGAAACGAGTCAATTCGTTCGACGTGAGCCGCCCAGGGAAACCTCGGCGGCTTTTTTCATTTCCGGAGACCGACCGTCCAGCCGACCGGCTGATTGCGACGTCTCCGCAGGGAAAGCCACGTCTTTCCGAAAATGATCATCATTCCGGGATCGGCTAATGGCAGGCCGCTGCGCTCTGGACGCAGAAATCCAGGTTCGAGTCCTGGTCCCGGAACCGCGCAATGATCGGGGATCGGCTAATGGCAGGCCGGCAGGCTTTGAACCTGCTCATCGAGGTTCGAATCCTCGTCCCCGAACACGTCATTCCGTCGAGGTCGCCAAATGGGAAGGCCGCCGGCTGCAAACCGGCGAAGAACGGGTTCGATTCCCGTCCTCGACTCACGGCAGGCATGCAGGTCAGTACTGGTTCAGCAGCCGGGCGAGCGACAGGAACGGCTCGGACAGACCGGCGAGATGATCCGGCTGCGACAGGCCGCAGAGGGTCCAGAGGCGGGTGTCGTCCTTCGACAGGACGCTGAACGTGTGGACCGATCCACGGCAGGAGGCGCCGGTAGCGGTGGCGTCGGGCGCGGGAAGTCCGTCCACTGCGGCCTGCAGAGCGGCGTACGCCTCCTCGTTCAGGGTCCTCAGAATGGAGAGGGAGACCGCGCCGTCCTCGCACCCGCCGTCTTCCCACAGCTGACGACGGCCGTCCACGGCCCGGGTGCGATCACAGAGACCCTGATCGTGCTCCCAGGCGATGACCGGCGGCGCGAGCTCGGCCAGCGAACGTGGACCGTGTTCGCAGGCGAGCGTGCCGAGCAGCGCCCCCCACGAGACCATCAGCAAGAACGCGCGTCGCATTTTCTCGAGTGCAAGCGTACGCGACCGGCGCGGCCGCGCGACAGCCGTGTAGGGTGCGCGCGCCGGTGGACGCACGCGGAGCTACGCCGGAGCCTGCCTGGGTGGTACGCCAAGCCGGCGCACTCGTTGGGCAACCTCCGATCCCCCGGGCGGTCAATCGGCCGGGGGCTTCCGCCGATGTGATGGGCGATGGCCCGGTTGCGCCGGGGTGGTTGTCCTTGACGTTACAGCCCAGTCGAAGCGCCTGGATGGATGAAGGCAAGGCCGATGGGGCCGAGCCGGGCTCGTCGTCCGCCGCCAACGCCACCGGCGAGCAGCCGGTGATCCCGCCGGGCGGCGAGACCACCGCGCCGGGCCGCCTGCTGGTGGTCGACGACTCGCTGGTGACCGTCGATGTCGTGTCCGACTTCATGTCCGAACAGGGCTGGGAGGTCCAGACCGCGCTGTCGGCGGCGCAAGCCCTGGAGAAGCTGACCGCCTTCACGCCCGAGGTGGTGGTCTCGGACCTCAACATGCCCGACATGGACGGCATCGGGCTGTTCAAGCGCATCCGGCAGGTGGACCAGACCGTGCCGGTCATCATGCTGTCGGGCGAGGACAAGATCGAATCGGTGCTGGCGTCGATGCACGCCGGGGTGTTCGACTTCGTCCAGAAGCGCGACTGCGTGCACACCTTGCCTGCGGCGGCGCTGCGCGCGGTCAACCACTGCCGGGTGGTGCGGGAGAACCGCCGCCTCAACGACGACCTGATGCGCATGAACGAGGCGCTCGAGCGCCGCGTGCAGGAACAGACAGCCCTGCTGGAAGAGAAGATGCGGCGGGCGGCGGCGCTGGAGACGGCGGCGGCGGTGGCCCCCCTGCGCAAGGAGCTGGAGATCGCCCAGCAGATCCAGACCTCCATCCTGCCCAAGAACTTCGAGGTGCCGGGGCTGCGCATCGCCGCCCAGATGGTGCCGGCGGCGGTGGTGGGCGGCGATTACTTCGACGTGCGCCCGCTGGCCGACGGGGCCTGGATCGGGGTGGGTGACGTCTCGGGCCACGGTCTCACCGCCGGCCTGCTGATGTTGATGATCCAGAGCGGCATCTCGGCCCTGACCCTGCAGCAGCCGGAGGCCCAGCCGCACGACCTGCTGCCCCATCTGAACCGCCTGATGTGGGAGAACGTCCGCGAGCGCCTGGGCCGCGACGACTTCGCCACCCTGTGCCTGCTGCGCTATTTCCGCGACGGGCGCCTGGTGCACGCCGGGGCGCACGAGGACATCATCATCTGCCGGGCCAGCGGCGGCCCCTGTGAACGCATCGCCGCGCCGGGCACCTGGCTGGGCGGCGTGCGCGACATCCGCCGGGCCACCAAGACCCACCATCTGCAGCTGCAGCCGGGCGACACGGTGGTGCTGTTCACCGACGGCATCACCGAGGCGCGAGCCAGCGACCGGAGCTTTTACGGCCTGGACGGCCTGTGCGCGGCGGTGGAGAAGCATCGGGCCCTGGCGGTGGGCGACCTGCTGGAAGCGGTGATGCGCGACGTGACCAGCTGGTCCCCCAACCCCGAGGACGACATGACCCTGATGGTCATGCGCTACGAGGGATGATCGGAGGGCCGTCCCCGTCCCACCCGTGCCGCTGCGGCCCCCGACGTGGCTACTCAATTTCCGCCGCGCTTCGTCCGATGAAACCTCAGGCAGGAGATCTCCCCTGACGACCATGAAGCTAAAGACACAGCCTGAACCGATGCGTTCGGAGCTGACCCGGGAGTTCGGGTTCGATCTCAGCATCGACCCGAACCCGCGGTTCGTGTCGGTGGTCCGCCGCTTCGTGGAGGCCTCCTGCGAGCGGCTGCTGTGCGATCCAGAGGCGGTGTTCCGGGTGTCGATGAGCGCCCACGAGCTGATGGAGAACGCCGCCAAATACGCCATCGGCTCCAAGAGCCTGCTGCGCGTCTCGTTCAAGCGCGACGACCAGGGCGACGCCCAGGTGGCCCTGTACCTCAGCAACGAGACCACGCCCGAGCACATCGAGCGCCTGCGTGAGCGAGTCACCGCCATCATCTCCGCGCCGGATCCGTTCGAGCACTACCAGAAACTGATGCGCCAGAACGCCCGCGTCACCTTCGAGTCGGGCCTGGGGCTGGCACGCATCCGAGCCGAGGGCCACATGGTCCTGGACCTGGAGGTCCGGGGCAACAGCGTGGCCATCATCGCCAACACCCGCGTGGAAAAAGAGGCAGTTCGATGAGCGCGATCGCGACCGTGGCCGAAGCCGACTTCAACGCCGAGGTGTCCAACAACAACGGGGTCATGGTGATCTCGCTGACCGGCAACGCCGATCTGAACGTGAAGGCCCAGCTGGACGGCTTCCTGGTAGCGGTCCACGAGGAGGCGCGTCGCCTGGCCGTGACCGACGTCGAGGTCGACGTGCGCAAGCTGGAGTTCATGAACTCGTCCTGCCTCAAGTCACTGGTCGGCTGGATCAGCCGCATCCAGGACGAGCCCCAGGGCAAGCAATACCGCGTCCTCTTCCGTTCCAGCCCCCAGCTCTTCTGGCAACGCCGCAGCCTCCACGCCCTCTCCTGCCTCGCCTCCGACCTGGTCAGCGTCCAGACCTGAGCGGGGCGCGCACAGTCACACGGGTGATCCCCGTCCTCGTCCTCGTCCTCGTCCTCGTCCTCGTCCTCGTCCTCGATGGTGATCTCTGGGCTTGCCCCACAGAGTCCGACGTCAGAGATCACCATCGAGGACGAGGACG
>JBKPRZ010000273.1:0-4720 GCA_046734815.1 Myxococcota bacterium | reverse complement strand
GCCGTGCCCTCGCGGCCGACGCCGACGCCGGTGGCGCCCCCGGGGCCTTCCTCGGTCTCGAACGTCGTCTGTCCCGGCTTGGCGACCGGCGTCGAGCTACCGGGGTTGGGCGCGCCGGGATCGCTCACGCCGGGGTTGGGCATGCCGGGCGTGGGGTTGCCGACGTTTCCGGGCGGCGGGCGGCCGGGGCCGCCGGGGTCGGGGTTGCCCGGGCCGGGGGCGCCGGTTTTGCCGCCATCTCCGCACGAGATCGCGAGGGCGGCGGATGCAAGCAGCACGAGGATTCGACTCGCCGAGTGACTCATTGGCCAACCTCCGGGCCGGGCGTTCAGCAAGCGCTGTGCCCTGCGTGGGCAGCGCGACGGCGCGGGTGCATCGGCGCGCCGCCGCTGACATCTGAAAGGCCCCGGGCAAACATGTCACGATCCCGTCGGCCTGTCTGCGGCCCCGAGGCGGTCGCGGTTCGCCGGTCGACGCGGAGGATCGAAATCTCGTGACCGCGTGGCCCGGCGTTGTACTCGAGCGAGCGCGCGTCAGCCGCTGGGGGCCAGCCGGATCTCGACCATCAGGTCGCCGGCCAGGCGCTCCAGGCTGGCGCGCACCGCCTGGAGGTCGGCGCCCGGCGGCACCGCCAGGCGGGCGCGGGCGCGGAACATCATCTCGCCCGACATCGGCGCGCTCGAGCGATCGGTGACCAGCTCCTCGACATTTATGTGCGCGGCGGCCAGCAGCCGCGACACCTCGCGCACCAGCCCGGGGCGGTCCAGCCCCAGCAGCTCCAGCTCCATCGCCTGCTGCGGCTGCGGCGGCGGCGTCTTCTCCGCCGATTCCAGCACGATCTTCAGCCCGCGCGTCTCCAGCGCCGCCAGCGCCGCCCGCAGCTGGTCCACCGCCCCCGAGGGCAGCTCCACCCGCAGCACGCCGGCGAACTTGCCGGCCAGCTGGGCCATGCGGCTCTCGACCCAGTTGCCCCCCTGGGTGGCGATGGCCTGGGCCACCGCCTCCACCAGCCCGGGGCGGTCGGGCCCGATCAAAGTGAGCACCAGGTCGGTGGTGGCGGCGCGGGTAGGTGCGGTCATCGTCGCTCCGGCGTGTCGGAGGTGATCACCCGCGGTGCGGTCGCATTCAGCGGCACGTCGAGGGTGAGGGTGAGGTTCTGGTCGGCGTCGGGCAGGAACGAATCGTACAGCGGCGAGTAGGTGTACACCTTCACGGTCTTTCCGTCGGCCTCGAATTCCAGCAGCCGCATGTATCCCTCGCCGCCGAGGTTGCGGAACTGGTAGTTGGACAGCATCTGGTGACAGGTGTTGCCCTTGTCGGTGACGCTGGCCAGGTAGCCGGTGCCGTCGCCCAGGACGTGCCCGTTCAGCACCATGACGAAGGCGTGCTTGCGCACCAGCTTCTGCCACAGCTCCTCGCCGTCGTTGATGCTGCCACCAGCGGTGCCGTAGTCGTGGGGGTTCCACGCCTGCGGGTTGCTGGCGGCGGCCTTGAAGTCGTAGCGGGTGTCGTTCTGGTAGAGGTAAGCGTGGGTCACCAGGATCCCGTAGCGGTCGGGATAGCGGTCCATCACCTGATCGGCCCAGGCCACCACCTCGTCGCGCGGCCCCCACTCGAGCCCGATCACGATGTAGTTGCGGCCGCCGGCGGTGAACAGATGATAGGTGTTCTCCAGCTTGCCGGTCTCGAAGGCGCCGCCGAAGCTGGGCCAGGCGGCGGTGCGGTCGTAGGAGAAATATTCGTTCAGCAGGGTGTAGCGATTGGCGGCGTTGCCCCCGGGACCGACGTCGTGATTTCCCGGCACCAGCAGGTAGGGCACGATCCCCTCCAGCAGCCACATCGCCTCGGAAGCGCGTTGCCACTCGAGCGGCGTGTTCTGGTCGACGATGTCACCCAGGTGAAAGACGTAGGCGATGCGGCGGCGCTGGGTGTTGGCGGCGATCCAGCTGGTCTGGGCGGTGTAGATGCCCGGCCAGGCCAGCGAGTAATATTGCGTGTCCGGCAGCAGGGCGAGCATGAACGAGTTTTCGCCCAGCCGGGGCTGGCCGATCGGCGGCGTGACGGTCACCGGCGCCACCTGGCGGCGGCAGACCGCGCGCGTGTATTCGTACAGGTTGTGGAAGAAGGCGCGGTTGAAGGCGTCGCGATCGGGGCCGACCCCCACCGGCTTGTCGGCGGGGATGGCGCTGAGGATGAAGCGCCCGCGCGAGTAGGCTCCCTCCATCAGGGAGGCGTACTGGGACTTGTCGTTCCCGGCCAGGATGACCTCGAAGCCGCGCTGGCTGGTGAAGGTCTCCCAGCCGAGATTCGGGAACCGCCACTTCAGGGTGCCATCGGCCTGGATCGGCACGTCGGCCAGCAGCGGATGCAGCCGGTCGAGCGCCAGCAGCTGGCCGATGTCCCCGTCGCCGCGCTGGGCGAGCTGGGAGTTGGGCAGGAAGCCCGGGACCGCTTCGGTCTGATCGGCCTGGGTCATCTCGACCAGCACGCCGGCGGTGTCCACGAAGCCGTAGATCTGCGCCGCGCGCTGGGTGACGTAGTCGCGGAAGGCGGGGTTCTCGCTGACGAAGCTGCCGAAGAAGATGAGGCCCTGCAGCTCGGTGGGGTCGCGGTCCAGCGGCAGCGGCTGCACGTCGAAGCCCGCCTGCGCGAGCAACGCCGCCGCCTCCCCGGGCGAGTTGGTGTGCGGATCCATGTACTCCAGCACCCAGGCGGTGGGCACCTCGGGGCAGTTGAACGACGAGGGATCGGGCGGGGGCACGTCCACCGCCGCCGCCGACGCATCGCTGGCGGCCGGGGGGCCGGGGCCACCGTCGCGGCCGGCCCAGGGCGAGTTGCCGTCGTGGCCGCCGACCGTTCCGCCGAAGCCGCCGGTGGGCATCGGCCGCGGCGGCTCGGGCCCGGGCAGGCCGTCGTCGTCTCCACAGGACCCGGCGAGCAGTGTGATGGTCGCGATCAAGCGAGGCAAAGTCAGGTAGGGGCGAGTCACCGCGCGCTAGTTTAAGCGCAAAACGCCCGTTCGCGGGATGCGAGCAGGTGCGTGACGGTGTGCGGTCGTGCGCCCGCCGTCGCTCGCGGGCGGTAGGGGATGGGGGGTCATTAGGCGGGGCGTCGGTTTCGCAACGCCGCGGTCGAGCGCGGCGCGGGCGGTGGTACGATGTGGGCGCCGCGCGCGGAGGCCAGCGCATCAAAGTCACCGTCCTGGGCATTTATCCTGTCGAAGAAGCGCCAGACCCGTGCCACCTGGTCGAGCTCCAGGTCGACGGCGATCCGGGCGAGCGACTGGATTTGCGCGTCGTCACCCAGGAGGCGGCAGGCGCCCCCGGCGCCGGCTGGCAGACGCCGTCCGGCGAGCACCTGCTGGACGCCGCCGGCCGCGCGCCCCGTCCGCTGGATGAAGAGGAAGCCGCCGCCCTCGCGCCCCCCGCGCGGGTGACGTTCTTCTTCCATCATCTGCGCCTCGATCGTCCCCTGCTCACCCCCGCCGGCCCCGTGCCCCTTCCCCCGCCCACTCCGCGCCCCGCGCGCCTGCAGCGGATCCGATATTTCTAGCGGAGTATTCGCGAATAGCGCAGTCCGCCCGCCCCCGTCCCCGTCCCCGACCCCGATGGTGATCTCTGGGCGGGCCGCCTCAATCGATGCGCGTGGTCTTGCACCCGAAGGTGACGTCGATGCGCGTGGGCGCCGCCCCGCCAGCGGGCGCGCAGGTCGAATCGCACAGGAAGATCTGCGTGGGCGCCGCCGGATCGTCGTAGTACCACCCGCCGCGGCCGTCGCAACGGCTGCGGTCGACCACCTGCCCCAGCGCGACGGTACGGTTGCCGGCGGTGACCTCCACGTTGACCTTGGCCGGATCCAGCGCCTGCCCGATCGGCGGCGCGGGAATGGCGTAAACGCAGGACAGCCGCGCCGCCGCCCCCTGGATCGCCTGCAAGGCGCCCAGGAACTCGGTCTGCACGTCGGCGCCCTCGACCAGGTAGGCGCGCCCGGTGCCACCCGCCGCCGCGATTGCGTTCAGATTCTGCAGCTGCGGCCCCACGCCGATGACGAAGGTGAGCAGGCCCTGGTTGGCGGCCGACCGCGCCAGCTTCGAGATCGAGTCGATGGTGTTGTCGCCGCAGTTGGTGGGCTCGCCGTCGGTGGCCAGGGCGATGGCCACGCGCCGCCCGGTGCGCGCGGTCCAGTCACGCGCGTAGGCCAGGGCGCCCTGCAACGCGGGGTGGGTGGGCGTGCCGCCGTCGGGGTGTACCGCCACCAGCGCATCGATGATCGGACGGGCGCCGGCGGGCAACTCGCCGATCGGCACCGCCGGGAAGGTGTAGTCGCTGACGTAGCAGGAGGAGGTGCTGTACTGGGCGCACAGACACAGACGCGGGTTGCAGGTGAGGCTCAGGCAGCCGCAGGTGGCGAAGCACTCGGTGTCGTTGCAAGCGGCGCATTCGGGCGGCGCCGCCCCGGGCGGCTGCGGGAAGAAGCCCAGCCCCACCGACATCCCGCGCGCGGCCGGCAGCTGCACGAACGACTTGAGCGCGCTCGAGACCGCGTCCCACTTGCCCTGCAGCCCCATCGACCCGGACTGGTCCTGCATGATGTACAGATCGATGGGCACCGGCGCCGCCTCGGCCCGCGTCGCAGCGCACACCCCGCCCCCCGACGGCGGCGGGGTCACGCCCGGCCTGTCTCTTATACACATCTCCGAGCCCACGAGACACTAATCTCC
>JBKPRZ010000272.1:0-62694 GCA_046734815.1 Myxococcota bacterium | reverse complement strand
GAAGGTCAAGCAGACCCAGATCACCACGCCCGCCGAGCACAAGCGGGTCATCAAGATGGGCGAGGCCATCGCGGTGTCCGAGCTGGCCCAGCGCATGGGCGTCAAGGGCAACGAGGTGATCAAGAAGCTGTGGGGTCTGGGAATGATGGGCGTGACCATCAACCAGAACGTCGACTTCGACACCGCTACCCTGATCGCCCAGGACTTCGGCTACCAGATCGAGTCCACCGCCTTCCGCGAGGAGGAGGTCATCTCCCAGGAGGTGGCCGACAACCCCGAGGACCTGCTGCCGCGCGCCCCCGTGGTCACGATCATGGGCCACGTCGACCACGGCAAGACCTCGCTGCTGGACGCCATCCGCAAGGCCAACGTGGCGGGGGGCGAGGCCGGCGGCATCACCCAGCACATCGGTGCTTACAAGGTGCACGCTTCCGGCGGCGACGTCGTCTTCCTGGACACCCCCGGCCACGAGGCCTTCACCGCCATGCGCGCGCGTGGAGCCAAGATGACCGACATCGTGGTGCTGGTGGTGGCCGCCGACGACGGTCCCATGCCTCAGACCATCGAGGCCATCAACCACGCCCGCGCCGCCGAGGTGCCCATCGTGGTGGCGGTCAACAAGGTCGACAAGCCCGGCGCCAACCCCCAGGCCATCCGCACCAAGCTGATGGAGCAGAACCTGGTGCCCGAGGAGTTCGGCGGCGACATCATCTACGTGGACGTCTCGGCCAAGACCAAGCAGGGCATCGACAAGCTGCTGGAGATGCTGGCCCTGCAGGCCGAGGTGCTGGAGCTGCGGGCGAACCCCAAGAAGGCGGCCCGGGGCCACGTGGTCGAGGCTCGCCTGGATCGCGCCCGCGGCGCCATCTCCACCGTGCTGGTGGAAGAGGGCACCCTGCGGGTGGGCGACCTGGTCGTCGCCGGCGAGGTGTCGGGAAAGATCCGCGCCATGCTGGGCGACAAGGGCCAGCAGATCACCGAGGCGGGCCCCGCCACCCCGGTCGAGGTGCTGGGCCTGGACGGCGTGCCCGACGCGGGCGAGACCTTCCACATGGTCACTGACGAGCGCGCGGCCAAGTCGCTGGTCGAGCACCGGCGCGAGCAGCGCCGCCGCAAGGAGGCGACCGCCTCGACCACCGGCCGGGTCTCGCTGGAGAACATCCTCGACAAGATCAAGGAAGGCGAGGTCAAGGAGGTCAAGATCGTCCTCAAGGCCGACGTGCAGGGCTCGGTGGAGGCGATCGCCGCCGCCCTGCGGGCGCTGTCGACCCCCACGGTGGGCGTCAACGTCATCCAGTCCGGCGTCGGCGGCATCACCGAATCCGACGTGCAGCTGGCCAAGGCCTCCTCGGCCATCGTCATCGGGTTCAACGTCCGTCCCGCCGGCAAGTCGCAGGGCATGGCCGAGCAGGAGGGCGTGGACATCAAGCTCTACCAGGTCATCTACGACGCCATCGACGACGTGAAGAAGGCCATGGTCGGCATGCTGGCGCCGGTGAGCAAGGAGAAGGTGCTGGGTCGGGCGGAGGTCCGCCAGGTCTTCAACATCACCAAGGTGGGCACCATCGCCGGTTGCTTCGTCACCGACGGCAAGCTGACCCGTCGTTCCTCGGCGCGGCTGGTGCGCGACTCGGTGGTGGTGTTCACCGGCCGGTTCGGCTCGCTCAAGCGGTTCAAGGACGACGTCAGCGAGGTCGCCCAGGGGTACGAATGTGGCCTCGCGATCGAGGGTTACCAGGACCTGAAGGTGGGCGACATCGTCGAGGCGTTCGAGATCGAGACGGTGGCTGCTACCCTGGACGCTCCCATCTCCAGCGGCGGGCGCAGCGAGAACCGTTCGCGATCCGATTCGCCGCGGTCGCCAAACAGCAGGGCGTGACAGTCGGCATCGGGCGGGTGACGTTGTTCCTGGGCGACAGCCGGTCGCTCAAGGACAAGCGCATGGTGTTGCGGCGGATCAAGGATCGACTGCGGCAAAAGTTCAACGTGGCGGCCGCCGAGGTCGAGGACAACGACCTCTGGCAGCGGGCGGTGCTGGGGCTGGCGGTGGTGGGCAACGAGCGCCGCTTCGTGGAATCGGCGCTGGATGAGGTGATCCGCTTCGTGCGCAGTCAGGCCGAGGTCACCCAGGCGGAACGTGAGATCCAGAGCTTCAACGACGCCTTGGCAGACACCGATCTGGGATTCAAGATAGGCGAATGAAGGAGCGGCCCGCCCGTCTGGCGACGGAGATCCGGCAGATCCTCGGCGACATCGTCGCACGGCAGGAGATCAAGGACCCGCGGGTCCAGGACGCGGGCCTGATCACCATCACCCACGTTCGCATCACCGGGGACCTGCGCCAGGCCACCGCTCTGTTCACCGTGCACGGGGCCGACGGCAAGGCGCTCGAGCGCGTGCGCCAGGGCCTGGACCACGCGGGCGGCTATCTGCGCCACCGGCTGGGACAGGAGCTGTCGGTGCGGACCATCCCCACGGTCAGCTTCGAGGTGGATGACGTGTTCGAGAAGGAGGCCAGGGTGGACGCCCTGCTGCGTGAGGTCTCGTCGGAGGCACCAGCGGCTGCGCCGGCTGGCGACGACGACTCCGAGGGGGACGACGGTTGATGGGGATCCTCGTGGTCGACAAGCCCGAGGGACCTTCCTCGTTCGCCGTGCTCCGCCGCGTGCGTGCCCTGGTCGGGCGCGCAATCGGCGGCAGCGAACGGGCGGCCCGCAAGCTCAAGTGCGGCCACGGCGGGACTCTGGACCCGGCGGCCAGCGGGGTGCTGCCGATCTGCTTCGGGGAAGCGACCAAGCTGGCGGCCTTCCTGCTGGAGGCAGACAAGATCTACGAGCTGACCGTCCGGTTCGGGGTCACCACCGACACCCAGGACGCCACCGGCACCGTGGTCGACCGCGGGTCGCTCGACGGCCTGTCGGAGGCGGCCATCCGGGAGCGGCTGCCGGCGATGGTGGGTGAGATCGAGCAGGTGCCGCCGATGTATTCGGCGCTCAAGCACCGGGGTCGGCCCCTGTACGCCTATGCGCGGGAGGGTCAGGAGGTCGAGCGGGCGGCGCGCCGGGTACACATCCACGCCCTGGAACTGCTGGCGTTCCTGCCGCCGGATTCGGCGCGGCTGCGCGTCCGGTGCAGCAAGGGAACCTACGTGCGGGTGCTGGCCGCCGACCTCGGCCGCGCCACCGGCAGCGGCGCCCATCTGGCAGCGCTTAGACGCATTGCATCTGGCCCCTTCCACCTGGAGCAGGCGATCACGCTTGCCCAGCTGGAGGAGCGGGTGGATCGGGGCGAGCCCTTGCCCCTGATCTCACCGACGACGGCGCTCGCGCATCTGCCCGAGGTGCGAGCGGGGGAGGCGGCGGCGCGGGCGCTCGGGCAGGGGCAGCGGGTGCCCGCGGAGGCCTTCGGGCTGCCGGCGGCCACGCGCGGCCGGGTGCGAATCGTGCGCGAGGACGACAGCCTGCTGGCGGTCGCGGAGGTGACTGCCGAAGGCGCACGGCCTTTGCGCGTGTTCGGGCGGGGGTTGGCGGGTGTCCAGCTCTGATGTCAGCCCTGAAATCCTGACCACTTGGGACGGGCCGGTTGACTTCGACGCCGTGTTTGTAGGAAAGTGTGCTCAACCTAAAGAGTTGAAAGCACGACAGAAAAGAGTGTGTTCATGGCTCTCGCCGCAGTACGAAAATCGGAAGTCGTAAAGAAGTTCGCGCGGGGGCCCCGCGACACGGGGTCGCCGGAGGTACAGATCGCGCTGCTCTCGGAACGGATCAATTATCTGACCGAACATTTCCGGGTGCACGCCAAGGACCATCACTCCCGTCGGGGGCTGCTGATGTTGGTTGGTCAGCGCCGCCGGCTGCTCGACTACCTCAAGGGAACGAACGTCGAGCGCTATCGCGCGCTCATCCAGGAGCTGGGGATCAGGAAGTAGCGCCGGCTCACCGTACCGTTTTTCGTGCGTGGCGGCTCGGTTGCCGCCACGCTTGTTGCACACCAACAACGGTCCTGGTGCCGCGTTCATCCTTTTTCCCGACGGTTCGGCCGCTGCGTTCGTCGCGCGGACCCTCGAGATGAGGGACGAAGGGGTATCGGGGCCTTCGCACAAGGAGACGTTTGATGTTTGTACGCGAAGGAGTGGGGTTCGGGGATCGCGAGCTGACCATCGAGACCGGGCGCATGGCCAAGCAGGCCGACGGCTCGGTGGTGGTCCGGTACGGCGATTCGATGGTCCTGGTGACGGCGGTGGCTTCGGCCAGCATCCGCCCGGGCATCGATTTTCTGCCCCTGACCGTCGACTACCTGGAGAAGACCTCGGCCGCCGGCAAGATACCGGGCGGCTACTTCAAGCGGGAAGGCCGCCTGACCGAGACCGAGGTGCTGACCTCGCGCCTGATCGACCGGCCCTGCCGGCCCCTGTTCCCCAAGGGCTGGCGCTTCGACAGCCAGGTGATCGCCACGGTGCTGTCGGCGGACAAGGAGAACCCGACCGACGTCCTGGCCATGACCGGCGCCTCGATGGCGCTGCACCTGTCTGACATCCCCTGGGCCGGCCCCTTCGCGGGGGTGCGGGTGGGGCGTATCGGCGGGCAGTTCGTGGTCAACCCCACCTTCGTCCAGCGCGAGGAATCCGAGCTGGACGTGATGGTGGCGGCCAGCCGCGACGCCATCGTGATGGTCGAGGGCAGCGCCAGCGAGGTGCCCGAGGAGGTGCTGATCGATGCGCTGATGTTCGCCCACAAGGCGGCCCAGCCGCTGATCGACCTGCAGGAGAAGCTGCGGGCGGCGGTGGGCAAGCCCAAGCGCGAGTTCGTGCCGCCGGCCAAGGACCCGGCCATCGTCGAACGGGTGGCGGCCGCCGCCGGCGCCAAGATCGAGGCGGCCATGGCCATCCGGGACAAGCAGCAGCGCTACGCCGCGCTGGACGCCGCCGGGACCGAGATTCTCGAGAGCTTGAAGGTCGAGTTTCCCGAGCGCGACCCCGAGGTCAAGGAGGCCTTCGACTCGGCCAAGAAGAAGCACCTGCGCGAGCTGGTGCTGAACACCAGCCGCCGCATCGATGGCCGCGGCACCACCGACATCCGCGCCATCACCTGCGAGGTGGGCGTGCTGCCACGGACCCACGGCTCGTCGCTGTTCACGCGCGGTGAGACCCAGGCCCTGGTAACCAGCACCCTGGGCACCAAGCAGGACGCGCAGCACATCGAGGGGCTGACCGCCGAGATCGAGAAGCGGTTCATGCTCCACTACAACTTTCCGCCCTTCTCGACCGGCGAGGTCAAGCCCCTGCGCGGGGCCAGCCGCCGCGAGACCGGCCACGGCCACCTGGCCGAACGGGCCCTGTCGCGGGTGTTGCCCTCGGAGGCGGACTTCCCCTACACCATCCGGGTGGTGTCGGAGATCCTGGAATCGAACGGCAGCTCGTCGATGGCCTCGGTCTGCGGCGGGGCGCTGTCGCTCATGGACGCGGGCGTGCCGATCACCACCCCGGTGGCGGGCATCGCCATGGGCCTGATCAAGGAAGGCGAGCGCATCGCGGTACTCTCCGACATCCTCGGCGACGAGGACCACCTGGGCGACATGGACTTCAAGGTGTGCGGCACCAAGAAGGGGATCAGCGCCGTCCAGATGGACATCAAGATCCAGGGGCTCACCAGGCAGATCCTCGAGCAGGCGCTGAACCAGGCGCGCGAGGGCCGGATCTTCATCCTGGGCAAGATGGCCGAGGCGCTGGCTGCTCCGCGCGAGGAGCTGAACCGGTACGCGCCCCGGATCTTCACCATCCGGGTCAAGCCCGACCAGATTCGCGAGATCATCGGCCCGGGCGGCAAGACCATCCGCGGGATCACCGCCCAGACCGGGGTGGCGATCGACGTCGAGGACGACGGCACCGTGCACATCGCCTCGCCCGACGGGATGATGGCCCAGAAGGCGATCGACATCATCAAGGGTCTGACGACGGAGCCGGAGGTGGGCGAGTTCTACATGGGGGTGGTCCGGCGCATCGCCGAGTTCGGCGCCTTCGTCGAGATCTTGCCCGGCACCGACGGGCTGGTGCACATCAGCGAGCTCGACGAGAAGCGCGTGCGCCAGGTGAACGACATCTGCAAGGAGGGCGATGAGATGCTGGTCAAGGTGATCGGCATCGACCGGGCCTCGGGCAAGATCCGCCTGTCCCGCCGCGAGGCCCTGGGCAAGACCCCCGACGTGGTCCACAACTTCCGCACCGCCAGCGCTGTTTAGCGGGGAAGAGGGCGCGGGCAGACCCGCGCCCCCTCCCCCGAGCCCTCTCCCCGGAGCAGAAGGGACAGGGCCAGGGGACATGGCGGTGGAAAAGGGCGCGTCTCTCCGCCGGGCAAGCCCGGCTACGAACGCAGAAAGTGGAGCGCTTCCTTTGAAGGTTCAGAGCTTTTGGCGATGACTGCGGCGGTCACGGTCCGGTTCAAGCGCTTGCGGGCGGGGGCGGTGATTCCTCGGTACATGACCGCGGGGGCGGCGGGGCTGGATCTGGCTTCGGCGGCGGATGGGGCAATGACTTTGAGGCCGGGGGAGCGGGTGGGGGTGCCTACCGGGCTGGCCATCGAGCTGCCTGCGGGGTACGAGGGGCAGGTGCGGCCGCGGTCGGGGCTGGCCTCGAAGACCGGGGTGACGGTGGTGAACGCGCCGGGGACCATCGATGCGGATTATCGGGGCGAGGTGGTGGTGCTGCTGGTGAACCTGGGGCAGCAGGCGCACACCATTGCGCCCGGCGATCGGGTGGCCCAGCTGGTTATTGCGCCGGTCACGCGGGCCGAGCTGGTGGAGGCGGAGGAGCTGTCGGGCACCGAGCGGGGCGGCGGCGGGTTCGGCCACACCGGGTAGCCGGACATCAGTCCACGCGGACGATCGCGACCTGGTAGCGCTGGCTGACGGGGTCGACGTCGATGGTGAGAAAGTGGCGGCCGATGCCGTCGAGGCGTTCCGGGATGGCGCCCCCGCCGCCGCTGATGTAGGCGGGAATGCCGGCGTTGGCGAAGCTGTAGAAGGAGTGGATGTGGCCGTACAGGGTCAGGTCGACCCCGAAGGCTGCCAGCCGACCGAGCAGCTGGTCCGCCTCCAGGCGGCTGGCGAAGCTACCGTTGCGCGTGCCGATGGGGTCGACCGGGGGGATGTGCATCGTCACCACGTGGAAGGAGGAGGCGCCGGCGCGCAGCCAGTCGTCGAGCCAGCCGTGCACCGCCGGCGCCAGGGTGGCGCTGGCCGAGTCGAGCCGGGTGAAGCGGGCGGAGCGGAAGGTGAAGCTGGAGCTGCCCCGGCCGAACAGCCGGTGGAACGGTACATCCGAGGCGCCGAGCTCGTGGTTGCCCAGGGTGGCGTAGACCGGGAAGGGCAGGGTGCGCATCTCGCGCTGGAACTGCTGCAGACTTGCGATGCTCCCCATGTCGGTCAGATCGCCGTTCATGACCGCGAAGCGGATGCGTGGGTCGGTGGCCATCCGCCGGTAGATGTCCTGGACGCGGGGCAGGGCCTCCTGCACGTCGGCGTACGCGGCGAAGCGAAACGCCTCGCGGCTGTCCCGATCGGGGGCGCGCAGCTGCAGGCGGGCGCGGGTGAGCACGTCCAGACGCCAGCGCTTCGAGGTCGGCGGGTCGCTGGCCTCGGCGGCTCGTGGCGGCACGGCGGTGCCGTCCTCCAGGCGCAGCTCGGCGTCGGCCAGGGCGTTCTCGACGGTGATGTCGAAGGGGGCGGAGGCGCCAGCGCGGTCGAGCGCGATTGACAGCTCGGGCGCCTGGGCCCAGAGGAGCAGCGCCGCGCCGTCGAGCGCGCGCACGGCGGCCAGGCCGTCGTCCACGGTGACTGTCACGCCGCCGGCGCTGGCCTGACCCGCCTGCTCGTCGCGGCGGGCGCGGTCATCGGCGGCGTCCAGGCAGCTTGCCAGCGGCAGCAGGCCGAGGCCGATCAACGCCGTCAGCTGCAACGGAGGCCCGACCATCACCGCGGCGCCTCGGCGGGGCGATAGAGGAGCTGCAGACCCAGGACATGCGCCGAGCCAGCCTGGGCCAGCGCGCCCACGCCCCAGCGCGGGTGGGGGTAAAAGCGCGCCCGCACGCCGAAGTGCCCGGCGGGTCCGCTGCCGAGGCCGGTGAGCTTCAGGCCGCCGGCAAAATCGTCGTGGCGGTTGTCGTAGTCCAGGCTCACCTCCGCCTGCGGCGCTGGCCCGCGGCCCAGCCAGAAGCCGAAGCCGAATCGGGCGAGCAGGAGATCGGTCGGTTCGAAGGTGTCGGCGCGGCCGCCGAAGTGGGTGGTGCCGTAGGCCATGCCGGCGCTGAAGTCCAGGAAGGCGCCGGCCAGGGTGGGGGCGAAGGTTTGCAGCTCGTGCCGGCCGCTCAGGGTCAGCTCGCCGGTCGTGATGTCGAAGGGGGTGATGTCCTGCGAGTCGCGGTGGTGGACGACGCCTGCCCCGAGCTCGAGGAAGTCTCCGCGGGGGGAAGGGGCGTCGGGACGTGGTCCCCACAGCCGATAGGCCGCGCGCAGCTCGGCGCGCACGGTGTCGGCGTCGGCCGCGCTGTGCACGACGGGGGACAGCCGCCACCGCCACAGCCACAGGTCGGCGCCCGCCGAGGCGAGCCAGCGTGGCTGCAGCACGGGGTTGTGGACGAACAGAGCGCCGGCGCTGGCCTCCACGGTGGGTAACGGGGCGGGCTGACCGGGAGGCCCGGGCGGCCTGAGGGTGCCGTAGAGGTCGGCGGCGGCGGAGCTCAGGAACAGGCCGGCGCCGACGTTGGTCAGCAGCACCAGCGGCGTGACCAGCCGGCGGGCGGCGCCGGTCACGGCCAGGCCGCCCAGACCGGCGACAACCGCGGCCAGGCCCACGCCCTCGGCGGCCAGCAGCCGGCCTGCGGTCCGGCGATCGCCGCCGACGAAGTGGCCGCTTCCGTGCAGCAGCAGCCCCGGGACCAGCGCGGCGGCCACGGCGAGGGGGCGGCGGCGCAGAACCGGCGGGGTGGCCGAGCCGGCATCGGGGACGGCGTTGGCGTTGGCGTCGGCGTTTCCGTCGGCGTCCGCGGGCGATGTGCGTGGCGCCAACGCTGTCACGGGAGCGTCCGCCAGCAGCAGGATGGCGAGGATGACGGCGGACGGCAAGGCGGCCGCAGAATACCCGGCCGCCCGGTCACGACGCCACACGGCTGTCAGCGGTTCGTCACAGGCGTCGGAAGGCCGACCCGACAGCGCGCTGCGGACCCGCGCAACGGCGGCCGTGTCCCCTGGCACGTCGGTTGCGATTGGATGGGGGACAGAACACACCCACCGGAGCGCCGTCATCTCCATGTCAACCACCGCCGCCCACCCCCCCGCAGATCCGGCATACCAGCTACGCGAGCGAGACTTCGACAGCTTCTTCGAGGCGCCGTTCGAGGCGTACGGGCGCGACAGCGCTTACGTATCGCCGCTGCGATCGGACCTGAAACGGTTCCTGGATCCGGCGCAGCACCCGACCTTCAACCGACCCGACGACCTGACCTTCTTCTCGGTCTCCAAGCACGGCCGCCCGATCGGCCGGATCGTGGCCCATGTACACCGCGCCTCGAACCAGCGCCACGGGACCGCGCGCAGCCAGTTCGGATTCTTCGACTGTGCGGACGACGCGCGGGCGGCGGCGCTGCTGCTGGGCGCGGCCGAGGCGTTCGGACGGCGGAACGGCGCGCGCGAGATCGCAGGCAACTACAACCTCACCGGCAACCATGCGGTCGGGGTGGTGACCGAGGGCCATGCGCTGGCGCCGTACATCGAGCAGAGCTACAGCCCGCCGCACCTGCCGCGGCTGCTGGCGGGGCTGGGCTACCAGCCGTTCTTCCCCATGACCACCTTCGAGTTCGAGGTGCAGCCCCAGGCCGCCACGCGGGCGCTGGGTGACAAGCAGCGGACCCTGGCCGCCACCGGCCTGCGGGTCGAGCCGGTGCGCCGGCGCAGCCTGCGGCGGCAGCTGGCCGAGTGCCGCGAGCTTCTGAACCGGGCCTTCGATCCCAACCCGCTGTTCGTGCCGATGACCGAGACGGAATTCCTATTTTACGCCAAGGACCTCATGTGGATCGTCGACCCGCGCATCACGGTGCTGGCCTACGACGGGTTGCGCCCGGTGGGGGCCATCGTCTGCGTGCCGGACCTGAACCCATTCCTGCGCGAGACCGGATCGCGGCTGGGTCTGGGCGCGCTGTGGAAGTACCTGCGCTACCGGCGCGCCTGCCGCCGCGCCTCGCTCATCTATTACGCGGTCGATCCCGAATACCAGAACCGCGGGGTCAACGGTCTGATGATGGCCCAGCTGGTTTCCGGGCTGGCCCGCGGCGGCTACACCCACGTGGGCGGCACCTGGATCGCCGACGCCAACCGGGCCAGCCTGCGGCAGGCGGAGAAGATGGGCGCCCGGCCGTATCAGCGGCTGCACCTTTTTCGACGCTCGCTGGAGGACAGCGCCCGGTCATGAGCGCCCGGCTCGAGACCCTGCTGGACCTGGCCGCGGCGGCCGGGGCGTTGCTGTATGTCGCCGCGGTGGTGGTCCGCTGCGAGCCGGGGCGGGTCCAGCGGCGGCTGGCCGCGCTGCTGCTGTTCCTGGCGGTCGGGTTCGGCTGTCGCGGGCACCAGGCGCTGACCGCCGCGGCCTGGTCGCGGCATCTGCAATATCTGGGTTTCGGGCTGTTCCCGCTGGGCGCCCTGCTGTACGCCGAAGCGGTCACCGGGCGGCGCGTGCCGCTGGTTCTGAAGGTGCTCGCGCTGCTGGCCACCGGTTTTTTCGGGATCACCTGGGCGGGGGCCTGGTCGCAGGCCCGCGGGTGGATGCTTGCCATGATGGGCTATCAGCTGGCGGCGCTGGTCTGGGTGTTCGCGGCGCTGGTGGCCACGGCGGCGGCCCGCCGGCAGGGCCCCGGTCGCAGCACCCTGGTGGCGATGAGCGCACTGGGAGCGGCGGCGCTGGTGGCGGTGGTCAGCGAGAACCGGGACGCGCTGGGCGGGCGGTGGCCCCGGCTGGGGGCGGCGGGGCTGCTGCTGGTCACCTACGTGGCGGCCTGCTCGTTCCACGCGGGCGGGCTGTGGCGCGTACGCGGCATGCTCGGACGGCTGGCCCTGTTCGCCGCGGCATCGCTGCTGCTGGCCCGCGCGCTGGCGGCGCTGGTCGAGGGGGCGCCCGCGGATCTGGCCGTGTGGGCCAGCGTCCTGCCGGTGATCGCGTTCCTGGTGCTGGACCCCATCCGGGTGGCGGTCACCCAGAACGAGCTGCGGCGGGCCGATGCGCTGCTGGGCCGCCTGGCCCGCCTGCGCACCGACGACTTCGAACGCTACGTCGAGAACCTTCGCGGCTGGCCGGAGCTGCGCGAGGTGAAGGTGCTGACCGCGGCGGAGCTGGCCGCCGGCGGATACGACCAGATGGACCGCCACTTCCTGGCCCACCCCGGCCCCGCGGATCGCGCCGCCCTGCTGGCGCGTCTGGCCCGCGGGTCGACCGCGCCCAGCCTGGCCGCCGAGCAGGTGCTGGACCTCCTGGAGCAGCAGCGCTGCGATTTCCTGGTGCCGCTCTCGGCGGGTGCCGTGATGACGGTGGCGGTGGACGGCTTCCTCGACCGCGGCGCCCTCCGTCAGGCGCTGTACCCGATCGCCGAGCTGTCCCGGGTGCTGCACGCGCGCCGGAGCGCGCCCGAGGCGGTGGCATGCTGAGGGGGCTGCGCTCGCTGGGGTCGTCGCTGCTGGGAGCCGAGCGGCTGGCGCTGCGGCTGCCCCTGGGCGGCGATCTGGACGTGGCGGTGCTCGAGCGGCCCGGCCGCTGGCTGCACGACGCCGCGCTCGCGCAGCTGACCGCCGAGCTGCGCGCGGTGGCGGCGGCCGGCCAGGACGGCAAGCCGGTCCCCCTGTACGGCGCGCTGACCGGCGATCGCGAGGAGCTGGCCCACCGGGTGGTCACCCTGGTTTACCGACGCTCGACCGGCGAACCGATCGCGTTTTCGGCCCTGCGCTACCTGGAGCTGCCCCGGTTCGAGCGGGTGGCCCACCTGGGGCTGGCCTACGTGCACCGCGATCACCGCAGCCGGGGGCTGTCGCAGCTGCTGTACGGGCTGGCCAACTTCCTGCTGTTCTTCCGCAGCGGCATGCGGCCGGTCTGGATCTCGAACGTGACCCAGGTGCCGGCGGTGTTCGGGCTGGTGGCCGAGGGCTACGACGACGTGTACCCCAGCCACCGGCCGGGCGCGCGTCAGACGTTCGGTCACCTGCTGCGCGCCCGGGCGATCATGAAGGTCCACCGCACCGCCTTCGGGGTGGCCGAGGAAGCGGGGTTCGACGAGGCCCGGCAGATCATCACCGACGCCTACACCGGCGGCTCGGACGAGCTGAAGAAGAGCTTCGAGCAGGCGCCCAAGCACCGCGATCCGGCGGTGAACGGCTGCTGCCAGCGCGCGCTGGACTACGCGCGGGGCGACGACTTCCTGCAGCTGGGCACCTGGACCCTGGCCTCGTCGTGGAGGTTCTTGCGGCGCAAGGGCCCACCCGGGCTGGCCGGCCGCCTGCTGTTCCAGGCGCTGCTGCTGCTGCTCTTCAGTCTGGTGGTGCCGGTGGTGCGCTGGCTGATTCCGGCACCGGGTTTGCGAGAGAGCGGGGCAGAGAGGACCAACGAGGGCACACCGTGACCGCGGACGCATTTTCTTACGAGGGCTTCACCCAGCGGAACCTGGGATTCGTTTCGGCACAGGAGCAGCGGCGCCTGCGCGCGGGCCACGTGTTCGTGGCCGGCGTGGGCGGGATGGGCGGCGTGGCGGTGGCCTGCCTGGCCCGGGCCGGGGTGGGCCGGCTGACCATCGCCGACATCGACCGGTTCGAGCTGTCGAACCTCAACCGCCAGATCTTCGCCAACCTGGACGTTCTCGGGCAGGAGAAGACGGCGGTCACGCGCGAGCAGCTCCAGCGCGTCAACCCGGACTGCCGGGTGGACGTGCTGGGCGGCGAATGGACCGAGCAGCTGCCCATCTTGCTGAGCGCCGCCGACGTGGCCATCAACGGCTGCGACGACGTGCGCGCCACCCTGCGGCTGATGCGCGAGGGGCGGCGGGTCGGGCGCACGGTGGTCGACGCCTTCGCCTCCACCCTGCCCAACGTCTGCGTGGTGCGGCCAGGCGACCCCCGCCCCGAGGAACGGCTGGGCTACCCCAGCGTGGGGCGCGAGATCGATCAGCTGAGCGAGGAGGTGCTGGCGGGGTGCAAGCAGAGGGAGCTCGAGTGGGTGCTGACCCATTCGAGCACCGCCGCGCACGTGGACCTGGCCGTCGCCGGGGAGATGGTCAGCGGCGCGCGGCCGCGCATCTCCTTCGCGCCGATGGTCTGGATCACCGGCTGCCTGATGGCGTACGAGGCCATCCGCGAGCTGCTGGGGCGGCCCGGCGGCCCCGGGCCCGAGGGGCTGTTCTGGAATCCCTGGACCGGCCGCGCCGAGCGGACCCGCGGGACGCTGGTCGCGGCGGCGCGCGGGTTCCTGGTGCGCCGGTTCCTGCGGCGGCTGGTGGGCGGCGGAGGACGGCGATGAGCCGGCTGGTGTGGCTGCTGCTGGCCGCGGTCGCCGGTTGCGCGCCGGTGCTGGAGGCGCGCGCGCCGGCGCTGCCGGAGGCGGGCGAGGCGGCGGACCGGGGGCTGGTCCGCCTGATGTTCGACGACTTCCACGGACTGACCACCGAGACCCTGAGCCGTAGCGCCGTGCCCTGGAAGGTGCTGATCACCGCCCTGCTGCTGCAGCAGCGCGAGCGCGACCCCGCGACCGAGCTGAGCGAGCGCGCGGGGGGACAGCTGCTGTCCACACGTTACGGGTTCCTGGTGCCGCGGCGGATCGCCAACTGGCCGGCGGCCGACCCGCCGCCGGCCCTGCGCCGTCCGCTGGGGCTGGTGGGGGGCACGATCGAGAACCGCTGGCCGCGCCTGCAGATGGAGGTGGTGAACACCGGCTGCGCCACCTGCCACGCCGGGACCACCTACGACGCGGACGGTTTTCCCACCCTCGAGGCCTGGATCGGACTGCCCTCCACTTCCATCGATCTGGGCCGCTACGCCGACGAGGTGTTCACCGCGTTCCGGGCAGCCGCGCGCGCGCCCGAGCAGTTGCTGGCGGCCATCCCGGCGGTGTTCCCGCAGGTGAGCGCCGCGGAGCTGGACACCATCCGCCGGCGCTACCTGCCCGAGCTCGCCCGCCGCCTGCCGACCCTGGAACGGATCGGCGGCTTCACCCCGTATTCCAATGGCTCGCCGGGTCTGACCAACGGCGTGGCCACGATGAAGATGTACCTGGGCGTGCTGCCGCTGGATCGCCGGGCCGAGGGCGAGGTGGCGTTCGTGGGCGTGCCGGATTTCGGGGCCCTCCGTTTCAAGACCGCGCTGCTGACCGATGCCGTCTACGCGCCGCCCGGCTGGGCGCACGACGGGCCGCTGCAGCGCCCGCTGCAGGGACGAGCGCTGTCCTCCATGGCCGGCGTGGCCGCGGTGGTGACCGTGGGAACGCTGGGCGTGCCTTTCCAGGTGGCGGCCACGAAGAACGTCGGTCCCGTGCGCGAGGTGCTGCAACATCTGGTCGATCGTTACCGGCCGCCGCCGTTTCCCGGTCCGCTGGACGAGGCCCGCGCCCGGCAGGGCGAGGAGGTGTACGCCTGCCACTGCGAGGGCTGCCACGGGCGGTATGCCCGCGACGTCGACGGGCGGTTCCGGCTGGTCGAGTTCCCCAACCGGGTGGTTCCGGTCGAGGTGATCGGGACCGACCCCGCGCGCGCCCAGGCGGTGGGCGAGGGGGTCAACGGCGCCTTCCAGGAGACCGCGCTGGGGCCGCTGCTGGAGGCGCGGGCCAGCCACGGCTACGTCGCCACCCCGCTGAGCGCGGTGTGGGCCACGGCGCCTTACCTGCACAACGGCTCGGTTCCGACGCTGTGGCACCTCATGCATCCCGAGGCGCGGCCCACACGGTTCCAGGTGGGCGGGCACCGCCTGGACTGGCGGCGGCTGGGCGTGGCGGGCGAGGTCGGAGCCGATGGGGTGTACCGCTACCCGGAGGGATACCGCCCCTGGATGTTGCCCGACGTGTACGACACCGGCCGCCCCGGGCAGCACAACGGCGGGCACGTCGAGCCGTTCGCGCATATGCTGGAAAGCGAGCGGGAGGCGGTGATGGAGTTCCTGAAACGGCTATGAGCGAAGCGGTGCAAGCGAGCCAGCCGGGGCCGCCGCCGCGCGCGCCCGGCCTGCAGGGCCTGCTGGCCTTCATCACCTTCGCGCGCGACCCGCTGGGCTTCATCGAGCGGTTCACCGCCCGCTACCCGGGGGCCGGCGAGTTGCCGGGCATCGGCGCGTCGTTCGTCTACCTCAGCGATCCCGAGGGCGTGGGCGAGGTGTTGCTGGACCGGGAACACCGATTTTCCAAGGACTGGACCACCCGCGCGCTGGACGTGGTGCTGGGCGAGGGGCTGCTGACGAGCCACGGCGAGCACTGGCGGCGTCAGCGGCAGCTGGTGGCGCCGCCGCTGCAACGCAAGCAGATCGCCGCCTATGCCGTTGCCATGGCCCGCGCCACCGAGCGGCTGGCGGGCTCGCTGGCCGACGGCAGCGAGGTGGCGGTGCGGCCGGCGATGATGAAGCTGACCCTGGGGGTGGTGGCCGAGACCCTGTTCGGCACCGACGTCGAGTCGGCTGCCCGCGAGGTGGCGCACGCGCTGGACCAGGCGCTGGCCGCCTTTGCGCAGCTGGTGTTCACCTGGCGGCGGCTGGTGCCCCGGTCCTGGCCGCTGCCGGTGCGGCGGCGCCTGCGCCAGGCGGCGGCGCGGCTGGACCGGGTGGTCACCACCATCATCGAGCAGCGCCGCCGGCAGGACGGTGCCGATGCCGGCGCCGATCGGGATGACCTGCTGGGGCGGCTCCTGAGTGCGCGCGACGAGGACGGGCAGCCGATGAGCGATGCGCACCTGCGCGACGAGGTGGTGACCATCATGCTCGCCGGCCACGAGACCACGGCCATGGCGCTCTGTTTCGCGCTCTGGTTTCTCAGCCAGCATCCGGCCGCGGCGGACCGCGCTCGCCAGGAGCTGCAGACTGCTCTGCAGGGCCGACGCCCCGGCGCCGAGGACGTCCGCCGGCTGCCCTTCCTGACCGCGGTGGTCAAGGAGACCCTCCGCCTGCGTCCGCCGGTCTGGGCCTTCGGGCGCGAGGCGCTGACGGACCTGGTGGTTTCGCGCTGGAACATCCGGCGCGGCCAGCAGGTGCTGATCACCCCCTGGGCGAGCCACCGCAACCCGCGCTACTTCGACGATCCCGAGGCGTTCAACCCCGAGCGCTGGCTGGACGGCCTGGAGGACCGCCTGCCCCGGCACGTCTACCTGCCGTTCGGCGGCGGTTCGCGCGTCTGCGCCGGAGCGCACTTTGCCATGATGGAGGCGGTGATCATCCTCGCCGTGCTGCTGCAGCAGGTGGAGCTCGCGCCGCGCCCCGGCTACCAGCTGCGCCTGCAGCCCGCCATCACCCTGCGCCCGCGCGACGACCTGCCCATGCGTGTGCGGCGTCGGGATGCGGCGGCGGCTCGGCCTTGTGCAGCGGCGGGATCGTCGCCATAGTTCCCGCCCATGAGTTCCGGTTCCCCCCGGGTGGGGATCGTCGGCGTGTCCGGGTACTCCGGGATCGAGCTAGCGCGCATCCTCGCCCGTCACCCGCATTTCCGCCTGGTCCAGGCGACGTCGGACAAATGGGCCGGCAGCAAGCTGGGCGCCCGCCTGGCGCTGCCCGGACCCGCCGCCGACGTGGCCTGCCTGTCGCAGGCGGACGGCAAGAAGGCGTTCGGCGAGCTGTCGCTGGTCTTTCTCGCCACACCCGCCGAGGCGTCCTGCGAGCTGGCGCCGCTGGCGCTGGCCGCCGGCGCCCGGGTGGTCGATATATCGGGCGCCTTCCGGCTGCCCGCGGCTGATTATCCGCGCTGGTACGGCTTTGCCCATCCCGATCCTGGCCTGCTGGCCCAGGCGGTCTATTCGTTGCCCGAGGCGACGGGAACCGCCGAGCGCCTGCCGGCGGCGCGGCTGGTCTCGAACCCCGGCTGCTACGCCACCGTCAGCGCGCTGGCGGTCCTGCCCCTGCTGCGGGCCGGGCTGGTGGACCCCACCTCCATCATCATCGACGCCAAGAGCGGCACCACGGGCGCCGGCCGCCGGGCGACTGATGAATACTCCTTCTCCGAGGTGGACGGCGACATCCGCGCGTACCGGATCTTGCGCCACCAGCACACGCCCGAGATCGAGCGCATCCTCGCCCTGGGCGGTGTCCCGGGCGTCCGGCTGGTGTTCACGCCCCACCTGCTGCCGGCTCGCCGCGGGATCCTGGCCACCGTGTACGGGCGCCTGACCCCGGCCGCCACGGCGGCCGGCGACCCCGGCGCGGCGGTGACCCGGGCGCTGGCCACCTTTGCCGAGGGGCGGCCGTTCCTGCGCGTGGCCGACGCCGAGGCGGTGACCCTGGCCTCCACCGTGGGCACCAACCGGGTGGTGCTGGGCGCGCGCGCGGACGCCGAGCGGAACGTGGCCATCGTCTGCGCCTCCCTGGACAACCTGGTCAAGGGGGCCGCCGGCCAGGCGGTGCAGAACGCCAACTTGATGTTCGGCTTTCCCGAAACCGACGGCCTGGCCGACCTGGTGGGCCACCTGCCATGAGCGATCCGAACGCCGCCAGCCCCCATCCATCGGGCGAGAGCCTGGCCAACCAGCGCGAGCTGGTCGTGGCCGCGCTCAAGTACATCCAGCGATTCTCCGGCACGCGCGCGGTGATCAAGTACGGCGGCGCGGCCATGGTCGATCCGGCCTTGAAGCGCGCCTTCGCCCAGGACGTGGTGCTGCTGCGGGCGGCCGGGTTGCTGCCGGTGGTGGTCCACGGCGGTGGCCCCGAGATCAACCGCACCCTGGAACGGCTGGGCCAGAAGAGCCAGTTCGTCGACGGGCAGCGCGTGACCGGGCCCGACGAGATGCAGGTGGTGGAGATGGTCCTCACCGGCCGGGTCAACAGCGAGATCGTCGGGCTGATCCAGACCCTGGGCGGCTCGGCCATGGGGCTGTCGGGCAAGGACGGACGTCTGCTGCAGGCCCGCAAGCAGGCGCCCCGGCCGGGCAAACCGGACCTGGGGCTGGTGGGCGACGTCGAGAGCGTCCACCCGGAGGTGCTCGACATGTGCCTGGACAAGGCCTACATCCCGGTGGTGTCACCCATCGGCGCGGGGCTGGACGGCACCACCTACAACATCAACGCGGACGTGGCCGCCGCCGAGATCGCGGTGGCGATCCGGGCGCGCAAGCTGATCTTCCTGACCGACGTGCCCGGGATCCTGGACGAGGACGGCAAGCTCCTCAGCGAGCTGCGCGCCGCCGACCTGAGTGGCAGGCTGCAGGAGGGCCGCGCGGTCAAGGGCGGCATGCAGGTCAAGGCCAACGCCATCCTGCGCGCGCTGGCCGGTGGGGTCGAGGCGGTGCACGTGGTGGATGGCCGCGCCCCCCACAGCGTGGTGGTCGAGCTGTTCACCGAGAAGGGCGCCGGCACCCTGGTCACCGCCTGAGGCGGTGGGCGCTGGTCAGGGGCTGACCCGCTGGTAGCGGAAGGAATCCGAGCGGGTCAGCGCCGCCACGAGGTCCTGGATGCGCCCGCCCTCCCGCAGGGCCCGGCGCGCCTCCGCCAGCGAGGGGGCGTCGTCGTCGCTCTCGACCCGCCCCAGCGCGAACCGCATCCATTGCCGGGCGATGCAGTCGCGCACCTCGGCGGCGGTGGAGATCTTGTGCAGCAGCTCGACCGCATTGGCCACTGGACCGTCCAGGTCGCGCGTGCCGGTCACCTGGATGGCGGCATCGATCGGCTGACCGCCCGCCTCCCTAACCCGGTAGCGCCCGGTGGCGTCGTAGTTCTCGAAGGCGAAGCCGATGGGATCGAACAGCTCGTGGCAGGTGGCGCATTCGGGCCTGATCCGGTGGGCGGCGGCCCGGTCGCGTGCGCTGGCGGTGGGGGGCAGGGAGCTTTCCACGTTCGCCGCTTCGGGAGGGGGCGGGGGGATGGGCGTGCAGAACAGCGACTCGCGCACCAGCTTGCCGCGCAGGATGTACGAGGTCTGGTTGGCGTGCGCCTGCGCGGCGAGCAGGCTGGCCTGGGTGGCGATGCCCGCCCGCTGTTGCGGATCCAGGGCCGCCTTCTGCCAGGTGGCGGCCGAGGCGCCGGCCGGTTTCGGGACACCGTAGAAGTCGTACAGCGGCCCGTTGAGCATGGAGAACGACGCCGACAGCAGGGTCTCGACCCGTCCATCCTCCTCGCTCATGACCTGCTCGACGAACCGCCGGCTCTCCTCGGCCAGGGCGGATTTGAGCTCGGGGCCCCAGTCCGGGAACAACATCGGGTCCTTGTCGGCGCCGCCCAGCTCGCGCAGCAGCAGCCACTGGTCGTGGAAGCTGGCCACGTTGGCCCGGAATCGGGGATCCTTCGACAGCCGCATCGCCTGCTGGGCGACCGCCGCCGGGGTGGCCAGGTCCCCGCGGCCGGCGGCATCCAGCAGGGCGTCGTCGGGCATGGTGCCGAGCAGGAAATAGGACAGCCGGGAGGCCAGGGCCCACGGATCCACCGGCACCACCTTCCCGGCCGCCTGGGCCGGCACCGGCTCCACCAGGTACAGGAACTTCGGCGACTGCAGCAGCGCCGCCACCACCGCTTCGATCCCGTCGCTGAATGCGCCCCCCGCCGCCGCGAACACCATCTCTAGCCTGGCCACCTCCTCGGGCGAGAGCGGCCGCCGGTAGGCGCGGCGACCGAACCGTTCGATGAAGGTATGCGCGCAGACGGCCGCGCCGACCGCGTTCGGGTCGCAGCTCACCAGTCCGGCCAGCCTTGCTACCGCCGCCTTGGCCAGAAGCTCGGCAGCATCCACGTAGCGGTCGAGATCGACGCTCTTGAGTGGGTTCCCGACGTTGCTGAAGTACCGGTCGTCGATGACCTCGTCTCCGGGCAGCGACAGCACCGGCACCTCGACGCCCAGCAGGTCCCGCACGGTATTCCGGTATTGCTCGACGCTGAGGCGTCTCATCGGCGCCACGCCCGCGGTGACCGACCCCGGGGCAGGCGCCTGCCTCTGCGGGTCGGCCATTCCCGGCGGGGCGTTTCCACCCGGCGCCGGCGCCCCTGGGTCCGGGCCCCCTGAGCTGCCCACGCTCCCCACACACCCTGCCAGCGCCAGAGTGACGACCAGCCAGTGGAAACCCCGGCTGGAACGGCCCTCGCTCGGGGAAGAAGCCGATGTGCACGGAGCCATCGACTTAAAGTGCTTCACGCCGTCGCTGGTAGCTCAGCTCGTTAGGATCTGGCCACGCACGATGTGGCTAGGAACCGGCTCGGCAGACCGCCGGCGGCCTGACGTCCGACGCACACCTATGTTCGGGTGTGGGGTCGGATGAGGTTTGCAGACAGGGCCTGCTCTGATAGACGATCGTCAAGCGCAACCCTATTCGCCACCTGGGATGGTCACCGACGGTAATTCGAAATCCGGTGTTTCTCCGTCCCGGGCTGGCTCGCAGCGAATCCAGCTTAAGTGTGCCTGTCCGACGTGCTCTGCAGGTTACACAGCGCTCACGCGCGAAAGGAACCGGGAAGCGAATCGTACAGGACCGGTAATTGCCGCGATAACGTTCTGTGTTTCGATTCCAAATCTTACGGCAGCAATATTCAGCGGTCTTTGCCGTTGGGCTGTATGCCGCACAGCCATCCAAACCAGCCAGACCAGACCAGGAGGCCATCATGATCTCGACATCCCCGGCCGTCGCCCGCCGCCGCCCCGCTCCCGTCGCCCGCAACCCTCTCGCCGACCGGCTGACGGACATCACCCAGCACGAGATCCACGCGCTCACCCGGCGCTTCAACCTCGCCGACGCGCACACCCACCAGCGTCAGTCGCCCACGCAGCGTCAGATCGTCGAGAGCCTGCCGCAGCTCTGGTACGAATCGGAGGAGCGTCTGCAGCGCGACCTCGAGCAGGACTTCATCACCGCCTTCTTCGAGCTGCAGCGGCAGCCGACCGCGCTGCAGACCGGCCGGGCGCTGCTGGCCTACGCGTCCTCCATCTCGACCATGGTCGCCGCCACCTTCCTGATGCAGCGGAAGATGTCGGTCTCGCTGATCGAGCCGTGCTTCGACAACCTCCACGATCTGTTGCGCAACCAGCAAATCCCCCTCAACGCGATCCCCGAGGAGGACCTGGCCGACCTCGACCAGATCTACGACAACCTCTGCCGGCGCGTGACCACCGATGCGCTCTTCCTGGTGGATCCCAACAACCCCACCGGCTTCACCTTGCTGACCGATGGGCGCCCGGCCTTCGAGGAGGTGGTCCGGTTCTGCGTCGATCACGGCAAGCTGCTGATCATCGACCGCTGCTTCGCCTCGTTCGCGCTGATGGACGGGCGGGCCAAGTGGTTCGACATCTACGACCTGCTCGAGTCGTCGGGCGTCTCTTACATCGTCATCGAGGATACCGGGAAGGTCTGGCCCCTGCAGGACGCCAAGTGCGCCATCCTGATGAGCAGCCGCGACATCTACCCGGCCATCTACGACATCCAGACCAGCGTCCTGCTGAACGTCTCGCCCTTCACCCTGAACATGCTCACCCGCTACCTGCGTGACTCGGAGGCCGACGACTTCGAATCGGTGCGCAACGTGCTCAGCACCAACCGCCGCGAGCTGGCGCTGGCCCTGGCCGACACGCCGGTGCGCGACTGCGAGCCGCGCATCAACGTGAGCGTCGCCTGGCTGGACATCTCGGCGCTGGGGGTCGACTCGATGGACTTCCACCGCAAGCTGCTGGCCCGCGACGTGTACGTGTTGCCAGGCACCTACTTTTTCTGGAACCAGCGCAACCTGGGCAATCGGTTCGTGCGGGTGGCCCTGGCGCGCGAGCCGCGGATGTTCCGGGGGGCGGCCCGGCAGCTGGCCCTGGAGATCCAGCGGTATGGACAATGAACGGGAGTACGTCGACTACAGCGTCTTTCTGGGCATGAACGCCGCTTCCGACCCGCTGCGCCTGCGTTGCAAGGCGTTCGTGGTCGAACGGCTGAAGACCACGATGTGGATGAGCTGGGAACACATCGGACGCTGCGACGACGTCATCTGGCGGTACAGCCGCAAATTGCAGGACCTCTATTATCCCTTCATGGACGGCCTGCACAGCCACCGCTGCATCCAGCGGGAGGGCTACGAGGAGAGCACCCTGCGGCTCGCGCTCACCGAAGCGCGGCTCCAGGGGCTGCCCATCTTCCAGCGCCTGCTGGTGGCGCGGGCGCTGGAACGCAACGGTCTGGTCTACAGCGTGGATCCGGCGTTGCTCGGGGAGGCGGACCTGCCGGTCCGCAGCCCCGCCGACGGAGCGGTGGAGGCGGAGTTCCCGGAGTGGCTGGAGGCTCTGTATCGCAGCTCGCTCCAGCTGCGCGTTCCGCTGTTCGAGGCAGGAGGTGCCTGATGTACGGAGGGATCCTGGTTCCGCTGATCACGCCGCTGACCGAGGAGGGCCAGGTCTGCGCCCGCAGCCTGGAGAGGTTGATCGAATCGGTCCGCGGCGATGTCACCGGGCTCATCCCGGCGCTCAGCTCGGGTGAGGGCTGGGCGCTGTCGCTCGGCCAATGGCGGGAGGTGGTGCAGACCACCCGCCGGTGCGCGCGGGGGCTGCCGGTCCTCGCGGGAATAGAGCTGCCCACCACGACCGAGGTCATCGAACGCGCCCGGCTCGCCCGTGAGCTGCAGGTGGACGCGATCGTGGTGCCCGGGCCATTCGGCCGCGAGCTCCCGCAGCAGCAGGTGCTGGCGCATTACCGGGCGGTCGCCGGCGAGAGCGGGCTGCCCCTGTTCCTCTACAACGAACCGAAGCTCACCGGCACGCCGCTGGCCCTGGATACCCTGATCGATCTGTGTCGCGGCGGGACCGTGGTGGGGGTCAAGGACTCGGGCGGGTCAGTCGAGCTGACCCGCGCGCTGGTGGGGGCGGGCACCGGCGTGCCGGTGTTCCAGGGCTGGGAACACCTCTGCCTGACCAGCACGCCCGGCGTGCAGGGCTACATCCTGCCGCTGTCGAACCTGGAGGCGGGCCTGTGCCGGGCGATGTTCGAGGAGCCGACGGCAGAGCGCCAGCAGGCGATCGACCGTCACTGCGCAGCCCATGACCTGCTCGGCGATCGCTGGTACGCGGGCCTGAAGCGCGAGCTCAGGCGCCGCGGCGTGATCGAGACGGAGCGTCTGGTGTGAGGCCGGCGAGCTAGGAGCCGCCGCGGATGGCCTGGCTGGCGTTGGCCGGGACCACGGTGGGCTGGATGCGTTCGACCGAGGTGTTGACCTCGGCCTCGATGTCCAGCAGGAAGCTGAGGTTGCCGACCATCTGGGCGATCTCGGCCGACAGCTCCTGCCGCGACCGGCCGGCGAAGATCTGGGAACGCAGGTAGTCGAGCGACATCTCCAGCGTGCCCATCCGCACGCCGAGCAGCCGCAGCTGGCTGCCCATCTGCTCCTGCTGTTCGAAGCGGGCCTGGGCGATGGCCAGCGCCTGCTGCAGCAGGTAGCGCAGCGACGGATCTTTCTCGGCGGACAGCGACTGGCCCAGGCCCACCAGCTCCTGTTCCAGCTGGGCCGGGTTGGTGGTGCCGACGAAGCGGGACAGCCGCTCGTGCAGCGCGGACATGCGGCAGAAGCCCATCAACAACGACTCCAGGCGGTTCTCGTCGCCGGAGTACAGGGCGCCGTCCAGCCCTCGCTCCCAGACCAGCCGCCGGATGTCGGCCCCTATGCCCTCGAGCTTTTCGACCCGGGCCGCGTAATCGGGTCCCAGCGACTGGAACACCGGGGCGATGTCCGACTCGCGAACGGCCCGGTCCTGCTCGAGGATGTGGCGGGCGGCCCAGCGGCGCGGGCGGCGGCTGACCAGGGCGGCCAGCAACCACGCCATCTCGACAGCGGCTCCCAGCACCAGCGGCCACCGGGAGGCCAGGGCCAGCGAGAAGGCCACCGCCCCCGCCATGAACAGAAGGTTGTACTGGTTGAAGAAGATGACCTTCCAGATCGATCGTTGGGCTGTTTGGTTGCGCATCGGGCTCCTCCGCCTCTCCTCCGCGAGGGCCAGCAGAACATACCTGCCGTTGCACCCAGGTTTCTTGCCGGGAACAGGTCGGTTACGGGGGTGATCTCGGGCCGACCTCTCGACGCCCGATTTGGACGCCTCATGCGCTTGAACGACAGCGCCGAGTCGACCGAGATTGGGTTTGGGTGACGCCCCTGAAAAGCGAGGCCTGATCTTCAAGAGCCCTAGCGCGTTCTACCGGGCGAAGGCAAGGCGCAACTTCAGCAAACGTTGGCTGGATATCGTGCCTTACGGATCATCCGGGGCAGTCTGGTGGCGGCGCCGGCGGCGTGGCTTGCGTCCGGGGGCGCTTCGGGCATCATGGTGACCTTTTTCCACCGTGCATGGTTGGGAGATCACCGGATGGAGCTGCGTCGCCAGCACCGCATCGTCTACCAGAGCAAGGCCTTCCTGAAGGCGGCCGGGCGCCTCAACGACATCGTTGTCCGGATCCAGAATCTGAGTCCGCTGGGCATGTTCGTCACCATTTCGGGCGCCGAGGTGCCCGCCGCCGGGACCGAGGTCATGTGCCGCCTGAGCCTGGCCCGGCAGACCCGGACCGTGCGCGGACGGGTGGCCTGGGTGCGGGAGGTGTCGCGGAACGCCCCGCTGCGCAGCCCCGGCGCGGGGATCGAGTTCCTGGACCTGGAGAAGCGTGACGTCGAGTTCCTGCGCCAGCTGGTCGATCCGGCGGACGGCGAACGACAGCCGGTGGACGTCTGGTTCGAGGGGTTGTCCGCACCCATCCGTTGCCAGGCCAGCGTGGTCGGCGAGGAGGTGCGCCTGGCCACACGACTGCCGTTCATGCGGCTGCACTCGGGCGTGCGGATCACCTTCCTGCAGCACCCGGGGGCGCTGGCGCGCGAGGGTACCCTGGACTCGATCATGCTCGAGCCCAGCGACGAGCAGGGTGTGCCGCATCTGCGCCTCAGCATCTCGACCTCGGTGCTGGACAACGCCCGGGGCACCATCGTCAACGCCGTGCCCAGGGTGGCCGCCGCCAAGGTCCTATCGATGCCCACCGCCACGGCGTCGACGGTCATCGATCCCAAGCTGGTGACCACGACCCCCTCGGGCCTTTTCACCTTCGGCGCGCGGCCCGACGAGGCCTCCGCCGAGCGCATCACCAGCCCGCGCGAGGTGGTGGCCACCAACGGCGTCTCCACCTCCGCGCTGGCGGGCTGGAAGGCCAGAGCGATGAGCGCGCGGCGCGCGGGGATGTCCTGGGTGACCGGCGGCTGGCGACCCCTGGTCCTGGGCTGCCTGGCCGGGGCGGTGGTGGTCAGCCTGCTCTGGTCGCTCTTCTGATCAGGAGGGCGGGTTGCGCTTGGCCGGGATGAACATGATCTCGGTCCGGCGGTTCATGGCCCGGCCCTCGGCGGTGCGGTTGCTGGCCACCGGTCGGCTGGCGCCATTTCCGCGCGCCACGATGCGCGAGCGATCGATCCCACGCGAGACCAGGTACTCGAGGATCGCCTTGGCCCGGCGCTCGGACAGCTTCTGATTGACGCTGGCCGACCCGTGCGAGTCGGTGTTGCCCTCCACCCGTAGGTACATGCTCTTGGCGATTTCCAGCTGGGGCAGAAGCTCGCTGTTCACGACCGCCATCGCCTCGGCGTCCAGGTCGAAGCTCCCGCCGCGGAAGTTGATGGAGATGGGCTTGGCGAAGATGGCAGTCCCGGTCAGCGCGGTGGCGTCCTGGTACTTCTCGGCCCGGGCCACGGGCAGCTTCTTGCCCGCTGTCTCCCAGATCCGGCGGATGATGCGCTCGTCCCGGAGGGTCACCGGCGCGAAGCGGTCCTTGATTTCCGCTTGCGGGTAGTTGACCCAGATCGCGTCGGCCTGGTTGTAGATGCGGTCGAAGGCCGGTCGGGTGGCGTCCAGCCCGTAGAACTTCACGTTGTCGGCCAGGCCCGACCAGCGCACCCACTGGAACGAGCGCAGGGTCTGCTCGCGCCCCAACTCGTCACGGAACCGGGGCACGACCGAGGAGATGAACTTCGCGGCAGCCTCACGGTCGGCTTCCGCCTTCTCCACCCCGGCGAACCAGAGCCGGGCGATCTTTTCCAGCAGGGCCGGCTTGCTGTCCAGCAGGTCCTGTCGCACCAGCAACACGTCGGCTATCAGCTCGCTGGCATCTTCGGTGGAGAACAGACGGTGCGCCCCGGGGCGGCTGGTGATGGCCAGGCTGACGTCGGGCTCCCAGACGCAGGCCACATCCACTTTCTTGTCCACGAACTGCTTGCGCGCGAACAGCGGATCGTCGGGCGAGAAGGCGGCGTCGGCGCGTATCCGGGTGAGCTGAGTGGCGGTGAGCCGGGAGTTGGTGATCATGAACTCGAACAACGTGTGTTCGGGCGAGAACATCAACATGGCCGCCTTCTTGCCCAGCAGGTCGTCGACCGCTTTGACCTCCGCGCTGGCCACGCAGGCGTCGCCGCCGCGGGACCAGTCGATCTGCATGAACGCCTTGGCCACGACGTTGGCGTTGCGGTACGTGGCCATGTTGATCGGCATCTCGTCGACGGTCGACCAGACCGCGTCGACCGTCCCGTCGAGCAGGGCCTGGTTCTTCTTGACCGGGTCTTCGATGAACACGATCTTGAGGTCGAGGCCCTCGTTGGCCACCGCCGATCCAGGCTGCGTGGTCAGGTTGCCGTTGGCGATCACGAACGGCATGTGTCCGGGCCATTCACACAATCCGATGACCACCTGCCCGGTAGGGCGCGGCTTCGGCGGGGTGACCCCGGGGGTGGTGGTAGTCGTGCGTGTTCCCACGCCGCTGATCAGCGCCTTCAGGCGATCGCCGTGGGTGAAGAGGGCAGCGACCACGGCACCGCCAACCAGCAGTCCGAGCATCGCCTTCGCGAGACCGGTGAGTTTCGCCATGAGACGTTCCTGAAGAAAACACAACTCGGATGTCCGGTGTGTAGCATTTGCAAGAGCCCGAACACACCGTCGCGAGCCGCGTACGGCCCCGGCACCGTTGAAAACAGCCGGTTCCCGCACGTTTCCCAAGAAGGCGGCTCGACGTCAATCGATTTCTGCGGACCGGCAGGTCGCGCGCGGGACGGTGCCGCTATCTCGTCCTATGATTTCCTCTCGCGTATGTAAGGGCGATGACGTAGCCGGCGGACGTCGACTGGCTTGTCGAGGGGAGAAACGATGTCGAGCGGACGGTTCGGTGACAACGCCCTCTGCCGGATGCGTGTGGTGCGGGATTATGACGTCGTCATTCACGCGGAACGGACTGGCCCCCAACTCGCTCGGGAGCGAGTCGAGGCTCGTGGCGATCGGAGACACGGCAGCGCGCGCGTGCGCGTCCTCGAGTCGCCGTCATTCCCGCGTCGTCCGCCGTGTTCCCGAGTCCGCCGTGTTCCCGAGATCACCAGGTCGACTCGTTCGCGTAAGCGCGCACCTCGGAGAAAGGGCGTGCAAGGTCTGGTCGGATCCAGCTGGTAGATCGGCAGCTGCGGCGTCGTGCCGCGCCGGTAGCCGAGCCGCGCCACCCGCTTCACGCGCTGTTCCCGCCGGGCCTCCGTGTTAAGGTCGCCGACCGACCACCTGGAGGGCCCAAGGCATGCCTTTGACGAACGAGGAACGTGAGCGACGGGTATTCAAGCGCGTGGTCGGGCGGCTGGTGCCCTTCATGTTCCTCTGTTACGTGGTGGCGTACCTGAACCGGGTGAACATCGGGTTCGCCGCCACGGCGATGCAGAAAGACCTGTCGATGACCAACCAGGTCTACGGGTTCGGCGCGGGCCTGTTCTTCTTCGGCTACTTCCTGTTCGAGGTGCCCAGCAACCTGCTGCTCGAACGGCTGGGCGCGCGGATGTGGATCGCGCGCATCATGATCATGTGGGGCCTGGTGTCCATGGCCACCATGTTCATCGTGGGCACCTGGAGCTACTACGGCTTGCGCTTGGCGCTGGGCCTGGCCGAGGCGGGCTTCTTTCCCGGGATCATCCTCTATCTGACCTACTGGATCCCGGCCCGGCACCGGGCGCGCACCACGGCGCTGTTCATGCTGGCGATTCCCGCGTCGATGCTGATCGGCGCGCCCATGTCCGAGGCGCTGCTGACCATGAACGGGATCGGCGGTCTGCGGGGCTGGCAATGGCTGTTCGTCATCGAGGGGATCCCGGCGGTGATCCTGGGGGTGGCGACCCTGTGGGTGCTGACCGACCGGCCCGAGAAGGCGCACTGGCTGCCGGCCGAGGATCGGGAGTGGTTGACCAAGGAGTTGGCCCGCGAACGGGTCGAGAGCAGCGGGCGGCAGCACTTCTCGGTCTGGGCCTCGTTGAAGGACCCCAAGATGGTGCTGCTGTGCCTGTTCTACTTTCTCAACAACACCGCCACCTACGGCGTGTTCCTGTTTCTGCCCAAGATCCTCAAGGAGGTCTCCGGCTTCTCGGGCTGGAAGCTGGTCGCGCTGAACACGCCGATCTTCGCGGTGGCGATGGTGGGCATGGTGCTGATCGGGCGCCACTCCGATCGCACCGGCGAGCGCAAGAAACACGTCGCCTTCTGCGCGGTGCTGGCTTCGGCGGGTCTGGCGCTGGCGGCCGTCTTCCAGCACAGCGTGCCGCTGATCGTGCTCAGCTTCGTGCTGTCGCAGCTGGGACAGCGTTCCTTGCTGGGGCCGTTCTGGGCCATCCCGCCGGTGTTCCTGGGCGGCACCGCCGCGGCGGCGGGCATCGCGGTGATCAACTCGCTGGGGAACCTGGGGGGGCAGGCCGGTTCCACCGTGATGGGGTGGCTGCGCGACATCTCCGACGGCTATTCCGGGGGGCTGCTGGTCCTGGCCGGCGCGCTGGTGGTGGAGGCGATGATCATCTTGACCGTGAAGCTGCCGACCCGGCAGCGTCCGGCCGCGACGGCGCTGCCGGTGCCCGGTCCGACGGTGGCGGCGCGCTGACGCGCCGGGTGTGGCGTACCAGCGGACAGCGGTTTGACCGGAAGCGCCTACCCCCACCGGGGGGCATGAGGCAAGCTTGGCGGGCATGAGCCGGGGAGCCCGCCTGCTGCAGCGCCGGACCTTCCTGCGGGCCCTGGGGCTGGGCATCCCCGCGCCGCTGGCGCTGGCGATGTCCCGCCGGGCGCTGGCCCAGCCCCCGGCTCGACCGCGGCGGCTGCTGATCTTCTTCGTGCCGCACGGGATGCCCGCCGAGCATTACGATCCCGGCGGGCAGGGACGGGCGTTCGATCTCGCCGCCAACCCGAAGGTCGGTGTCCTGAAGGCGTTCAAGCCGTACCAGGACCAGTTCCTCCTGCTGCGCGGGATCGAATACACCGGTCACTCCCAGCACCAGTCCATCGCCGCGGTGTTGACCGGCGATACCTCGCTGTCGGTGGACCAGGCGGTGGGCAAGGGCATCGGGGAAAAGCCGCTGCTCCTCGGCGCGGTCGCTTACCTCAAGTACCAGTTCGGTCCCGACAACAACATGTTCCGCAACACCGAGTGGGTGGCGCCGGAGCTGAACCCGATCAAGGCGCTGGGCGAGCTGGGCGGCAGCGGCGTGCCGGGCACGCCGACGGCGATGAACGACGCCGAATTCCAGAGGGCGGCCCTGGGCGTGGGCATCGCCGAGATCGAGGCCCTGCAGAAGGAGCTGGCCGCGCTGACCTCGACCCGCTCGCGTCTGTCGGTGCACCTGGACAGCCTGCGCAGCATCAAGGATCGCCCGGCGCCGGGCGGCGGCAGTGGAGGAATGCCGGGCGGTGGGCCGGTGGCGGCCTGCGCGCCCGGCAGCTTGCCCGGCGTCGAGCTGGTCCGGCAGGAGTCGATGGGCGGGGCCAGCGAGGCCTATTTTTTCGACAAGAGCAAGTTCAAGCCGATCTTCCTGGCCCAGCTGGAGGTGGCCCGCCAGGCGCTGCTGTGCGGCCGCCGCGTGGTCGGGCTGCAGGCCATGTGGGCCAACGCGCAGATCAACTTCGGTTTCATGGGGGTCAACAAGGATCACCACGACCCGGTCTCGCACTCGCGCGATCCCGCCGGGCGCGAGGAGTTCGCGCGCGTGCAGCAGTGGATCTACGGGCAGCTGGAGGAACAGGTGCTGCGGCCGCTGCGCGCGACCGCCGATCCGCTGGACCCCGGGCGCAAGGTCCTGGACAACACGCTGGTCTACGTCTGCAGCGAGATCGCCGACGGCAACGAGCACAACTGCCGCAAGCAGATCCTCGAGCTGGGCGCCGCGCGCGTCACCACCCAGCTGCCGCTGATGTTGATCGGCGGCGGGGGCGGGGCGGTGGCGACCGGGCAGGTGGTCGACTTCGAGAACCGCACCCACAAGGACCTGCTGGCCTCGATCTGCAGCGCGATGGGGGTGAGCGGGGCGAACTTCTCGGCCAGCCCCATCCGGGAGATCCTCACATGAGACGGCTGGCGCTGGCGCTGCTGCTGCTCGGGTGCACCGCCTCGACCGGGCAGATCGGCGAGCCCGGCGGGTCGGGGGGCGGCGGTGGTCGGCCCGCGCCGCCCGCACCCACGCCGCCGGTGGCAGAGCCGGCTCCGCCGATCGGGCCGCCGCCGGTGCGCTGCGATCAACCGTTCGTGGGCCCACCCACCCTGGTGCGGCTGACCGCGCAGGAGCTGGCGAATACTTTCCGCGACCTGTTCCCCGAGGCCCGGGACGCGTTCAGCCTGGACATCGCCGACCCGCTGGACACCAAGGATGGCTTCGTCAACCCGGCCAAGCTGCTGGTGGGCGAGGACAGCGCCGACAAGCTGCTGGCCGCCTCCCGGTCCATCGCCGAGGCGGTGGTGGCGCCGGCCAACCTCGCCGGCAAGGTCTCCTGCGCCGGCAGCAGCAAGGACGCGGCCTGCGCGAGCGAGGTGATCAAGCGGTTCGGCCGGCGCCTGTTCCGGCGGCCGCTGACCCCCGAGGAGCAGCAACGCTACCTGCAGCTTTACAACACGGTGGCAGCGAAGTCGGACTTCACGCAGGGCTGCAAGTGGGTGCTGGTGGCGCTGATGCAGTCGCCGCACACCCTGTACCGCCGCCAGGTGGGGCAGGCGGCCGGTGGGGGCGTGCACCGGCTGACCCAGTGGGAGCTGGCCAGCGAGCTGGCCTACACCTTCACCGGAAGCGCGCCTGGCGAGGCGCTGCTGGCCAAGGCGGAGGCGGGACAGCTGGGAACGCGCGAGGCGCTGATCGCCGAGGCGCGCGCGTTGCTGGACACCCCGGCGGGCCGCCGCACCATGGACGACTACTTCCGCCGCTGGCTGGGCTACGACCTGGTGAGCGCGAACCAGCGCGACCAGGTGCCGGGCTTCGCCGCCCTCCGCGACGCGCTGGCCGAGGAGACGCGCACCTTCATCGACCGGGTGGTCCGGGTGGACAGGGGCGGGCTGCGCGGGCTGCTGACCGCGCCCTACACCACCGTCGATGGGCCGCTGGCCACCTATTACGGGCTGCCCGCGCCGCCGGCGCCCGGGTTCGCGCCGGTCAATCGACCGAAGGGGCAGGGCATCGGCCTTCTGGCCCAGGGGGCGGTGCTGGCCGAGCGCTCGCAGTCGCTGAACTCGTCGCCGACCAAGCGCGGGATCCTGGTGCGGCAGAAGCTGCTCTGCCTGCCCATCCCGGCCCAGCCGGCGGTGGTGCCCGACCTGCCCGCGCCTGGTGCCGGCTGGCGGACCACCCGCCAGCGGTTCGAGAGCGCGCACGCCCAGGCCGCCTGCGCCACCTGCCACCGGTTCTTCGATCCGCTCGGGTTTTCCTTCGAGCACTTCGACGAGGGCGGGCGTTACCGGCAGACGGAGAACGGCGAGCCCATCGACGCTTCCGGATTCACCCTGGACGCCGACGGGCAGATGTTGTTCTCGGTGGCCGGTGGTCAGGAGGAGCTGGCCGAGCTGCTGGCGGGACGGCCCGACGTGGCGGCCTGCGTGGCCGAGACCATGACCAAATACCTGACCGGCCAGAACCAGAATTGCGTGGCCGGTCAGGCGCGCAACGACTTCGTCGACGGCAAGATCGGATTCCTGGAGCTGGCCGCCCAGGTGGCGGGCGCTCCGCACTTCTCGGAGCGCCGCGAGTAGCCGGGCCGCGCGGGTTTCTCTGGTCAGGCTCGCGCGCGCGGCGCCGGACTCACTGGATCTTGCACAGGGGGAAACACATCCCCTTGAACCGGATCGCCGCACCCTCGAGGTAGGTGTCGCTGATGTATTTCTCGAACTGAGCGGTCCAGGGCGAGGCGCCATCGGCGGGGCCGCCGCAGGTCAGGCCGTCGCCGCAGGGTAGCTTCACTCCCTGCTGACCCTGGTCGCCGTCGCAGGGCCCGAAGAACTCACCCGGGTGGATGGACAGCGGGTTGGCGTCCGACCAGCCCGGGAACCCACACACCCCCTCGCCGGTGGAGCTGCCGTCGGCGTTCTTGATCTCCTCGCAATAGGTCTTGATGGTGGTGCCGCTCAGCGAGAGCACCGGGCAGCTGACCCCCACCTGGTAGGGCTGCAGCTGGACCTTGCAGACGCTGTCGTTGATCAGCTTGCTCTGGTCCGTCGGGCACACCAATGTCCGCTCCTGGTTCGGATCCCAGGTGCCGGGGCCCACCCGCGGGTCGAGCTCGTCGCAGTCCACCGCCTTGTCCTTGCCCATGGTCAGGTCGGAGGGGTGGGTGAAGCCGTCGCCGTCGATGTCGGTCAACTTGCCGTCGCAGTTGCGGTCCTTGATGATGCTGAAGAAGTTGTTCACCGGCGTGCCGTCCTGGTTGAACAGCGAGCAGTAGCTCACGTCCCGGTGCACCTCCGCGCCCACCTTGTAATAGAAGCGCCACATCTGCCCCGCTTCCGCGCTGACCGGGCGGCTGGGGTTGGTGTTCGGATCGTAGTCGTCGCAGTCGACGAACTTGTCGGGGGTGAACTGCGGGAACTTGGCCCCGATCTCCGCGGCGTCGATGCCGTGTATCTTCGCGGGGAAGCCGTCGTTGTCGGCGTCGAGCACCATGCCGTCGCAGTTCTCGTCGACGTAGTTGCCGGGGATCTCGTCCTTGTTGGGGCCGACGGCCTTGTTCCAGTCGTTGCAGTCCATCGGCGCCGAGACGCCGTCCAGATCGCGGTCGCCCACCCGCCCGTCGCAGTTCTCGTCGTATTCGTTGCCGTCCATCTCCTCGGTGGCCAGCTTCTTGAAGGCGTCCAGGGCCAGACAGGAATGGCACTCGTAGTTCCAGCGGTACGAGGGCACATCCTTGAGGCTGGAAATCGCCTTGGGCGCGACGCCGTCACAGTTCATGTCCTTGGTGGCGCAGAACGGCTCGGGCGCCCACGGGTTCACCAGCCGGTCGGTGTCGTCGCAGTCGCGGACCGCGCCCCGGGGCAGCACGGCGTCCTTGGTCGCGGTCACCCAGGCGCCATCGCCGTCCTGGTCGACCCAGGAGGGCGACGCCAGCGCGGTCTTGTCGATCTGGAAGTCGATCTGCGCACACAGGGTGGGACAATCCCGGGTGCCGTTCAGGGTGAAGTTCAGCATCAGCTTCTGGCCGAGCATGTCGGCGAACGAGGTCAGGGGCAGAGGAGGGGAGACCATCACCCGGCGGCCGCTCAGCGGCGCATCCGGATTCATCCCGCAATTGGAGGAATCGACGCGATAGGTGAGCTCGACCCGATAGGTCCCCGGCGTGACCACGCCGCAATAGGAGACCTGGGTGGCTTCTTTACCCAGGTAGAAGCCTTCGTTGAGGCTGTTGAAAGGTTTGCAGTTGTTGCCCTGGGCGTCGCAGCTGAGCACCAGCTCGCGTTCCACCACCGTGGAGTAACAGGCGTCCGCCTCCTCCTTGAGGTTGGCATTGAGGCAGCCGAGCGAGTTGGGCTTGTAGATGTCGTACTCGCGGGCGATCGCCCACAGGGAGAAGTGCGAGACTGCGCCCCGGCACACCAGCTCGGTCTCGGCGACGGTCTGCCGCTCCTCGACGATGCAGGTGTTCTCCCGGCGCCAGCTGTTGTCCTTCTCGTCGAGCGTCCACATCGGAATGGATTCGCCGACGGTCAGCGCCGCACCCTTGGGCATGGGGGCCTCGAGCCAGGCGGTCTGACCGGGCGCCAGGGAGAGATCGTGGCCGGCGTCGTCGCTGAAGTGCACGTAGGTGGCGCTGAGCAGCTCGTCCATCACCGTGCGCGTGCCCTCCTCGGTCCAGGCGCTGCGGCTGGCAGGCAGGGAGCCGGCGGGGACCTTGTCCGGCGACAGCTGGGTCATCTGCGCCTTGCCGCTGGGCGGATGGGTGCCGTCGGGCGCGATCAGCGCCTTGGGCGGCAGGTCCACCAGTGCGCCTTGATGCCCGAGCAGCACGCGCTCGCCGATGGTGATCTTCTCCTGGACGCCGATCGGCATCAGCACGACGTGGGTCAGCTGCTGGCCGGATTCGAAGACGGTGGTCTGTCCCAGGCGCGGCGTGAAGCCGGTCTTCTCCACCGTGAGCGGCTGCGGTCGGCCCGCCGGGATGGGACCGATCCGGGCGAAGCCGGTGGCGTCGGTCATCCACATGATCTTGTCGGTGCGAACGGTGGCGCCGGCCACCGGCGCGCCGCTGGTGTCCACGACCAGGAAATGCGCCGCGAAGGTCGGGGCGGGGTTGTGCCAGTCCGGCGGCTGGGCGCGGCCGGGGCAGTTGTCGCCCGAGCAGTCCTGGCCCACCACCGGCGGCGTGTTGGGTCCGCCGTCAGGGTTCTGGCTCGGGGCGGACTTGCCGCAGCCCCCGAGAAAACCACCCGTCGCCACGGCCAACCACACACCGACTCGCGCCCCTCGGCGCCGCTTCGAACACTTGCTCACGTCGACCCTCCGCACTGCAGCACTGCCGAGATGCACCCGGGCTACATCGGCATTCCCGGCCGCAAACTTGCGGGCGGTCGATCTCAGCCGGCGCGGGCGATCTTGCTCATCGCGTGTTCGGTGAGGGCGCAGATCGTCAGCGCCGGGTTGACGCCCAGGTTCGCCGAGACCGCCGAGCCGTCGCAGACGTACAGCCCGGGGTAACCGAAGACCTGGTGGTCGCGGTCGATGACACCCTGGTCGCGATCGGCGCCCATGGGACAGCCGCCCAGGATGTGGGCGGTCAGCGGGATGTCCAGCAGCGGCTCGGTGATCGATCCGACCGCCACCGCGTCGTTCTTGGCGGCCATCTTCTGCGCCACCAGGTGGGCGGCCGGGATGTAGGCGGGCGGTCGCGCCGGGCCGCTGGCCTCGGTGGTGAGGCGGTTGCGGCGCAGGCGCAGGCGCATCTTGCTGTCCAGGTTCTGCATCACCAGCAGGATCGTGGTGGCGCGGGCCCAGCCCCACGGCCAGAGCGTGCGCAGGAAGTCCAGCGGGTGCGCCAGCACCTGGGCCAGCCAGCGCAGACGGCGCCGCCAGGGACCACCGCCTCCCGGCGCCAGCAGAGTGGCCAGCCGGCCCATGGCGTCCTGGCCGGCGCCGTAGCGGACGATCTCGACGTGGGTGTTCCGCTCGGGCCAGAAGCCGGAGGTGATGGCGATGCCGCGGCTCTGGTCGGCTCCCGCGCGCCGGGAGATGGCGCCCACCAGCGCCTCGGAGTTGGTGCGCACCTCCTCGCCCAGGCGGGGGGAGAGCGCCGGCAGCCACCCGCGCTCGCGCGCGCGCAGCAGCAGCGGCACGGTGCCCAGCACGCCGGCGGACAGCACCACGTTGCGGGCCCGCCAGACCCTCCGGCCGCGTCCGGCCCGCCAGGCCCCGCTGCGCCGGGTGGTCAGCGCGTAGCCGCGCCGGGGATCGCCGTCGATGGGCTCGATCTTGTCCACCGTGGTCAGCGGGTGGATGACGGCGCCGCGCGCTTCGGCCAGATAGAGGTAGTTGCGGTCCAGCGTGTTCTTGGCGCCGTGGCGGCAGCCCACCATGCAGCCGCCGCACAGGGTGCAACCGGTGCGCGCCGGGCCGGCGCCGCCGAAGAAGGGATCGGGCACGGTCTTGCCGGGCTCACCGAAGAACACGGCCACCGTGGGCTGGTGGAAGGTGTCGCCCCGGCCCATCTCCTCGGCCACCTGGCGCAGGGAGCGATCCGAGGGGCCCAGGAAGGCGCTGGGGGTGGCGCCCAGCATGCGCATCGCCTCGGCGTAGTGCGGGGCCAGCCGGGCCTCCCAGTCGTCCAGCTGTGCCCAGCGGGGATCGGCGAAGAACGAGGGCGGCGGGCGCAGCAGGGTGTTGGCGTAGACCAGCGAGCCGCCGCCGACCCCGGCGCCGGCCAGCACCATCACGTCGCGCAGCAGGGCGATGCGCTGGATTCCGTACCAGCCCAGCGCCGGCGCCCACAGGTACTTGTCCAGCCGCCAGTTCGTGCGCGGAAACTCGTCGGCGCGCCAGCGCTTGCCCGCCTCCAGCACCACCACCCGGTAGCCCTTCTCGGCCAGGCGCAGGGCGCTGACCGAGCCACCGAAGCCGCTGCCCACGATCAGGAAGTCAGCGTCCAGGACGTCGGCGTCGTGGCCGTCAGCGGCGGGCATGTCGGCGGCGGCGGCGGACCAGCACCAGCAGCGAGAGCCAGAGCAGCGCCGCCACGCCAGGCCGCGTTTCGCGCGCGCCCACCGTGCAGGCCCACCCCTGCTTCTCCTTGCAGGCGGTGCCCACGCAGCTATTGCCCATCGGCAGCACGTCGGGGCCGGCGTCGGGTGCCGGCGCGCCGCCGTCGGGGACCGCGCCCCCCACCCCGGGGGAGATGCAGGCGCCGCTGGAGGGCTGGGTGCCCGGCGCGCAATAACAGTAGTTGTCGCACAGCCATTCTTCCGTCTTCACGCAGATCGGCTGCACGCAGGTCTTGGCGCCGCTCACCTGGCCCAGCTTGACGGCAGGGCCCCAGGTCTTGCCCTCGTCGCTGGAGACGCCAATCAGGAACTGGTCGCCGCCGGGCTCGCCGGCCGCGCAGGCGTACAGCTTCCCGCCGGTGTAGCTGAGGCAGCGGAAGCGCGGGCCCTCCTGGCCGGACGCGATGGGCGCCGCCCAGGTCTTGCCGCCGTCCTTGCTGACGTACAGCTTGGCCGGCGGGACGTTGGGCAGCGGGAACGGATCGCTGCCGGCGACGTACATCGTCTGCGAGGTGGCGCCGAAGGCGAACCCGCTGAAGGCCAGGGCGTCGGTCATGCGCAACACCATCGACACGGTCACGCCGCCGTCGGTGGTGCGCCACAGCTCATCGCCGTCGGTGGCGTTGATGACCGAGAAGTACAGGGTCCCCGCGTCGTCGGGAGAGGCGGCCACGAAGTCCAGGGCCTGGCCGGGCGGCGGGTTGGCGGTGGTGGCGAGATCGACGAACTCGAAGGTCTGCCCGCCGTCGCGCGAGCGCGCGAAGGGCGTGGAGTTGGCCCGGCCGCGCCCGATCAGATAGATGCGCTTGCTGTCGACGGGGCTGACCACCACCCGGCCGAACGGCTGGGTGTCGAGGAAGGTCTTGAGCAGGGTGAAGGTCTTGCCGGCGTCGGCCGAATGCCAGAGCTTGCGCGGGATGTCTCCCAGCGCGTACACGTCGGTGCCCGTCCGATCCATGGCCAGGTCGAACAGCGCCCGGTCGGCGATGTCGGCCGAGTGAGTCCAGGAACAGCCGTCGGAGGAGATGAACAGCCCCGCCAGGCTGGGCGAGAAGATCCGACCGTCGGGGTGCATCCGGATCTGCGGCGGCTTGGGCAGCCCGAAGTTGTCGTCGCAGATCACCTGCCAGGTGGCCGAGCGATCGCCGGGCAACAGCAGCCCGAAGTTGGTCACCACCAGCGGGGCCTTCTGGGGGCCAGCGCTGAAGTAGTCGATCGCGTCCGGCGTGGTGCAGGGGCCGAGGTTCACGTCCGAGCGCGAGCGGGTCAGACAGGCCACCCGTCCGGACACCGCCCCGGCCTGACCGCCGGAGGCGGCGAGCGCGGCAGAAGCGAGACCGATCAGCGCGACCTTCCGGATGTGACTTTCGGTCCGCACCACACGCGATCCTGCGCGTCGCATGCGGGCAACCTTAGCCCCGCCTTGTAACGCCAGCAAGGCTCTGCGCGACCGGTCTTTTAACCCTCGGGCAACCGTCCCGAAACAGTCGGTGCCTTACAGATCCTGGGTCAGCATGTCGCACGCGCCGCGGTTGATCGTCGTCGGTAACGGAATGGTGGGTCACCGCCTGATCGAGCGCTTGCTCGAGGCGGAGGGCGGCTGCGCGTTCCATGTGACGGTGCTGGCCGACGAGCCGCGGCTGTCCTACGACCGCGTCAACCTGTCGTCGCTGTTCGACGGCAAGTCGCCGGCCGATCTGGCACTGACCACGCTGGAACGATACGCCGCGGCCGGCATCGACGTTCGTCTGGGCGAGGCGGCGGCGGCGCTCGACCTCGCGCACAAGCGCGTGCGCTGCGCAGACGGGACCGAGCTGCCCTACGACAAGCTGGTGCTGGCCACCGGGTCGTACCCGTTCGTACCCCCGATCAAAGGGAACAAAACCCCCGGCTGTTTCGTGTACCGAACCGTCGAAGACCTGTCGGCGATCGCCGCCCACGCGGCCGGTGCGAACGTCGGGACGGTGATCGGCGGCGGCCTGCTGGGGCTGGAGGCGGCCAACGCCCTCCGCAACCTGGGCCTCGAGACCCACATCGTCGAGTCCGCCCCGCGTCTGATGCCCCTGCAGGTGGACGACCTGGGCGGCGCCATCCTCCGGCGGCGCATCGAGGGTCTGGGCGTGGCGGTGCACACGAACATGACCACCAAGGAGGTGGTGGCGGAGAACGGCCGCGTGGTGGCGCTGCTGTTCTCGGACGGCGGCGAGCTGCAGACCGACCTGGTGGTCTTCTCCGCCGGCATCCGGCCCCGGGACGAGCTGGGGCGCGGCGCCGGGCTGGAGATCGGGCCGCGGGGCGGGTTCGTGATCGACGGGCGCTGTCGCACCTCGCATCCCGACGTGTACGCCATCGGTGAATGCGCCTCCTACGACGGGCGCGCCTATGGCCTGGTGGCGCCGGGCTACCTGATGGCCGAGGCGGCGGCGGCCGATCTCATGGCCGGCGCCGCGCCCTTGCCCCACGCCTTCGACATGAGCACCAAGCTCAAGCTGCTGGGCGTGGACGTGGCCAGCTTCGGCGACGCCTTCGCCCTGGAGGCGGGGGCGCACACCGTCAGCATCGCCGACACCGCGACCGGCGTTTACAAGAAGCTGGTGGTCAGCGCCGACAAGCAGCTGCTGCTGGGCGGGATCCTGGTGGGAGACGCGGCCAGCTACGGTCAGCTGCACCAGATCTGCCGCAACAAGCTGGTGCTGCCCCCCCACCCGGAGGACCTGATCCTGCCGGCCGGCCGCGATGGCCGCAAGCCGGCCGGACTTGGGATCGACGGCCTGCCCGACAGCGCCCTCATCTGCAGCTGCCACAACGTCGCCAAGGGCGCCATCTGCGAGGCGATCGGCGCGCAGAAGCTGACCGCGGTGGCGGGGATCAAGTCCTGCACCCGGGCCGGCACCGGCTGCGGTTCCTGCGTGACCCTGCTCAGCGACCTGCTGAAGGCGGAGTTGAAGCGCGCCGGGGTGGCGGTGTCCAACCGCCTGTGCGAGCACTTCGCCCACTCGCGCCAGGAGCTCTATCACCTGATCCGGGTGCACCAGCTGCGCACCTTCGACGAGGTGATCGAGCGCGAGGGGGCCGGGCGCGGCTGCGAGATCTGCAAGCCGGCGGTGGCCTCGATCCTGGCCTCCACCTTCAACGAATACATCGGCAAGGACGAACACGTCGGGCTGCAGGACACCAACGACCGCTTCCTGGCCAACATGCAGCGGGACGGGACCTATTCGGTAGTGCCGCGGGTCCCCGGCGGCGAGATCACGCCCGACCAGCTGATCGCGCTGGGCGAGGTGGCCAAGCGCTACGGCCTGTACAGCAAGATCACCGGCGCCCAGCGGGTGGACCTGTTCGGTGCCCGGGTGGACCAGCTGCCGCACGTCTGGCGCGACCTGATCGCCGCCGGGTTCGAGTCGGGCCACGCCTACGGCAAGGCCCTGCGCACGGTGAAGTCCTGCGTGGGCAGCACCTGGTGCCGCTATGGCGTGCAGGACTCGGTCAGCATGGCCATCACCCTGGAGAACCGCTACAAGGGCCTGCGCAGCCCCCACAAGCTGAAGGGCGCCGCCTCGGGCTGCGCGCGCGAGTGCGCCGAGGCCCAGGGCAAGGACTTCGGGGTGATCGCCACCGACCGCGGCTACAACCTGTACGTCTGCGGCAACGGCGGCATGAAGCCGCAGCACGGGCAGCTGCTGGCCTCGGACCTGGACGAGGCCACCGTGATCCGGTACGTCGACCGCTTCCTGATGTTCTACGTCCGCACCGCTGATCGGCTCGAGCGGACCGCCACCTGGTTCAACAAGCTGGAGGGCGGCATCGATTACCTGCGCGAGGTGATCATCGACGACTCGCTGGGCATCGCCGACGAGCTGGAGCGCGAGATGCAGCGGGTGGTGGACAGCTACCAGTGCGAGTGGAAGACCACCATCGAGGACCCGGACCGGCTGCGGCGGTTCCGGCCCTTCGTCAACAGCGACGCCTCCGACCCCAGCATCGTGCACGTGCCGCTGCGGCAGCAGCACCGCGCCGCCCGCTGGACCGAGAAGGCCGCGCTGGTGGAGGAGGGCATCTGATGCTGGCCGCGCGGGCGATCGACCCCGCCGCCGATCCGGGCTGGGTGGCGGTGTGCCAGCTGGACGACATCCTGCCCGACACCGGGGTCTGCGCCCTGCTGGCCGGCAAGCAGGTGGCGGTGTTCCGGGTGGGGGCCGCCCAGGTGTACGCCGTGCAGAACTTCGATCCCTTCAGCCAGGCGTTCGTGCTGTCGCGGGGGATCGTGGGCGATCGGGCGGGCGTGCCGAAGGTGGCCTCGCCCATCTTCAAGCAGAGCTTCGATCTGCGCACCGGTCAGTGCCTCGACGACGTTACCGTGTCGTTGCGGACCTACCTGGTGCGCGTGTGCGACGGGCGGGTGGAGGTGCAGATCCCGGATCCGAAAGGCTGAGTCGCTCCTTGTCCAACGCTTCGCCGATCCCCGGATCCTCGGTCGTCCGCAGCCCCCGCCTGAAGCTGGCCGAGCCGGCGGCCGGCACTGGCCTGGACCTGGTGCAGGCGCTGCTGCGCGAGCAGGGCGATCTGACCGCGGTCGAACGTTTCGCCCGCCAGCACGAGACCCACAGCACCCCGGCGCAGGCGCGCTACTACCGCGACCTGATCCCGCTGCAGCGCCCGGCCGCCGGCCAGCAATACGCCTTCGAGGTGGATCTGGACGCCTGCACCGGGTGCAAGGCCTGCGTGGCCGCCTGCCACAACCTGAACGGCCTCGACGAGGGCGAGGTGTGGCGCACGGTGGGGCTGCTGCACGGCGGGTCCAGCGAGAGCCCTGCCCAGCAGACCGTGACCACCTCCTGCCACCACTGCGTGGACCCGGCGTGCATGCGCGGCTGCCCGGTGGGGGCCTACGAGAAAGATCCGGTCACCGGGATCGTGCGCCACCTGGATGACCAGTGCTTCGGTTGCCAGTACTGCACGCTGATGTGCCCGTACGACGCTCCCAAGTACAACGCGGCTCGCGGGATCGTCCGCAAGTGCGATCTTTGCTCGGACCGGCTGGCGGGTGGTGAGGCCCCCGCCTGCGTGCAGGGCTGCCCGAACCAGGCCATCCGCATCCGGGTGGTCGATCAGCTGCAGGCGGTGGAGGCCAGCGAGGCGGGGACCTTCCTGCCGGGCGCTCCCGCGCCGGACCACACCGTGCCGACCACCGTCTACCGGAGCGCGCGGGCGGTGCCGCCGAACCTGCTGCCGGCGGACTTTTACCGGGTCAGTCCCGAACACGCCCACCCGCCGCTGGTGGTGATGCTGGTGCTCACGCAGCTGGCGGTGGGCGCCTTCGCCCTGGGCGCGGTGGCGCGGCGGCTGCTCGGCCTGCCGACGGAGGGCCCCTGGGCGCTCGCGCACGCCGGCGTGGCGCTGGCCCTGGGATTCCTGGCGCTGGGGGCCAGCGTGTTGCACCTGGGGCGGCCGCAATACGCCTTCCGGGCGGTGCTGGGGCTGCGCACCTCCTGGCTCAGCCGCGAGGCGCTCGGCTTCGGTCTGTTCGCCGGCGCCGGCACGGCCTACGCGGTCTCGCTGGTGCCCGGCCTCCACCTGCCTGGCCTGGCCCATCCGGCGACCTGGGAGCTGGCGGCGGTGGGCCTGGGGCTGGCCAGCGTCTTCTGCTCGGTGATGGTGTACGCGGCCACCCGGCGCGCCCACTGGGCCGGGGTCCACACCGGCATCAGGTTCTTCGGCACCACCGCCGTGCTCGGGGTGGCCGGGACCCTGGCGGTGGTGGAGGTATCGTCCGCCCTGGTGGCGCGCCCCGGGTACTCGGCGGCGCCGACGCGGGCGCTGCTGACCGCCCTGCTGGCGGCGGCGGCCCTCAAGCTGGCGGCGGACGCCTCGGTGCTGGCCCAGCTGGGCCACCGGCAGCACACCGCCGGCAAGCGCGTGGCCCTGCTGATGGTGGGCGACCTCCGGCGGGTGACGGTGGCCCGCTTCCTGCTGGGCGCGATCGGCGGCTTGCTGGTGCCCGGGTGGCTGCTCTGGCTGGGCGCGGAGCGGACCGGCGATCACCCGATCGCGGCCAGTCTGGCCTTGCTGGCGCTGCTCGCGGGCGAGCTTCTCGAGCGGCGGCTGTTCTTCCAGGCGGCTCCCGCCTCGCGCATGCCGGGCGGGCTGCGATGAGGGCGCCCTCGGCCGATGACCTGCGCCGGCTGCTGCATGCGCCGGACGGACCGCTGACGCGCGATCTGCTCCTGGAACCGGGCCGCCACGGTCTGGGCAAGGTGCCGCAACGCCTGGCCCCCGACCGCACCACCACCTCGGTCTGCGGTTTCTGCTCGACCGGCTGCGGGCTGAACGTGCACCTGCGCGACGGGCAAGCCATCAACCTCAGTCCGACCACCGCCCATCCGGTGAACCTGGGGATGGCTTGCCCCAAGGGCTGGGAGGCGCTGACCCCGCTGGCCGCGTCCGACCGGGCGACGGTCCCGCTGCTGCGCAACCGCCGCGGCAAGCTCGAGCCAGTCTCCTGGATGGTGGCGATGGACACCATGGTCCGGCGCTTCAAGGCCATCCAGGACCGCCACGGGCCGGGTGCGGTGGCGTGGCTCGGCACCGGCCAGATAGTCACCGAGGAGCTGGCGCTGCTGGGTGCGCTGGCCAAGTTCGGGATGGGCATGATCCACGGCGACGGCAACACCCGCCAGTGCATGGCCACCGCCGCCACCGCGTACAAGGAGGCCTTCGGCTTCGACGCGCCCCCCTTCACCTACCGGGACTTCGAGGAGTCGGACGTCATCGTCCTGGTCGGCTCGAACCTGTGCATCGCCCACCCGATCCTCTGGGAGCGCATCTGCCGCAACCCGCACCGCCCGGCGATCGTGGTCATCGATCCGCGCAAGACCGAGACCGCCATGGCCGCCAGCCACCACCTCGCGCTGGCGCCCAAATCGGACCTGGTGCTGCTGTACGCCCTGGCCCGCGAGCTGATCGCGCACGGCTGGATCGACCGTCCCTTCATCGACGCCCACACCGAGGGATTCGCGGCGCTGGAGGCGGCGGTGGCGGACTTCACCCTGGAACGCGCGGCGGCGGCCACCGGGCTGGCGGCCGAACGGATCGCCGCCCTGGCCCAGCTGATCCACCAGGGCAAGCGGGTGTCGTTCTGGTGGACCATGGGCGTGAACCAGGGGCACGAGTCCACCCGCACCGCCCAGGCGATCATCAATCTGGCGCTGATCACCGGCAACATCGGGCGGCCGGGCACCGGCGCCAACTCGATCACCGGCCAGTGCAACGCCATGGGCTCGCGGCTGTTCAGCAACACCACCAACCTGCTGGGCGGGCGCAGCTTCGAGAACCCGCAGCACCGCGCCGAGGTGGCGGGGCTGCTGGGGATCGACGAGGGCCGCATCCCCCGGCAGAACAGCGCCGCCTACGATCAGATCTTCGAGAAGGTCCTGTCCGGCGAGATTCGCGGCCTGTGGATCGTGGCCACCAATCCAGCCCATTCCTGGATCAACCAGCTGTACGCGCGCGACCTGCTGGGGCGGCTGGAGTTCCTGGTGGTCCAGGACATGTACGCCACCACCGAGACCGCCCAGCTGGCGCACCTGGTGCTGCCGGCGGCCGGGTGGGGCGAGAAGGAGGGCACCTTCATCAACTCCGAGCGGCGGATCGGGTTGACCAAGAAGGTGGCGCGCGCCCCCGGCGAGGCGCTGGCCGACTTCCAGATCTTCCGGCTGGTGGCAGAGGCCTGGGGCTGCGGGGACATGTTCCGGGCCTGGAGCAGCCCCGAGGCGGTCTTCCAGATCCTCCGGCAGCTGTCGCGGGACCGGCCCTGCGACTTCAGCGGCATCCCGGACTACCAGGCGCTGGAGGACGCCGGCGGCATCCAGTGGCCGCTGCCCGCGGGCGCCACCGCCGACGAAGGTGAGCGCCGTCTGTTCGCGGACGGGCGCTTCTTCCACGCGGACGGTCGCGCCCGGCTGATCGTCGACACGCCCCGGCCTCCGCCCGAGCTGCCCTCACGGGCGTTCCCGTTCGTGCTCCTGACCGGGCGGGGCAGCTCGGCGCAGTGGCACACCGACACCCGTACCGGCAAGTCGGCGGTGCTGCGGCGCCTGTACCCGCAGGACATCTACGTCGAGGTCAGCCCGGCCGACGCGCGGCGGATCGGCGTCGCGCCGGGCGCCTGGGTGCAGGTCAGCTCGGCGCGGGCCTCGATCCGCGCCCGGGCCTTCGTGACCCACGGGGTGCAACCGGGCCAGCTGTTCATCCCGATGCACTACGAGCCGATGAACCGCCTGACCTTCCCCGCCTTCGATCCGCACTCCCGCCAGCCCGCCTACAAGCACTGCGCGGTCGACCTCAGGCCGGCCGAGCCATAGCCGCCACGATGGCGGCGGTGAGGCGCTTCAGGATGAACGGTTCCTCGGGGATGATGTCGATGCGCACGCCCCGATCCTGCAGAGCCTCGCGCACGATGGGGCCGATGGCGGCCACCCGGGCGCGCTTGAGACCGGCCCGCAGCTGCGGTTCCAGCGCGCGTTCCTGGGCGACGTCCCACAGCCGGTCGACCTGGGAGGCGCTGGTGAAGGTGATGACGTCGATCCGGCCATCGGTCATCGCGCTGATGAGCTCGGCCACGCGGTCGGTGTCCGACGCCGGCGCATAGATGTAGGGCGAGACGGCCCGGACGGTGGCGCCCGCGCCCTGAAGGAAGCGGACCAGCGGTTCGTTGGGTTGCGAGCCGTACAGCTGCAGCCCGATGCGGTGGCCGGTCAGGGTCTCGCTGGCCAGCGCCTCCATCACCCCCTGGGAGGTGGGGACCGCGGCCGGCAGGTCGGTGGACAGCCCCACCTCGTGCAGCGCCCGCGCGGGCTTGGGGCCGCGGGTGACCTTGCGCGCGCGCCCGAGGGCGGCCAGCGCCTGGTCGTGAAGGCCGATGCGCTGGGCCCGGGCCAGCAGCCGCCGCAGCCCCTCGCCGGTCAGGAAGATGAGGTCGTCGAACCCGCCCCCGGCCAGCTCGCGGAGCCAGGCGTCCACCGGCTCGCTGTCGGGCGTGTCGAGGATCGCCACCAGCGGGCAGCGGACGGTGGCCGCTCCGTCGCTCTCCAGGATGGTGGCCAGCCGATCCAGCTCCCGCGTCTCGGCCAGCGCCACGCGCACGCCGTCGAGCGGTCGGGCCGGGTCTCCTTTGCCGTCCATGTCGACCCGATCTTGCGTTCTCCGACGGCGGTTGCAAGACGAACCCGACGCGAAAGGCCCGTGGCACAATGAGTCCCATGCGGATCAACCTTGCAGTCCTGGTGCTCGCTCTGGCCGCCGGCAACCTCGCCGCCAGGAGCGTCGCCGCCAAGACCCCGCCGGCGGCCCCCGATGCCTCCGCCCTGAACCGGCTGTCGGCCCGTCTGGCGCCGGTGGACGTGGCGGTCGACGTGGCCCGGCTGCCCGCCTCCGAGCGCGCCGTCCTGGCCCGGCTGATCGAGGCGGCCCGGATTGTAGACGTCCTGTATCTGCGGCAGGTCTGGCCCGGCAACCAGACCTTGCTGCTGGACCTGGCCGACGACACGTCCACCCTGGGGCGCGCCCGCCTGCACGCCTTTTTGCAGAACAAGGGCCCCTGGTTGCGGCTGGACGAGGAGCAGCCCTTCCTTCCCGGCATCGGACCCAAGCCGCCGGCGGCCGGCTTTTACCCGGCCGGCGCGACCAAGGCCGAGGTGGAGTCCTGGATGAAGAACCTGCCCGCGGCCGAGCAGGCGCTGGCCGGCGGCTTCTTCACCACCATCCGGCGGACGCTCAGCGGCCGCCTGCATCCGGTGCCCTACAGCGTGGAGTATCAGCCCGAGCTCGAGCAGGCGGCCGCGCTGCTGCGGCAGGCCGCCACCACCACCACCCAGCCCACCCTGCGCGCCTTCCTCGAGAAGCGGGCGGCAGCCTTCCTGAGCAACGACTATTACGACAGCGACGTGGCCTGGATGAAGCTCGACGCCAGCATCGAGCCGACCATCGGCCCGTACGAGGTGTACGAGGACGGCTGGTTCAGCGCCAAGGCCGCCTTCGAGGCGTTCGTGACCGTACGGGACGACGCCGAGACCGCCAAGCTGGCGAAGTTCGCCGGTGAGCTGCAGGAGATCGAGAACAACCTGCCCATCGATCCGAAGTGGCGCAACCCGAAGCTGGGGGCGCTGGCGCCCATCCGGGTGGTCAACAGCCTGTTCAGCTCGGGCGACGGCAACCGGGGCGTGCAGACGGCCGCCTTCAACCTGCCCAACGACGAGCGGATCGCCCGGGAGATGGGCACCAAGCGGATCATGCTCAAGAACATGCAGGAGGCGAAGTTCGCCAAGGTGCTGGTGCCGCTGAGCCGGCAGGCCCTGGCCCCCGCCGATCAGAAGAACGTGGCCTTCGACGCCTTCTTCACCCACATCCTGATGCACGAGCTGGTGCACGGCCTGGGGCCGCACGAGGTGGCCGGCGGCAACAACGCCACCGTGCGGGCCGCCCTGCAGGAGACCTACAGCGCGCTCGAGGAGGCCAAGGCCGACATCGGCGGTCTGTTCGCGCTGCAACACCTGGTGGACAAGGGCGTGATCGACAAGTCCTTCGAGCGCACCATGTACACAACCTTCCTGGCCAGCTGTTTCCGCACCATCCGCTTCGGCCTGACCGAGGCGCACGCCAAGGGCATCGCCATCCAGCTGAACAGCCTGCTGGACGCGGGCGCCTTCAAGGTCGCGAAGAACGGCACGTTCTCGGTCGACCCGGCGAAGATCAAGGACGCCGTCAAGAAACTCACCACCGAGCTGATGACCATCCAGGCCACCGGCGACCGCACCCGCGCCCTGGCCCTGCTGCGCGACCGTGCGGTGGTGCGCCCGCCCGTGCAGGCCGTGCTGGACCGGTCCGTCAATGTCCCCGTGGACATCGAGCCCCGCTTCGTCACCGCCGAGCGGCTGCTGGCCGAGGCGCGCGCGGCCGCCGGCAAGACCGCCGTCAACCCCTGACGTTGATCCGCGCCACTCGCCTCGCTACGCGGCCGGCTGCTGCTGGCTCATGCAGTGGAGGGTGCCCAGGCCCCAGACCAGGTCCAGGGCGTGGATGCCGATCACCGGTCGGTCGCGGACCAGCTCGGCCAGAATGCCCAGGGCCAGACGATCGTTCGGGTCGTTGAAGGTGGGTACCAGGAGGGCCGCGTTGGTGAAATAGAAGTTCGCGTAGCTGGCCGGCAGCCGCTGGCCGGCGAACACCACCGGCGCCGGCATGGGCAGCGCCACCACCTCCGGGCGGGTGCCGTCGGCCAGGCGGACGGACTGGAGGCGTTCGCGGTTCTCCGCCAGCGGGGCGTGGTTGGCGTCGCCGCCGTCGTCCTCCTGGCACAGGACGATGGTCCGTTCATCGACGAAGCGGGCCAGATCGTCCACGTGCCCGTGGGTGTCGTCGCCGGCGATCCCCTTGCCCAGCCAGATGGTGTTCGTGATCCCGAGAGCGTCGCGGAACACCGCCTCGTAGTCCGATCGCGAGAACCCGGGGTTGCGCACCTGTACCTCGGGGTCCAGCAGGCACTCCTCGGTGGTCAGCAAGGTCCCGGCCCCGTTGACGTCGATGGAGCCGCCCTCCAGGACCACGTCGCGATCGCGGTGGCGCACCGGCCGCAGGGGCAGCTTCAGCGCGACCGCCGCCCGCTCGGGCACGCGGACGTCCCGCTTCCAGTCGGGGTACTTGGCCCAGCCGCTGAACCGGAAGCGCGCGATGGACACGCCGCCGTCGTCCACCACGAAGATGGGACCATAGTCACGCGTCCAGACCCGGTCGGTGGGGAACCGACGGAAGGCCACCCGCTTCGGATCGACCCCCATTTTCTGCAGCACCAGGCGCGCCTTGCGCTCGTGGGCGGCATCGTCGACCAGCAGCTCCAGCCGCTCGCCGGCGGTCACCTTCTTGATGATGTCGCCGTAGACCCAGGGGATGGGCCCGAAGCGGCCCGGCCAGTCCGAGGTGTTGTGGGGGAAGGCCAGCCAGGTGGCCGCGTGCGGCGTCCACTCGGCCGGCATGCGCGCGTTCGCCGCCGGCTGCTCCGCCGCCCGTTCGCGCGCTGGTCCGGCCCGCACGTCGGTCCCGCTCAGCGGCGGTCGAGGAAGCGCTCCTCGATCCCCCGGTAGGCGTCGATGCGCCGGTCGCGCAGGAACGGCCAGTTGCGCCGCACCTCCTCGATCCGCTGAAAATCGATCTCGCCGACCAGGATCTCCTCCCGGTCGACCGAAGCCTCCGCCAGCACGATCCCGAACGGATCGCAGAGGAAGCTGGTCCCCCAGAACTCCAGCCCGGCCGCGCCGGCGGCCCCCGGCTCGTGTCCCACCCGGTTGACCGCCGCCACGTACACCCCGTTGGCGATGGCGTGGCTGCGCTGGATGGTCTTCCAGGCGTCCCGCTGGGCGGGGCCGTGCTGCTGCTTCTCGTGCGGGTGCCAGCCGATCGCCGTCGGATAGAACAGCACCCCCGCCCCCTGCAGCGCGGTCAGGCGCGCGCCCTCCGGATACCACTGGTCCCAGCAGATCAACGTGCCCACCCGGCCGGCCTGCAGGTCGAAGGTGCGAAAGCCGAGGTCGCCCGGCGCGAAGTAATACTTCTCGTAGAAGGCCGGATCGTCGGGGATGTGCATCTTGCGGTAGGTGCCGCGCATCTCGCCGCCGCGGTCGATGACCACCACGCTGTTGTGGTAAAGGCCGGGCGCCCGCCGCTCGAAGATGGGCACCAGCACGCCCACCTTGGCCCGCCGGGCCGCCTCCACCATCGCCTCGGTGCTGGGTCCCGGCACCGGCTCGGCCAGGTCGAACAGCTCGGGGTCCTCGCGCTGGCAGAAGTAGGGCGACCGGTACAGCTCCGGCAGGCAGACCACCTCTGCGCCGGCAGCCGCCGCCTCCTGCACCTTCTTCACCGCGCGGTCCAGGTTGTCCTGGGGGTCGTCGGTCATCCGCATCTGCACCAGGCCGACGCGGAAGTTGGGGCTCTGGCGGCTCACTTGCGCTTGTCGCCCTTCATCAGCTTCGGCGAGATGGTGACCTGCGCCTTCGGCAGCAGCGCCAGCGCGTCCTTGTACGTCTTCAGCTTGAACGTCTCCTGTTCCTTCTCGGCCGCCTTGTCCGACGAGCGCCCCATGCCCAGGGTCTGGAAGGTGACCGCGGCGTGGGCGGCGATGTTCTCCTGCAGCCCACCGAAGTTGCGCTCGAACTGCTCACGGGTGACGGCGATCTTCAGCACCGGCGCATCGTCGTGCAGGCCCGCGTAATCTACTTCCTTCAGGTCGGGCACCTTGCGAAACAGGCTGGTGACGAACTCGATCCAGTAACCCATCGCCGACGTCAGGCGGAGCGAGTCGACATATTCGTCCTTGCCCATCTCGAGATACGGGAAGGTGACGTCGACCGCCTGCCGTTTCGTGTCAACCCGCATGGTGGGTTTGTGTCTGAACGTGTCGTCGAAGCGAGCGGCGACCTTGGGCGGGTCGAGGCGGCAGGTGTCGTCGGCGTTCTCTTCCGGTGCCCGCCCGAGGCTGGCGGCGAAGGCGCGGTCCACCTGCTCGTTGAAGTCGTAGAGGACCCGGTTGTCACAGCGAGGCGCGATTTGCGACTGCTCGCGTGAAATCCGGGCGATGACTTGCGCGTCGCCTCCGGCCGTCGCTGCCGCCTCGTTCGGGTACAGCTCGGCGCTGAACTGGATCGGCTCGAAGGGCCCGCGCTTCATGGCGTGGCGGTACAGGGTGTGGAGCACCGGGTAGACCTCGTCGCGCTTGATGGGCCGCAGGGCGGCCGCGCGTATCAGCACCTTTTGCGCGTCGGACTGCCCGGAGACCTCGTCGGCCACGATCTTGAAGGGCGTCACACCGGTGGGGATGTCCGCCTGCTGGCAGCAGGGTGGGGGAGCGGACGGCTTGTCGCTGTCGCAGCCCCCCAGGGCCAGCGCGAGCGCGACCAGCCCCAGGGTGAGGCGGGAACAGGTGGCCAGGCTGGATTCCCAAACGCGTTCCATTGTCCGTTCCTCCCGGGGCGGGGGCGCGACCCCTCGGCCACTCATACCAGGCGACGACCCGGGTGCCAATCGCTCAAAGTCGTGATTTGAATCGATTATCGGAAGGTCTATAGTCGATGGGGTTTTTCGCCGCCTGGCCGGGTGGTTCGCTGCGGCCGGCCCGAGGGAGTGGATCGCCAGACTATGGACACCGAGGTTTCTTCCGCCCTATCCACGCTTGAGCTGGACCCTCAGAACAAGGACGCGCGCGCCGCCATCACCCGGCACACCGAGACCGGTGATGTCGATGCGGTGAAGCTGGCCGCGGCTCTGGCCGCCGCGCGCACCTTCCACGCCGAACGAGGCAACGTCGAGCTGTGCCTCGAGCTGATCGACCGCGAGCTGGCGATCACGACCGACAAGCGCGCCCGCGCCGATCTGCTCGCCGACAAGGGGCGCCTGCTGTTCCACGAGTTCGCCCGCGCCGAGCCGGCGGTGGAATGCCTGCGCGAGGCGCTGGACCTGGCGCAGGGCCACACCGCCGCCGGCGAGCTGCTGCGGCGGCTGCAGGACGAGGAGTCCGAGTGGGAGAAGACCGCGCTCACCCGGGTCAAGCACGGCAAGGACGGCGGAACCCGGCCGGGCGCCGCGCCCCACTTCGCCGTCGCCGGTGAGCTTTACCTGAAGTACCGCCCCGAATCGAACGAGGGCGAGATCCTGCTGGCCCGCGCGCTGGAGATCGATCCCCGGCAGAAGCGGGCCGAGCTGCTGCTCGAGCGCCTGTACCGCGCGGGCGGCCGCATCGACGATCTCGCCAAGCTGTACCAGCGGCGGGTGGCGGCGGCCCTGACCAACGACGAGCGGGCCTCGGCCGAGGTGCTGGCCGGCGAGGTGGCGCTCGAGCGGAGCGAGGAGGCCGAGGCGCTGGAGCACTTCCGCAAGGCGCTGGCCGCCTCGGGCGCCGAGCCGCGCGCGCTCAACCGGGTGGTGGCGTCGCTGGCCCAGCAGGAGAACTGGGCCGAGCTGGCCAAGGTGTACGAGGCGGCGCTGCGGGTGACCAAGCGCGGGCAGGGCGAGCTGGCTCTGCTGGTGCCGCTGGCCACCGTCACCTGGCGCAAGCTGGAGAACCTGGAGCAGGCGGAGCTGTATTTCCGGCGCATCCGCAAGGCCGAGCCCACCCACCCCGTCCTGATGGAGTTCTACCGGGACTACCACACCCGCCGGGGCGAGACCCCGCAGCTGCTGGCGCTGCTGGCGCAGTCGCAGCGGGCGGAGACCGATCCGGACAAGCGCATCCGCATCGGCATCGAGATGGCCCAGCTGGCCGAGCAGCGGCCGCAGTCGGCGGAGAAAGCCATCGACGTCTGGAAGGGCCTGCTGCGCATGCAGCCGGGACTGCCCGAGGCGGTGGCGGCCCTGCGACGCCTCTACACCAGGACCGAGAAGTGGAACGCGCTTCTCGAGATGCTCAAGGACGACCTCGAGGCGCTGCCCAAGGAGGCGGTCGACGACAAGATCGCCCGCTACCTGGAGATGATCCCGATCTACCGGGACAAGCTCCGGCTCGACGTGATGGTGACCAACACCTTCGCCGCCATTCTGGCGCTGCGGCCCGACCATCCCGAGGCCCTGAAGGCGCTGGCCGAGCGCCACGAGGCGCACGGCCGCTGGGCCGACCTGATCGAGGTGCTGCAGCGGCAGGCGACGGTGGCCAGCGACAAGGCCGAGAAGGTGCGCCTGTACCACCGGGTGGCGGCGCTGTGGACCGACAAGCTGGCCAAGCAGCAGAACGCGGTGGGCGCGCTGGAGAAGATCCTCGAGCTCGAACCGGCCGAGGAGAGCGCGCGTCGGCGGCTCAAGGAGATCTACAACCGCGGCCGCTCCTGGCGTCCGCTGCTGGACCTCTTGCGCCGGGAGCTGAAGCTGCTGCCGCGCGCGCAGCACGCCGCCCAGCTGGCCATCATGGCCGAGATCGCCGCCGAGCGCCTGAACAGCCCCAAAGAGGCCATCGCCCTGCAGAACGAGGTGCTGGAGATCCTCCCGCGCGACAGCACCGCCCTGGGCGCGCTGGCCAAGCTTTACGAGAAGGAAGGGCGCTGGGCCGCGCTGGCCGAGATCCTGGGCCGGCAGGCGGTGGTGGCGGGCGAGGACACGCCCCCCGGCTGCGAGCTGCTCGAGCGGCGAGGCATCGTGCTGATGGACAAGCTGGGGGCCACCGCCGCGGCGGAGGCCACCCTGCGCAAGGTGCACGTCGCCGAGCCGGAGAACCCGCGGGTGCTGCGCGCCCTGCGCGAGATCCACGCTGGCAGCGGCAACTTCGCCGCCCTCGAGACGCTGTACGCGAACCGCGGCGCCTGGGACGAGCTGTACGAGGCGCTCACGGTGGTGGCGGAGCGGAACGGTGATCCGGCCACCCAGATCAAGCTGCTCACCCGCGCCGCCGAGGTGGCCGAGAGCGACCTCGGTCAGCCCGAGCGCGCGATCAAGGCCTACGAGAAGATCTTGACCCTGCGGCCGCGCAGCCGGGCCACCGCCTGGATGTTGATGCGCCTTTACCGCGAGACCGAGAAGTGGGGCCGCCTGCTCTCGCTCTACGAGTCGGTGCTCGAGCACACCGACGAGGACTCGGGCGCCGATCCCGACCTGTCGCCGCTCAGCTTGCCCGAGCGGCTGACCCTGCTGGCCGACGCCCGCACGGTCTGCGAGGACAAGCTGGGCTCGCGCACGGTGGCCTTCCAGTGGGCGGCGCGCGCCTACGCGCTGGCACCCACCGATACGGCGGTGGCCAGCGACCTCGAGCGGCTGGCCCGTGACGCCGACGAGTGGGGAGCCTACGCCGAGCTGCTCACCCGCCGCCTCTCGGCGGGTATCGAGGGCGTGCAGGAGCGGGTGGACGTGCTCCGGCGGATGCTGCGCGTGTACGTCACCCGGCTGGGCCGGGTCGAGGAGGCGCGCCGCTGCTCCGAGCAGATCCTCCAGATCCTCCCCGACGACGAGGAGGCCGAACGGGCGCTGGCCCGCATCCTGGAGGAGCGCAAGGAGTGGCCCGGCCTGGTGGAGATCTGGCGCCGGCGGGAGGGACGCTTCGACGACCGCAGCAAGAAGACCGAGCTGCGCTTCCGCATCGCCCGGGCCGAGGAGGAAGAGCTCAAGGACCTGCCCGCGGCCGCCCAGACCCTGCGCTCGATCCTGGTCGAAGATCCGCGCAATGCCAAGGCGCTGACCGCCCTGGCTCGCGTCTCCGAGACCACCGGCGACATGCGCACGGTGGCCGAGATCGTCCGCAAGCAGATCGACGACCGGCTGACCGGCGACCCGATCGCGTCGATCTTGCGGCTGGCCCAGCTGTACGAGAGCGCGCTGGTCGAGCCCGACCGCGCCCGCGCCGCCTACATCGAGGCGCTGGAGCTGGATCCGGTCAGCCCCGAGGCGGTGTCCGGCCTGGAGCGCCTGCTCGAGGCCAAGGTGATCGACGACTCGGCGGTCTCGGACGTCGTCACCCGCCTGATCCCGTATTACGAGCTCAAGGAAGAGTACAAGAAGTGGGCCTCCGCGCTCGAGCTGCTGGTCGAACGCATGTCGGCCGAGGAGCGCCTGGGGCACCTGCGCACCCTGGTGGATCTGCACTCGGGTCCGCTGAACGACACCCGTGCGGCGTTCCTGACCGCCCTCCGCATCTTCGAGCTGGAGCCACACGATCCGTCGATCCGCGAGCGCCTGCTGGCGATGGCGCCCGAGGCCCAGGGGATCGAGGACCTGCTGGCCGCGCTCCGGCGCGTGCTGGAAGGGGTGGACGAGAGCGGCTTCCGCCGTGAGCTGCTGGCCTACCAGGCGGAGATCGACGAGAAGCGCCCCGGCGGCGGCGCCGAGGCGGAGCGGGTTTACCTGGAGATCCTGGCCCTCGACCCGCTGCACTTCGGGGCCTATCGCTCGCTGACCCGCCTGTACCGGGACGCCGAGCGCTGGAACGACCTGCGCCGGATGCTGGAGGTCCGGCAGGAGAACCTGCCCGAGCCCAAGGAGCGGCTGACCCTGCTGTGGCAGATCGCCGAGATCGACGAGGCGCTGCTGGAGGACCGGCACCACGCCATCGCGACCCTGCAGCAGATCACCGAGGTCGACCGCCAGGACCTGCGCGCCTACCGGGCGCTGGAGAAACATTACGCCGCCTGCGAAGGCTGGAAGGACCTGGAGGAGCTGCTGGCGCGCGAGCAGGCCCTGGTGCCGGCGGAGGAGGCGTCGGTCCTCGAGCTCCGGCGGGCCGAGATCCTGCACAAGCGGCTGGGCGAGACGTCGCGGGCTCTCGATCTGCTGGAGGAGCTGGTCACCGAACGCCCGGGCAACCGCGACGCCCGGGTGCTGCTGGAGACGATGCTGGCCCTGGCGCCGCACCGGCAGCGCACCGCCGCCATCCTCGAGCCGCTGTACGAGCAGAACGGCGAGTGGATGAAGCTGGTGGCGGTGCTGGAGGCGCAGCTGGAGTCGCGCGAGGGCCTGGCCGCGGCCACCTTGCTGGGCCGGATCGCCGGCCTCGAGGAGATGCGCCTGGGCGACGACACCGCCGCCCTCAAGACCTGGCGGCGGGTGCTGGCCATCGAGCCCGACGCGATGTCGGCGCTGGCCGAGGTCGAGCGGCTGTCGACCAAGCTGCGCAAGCAGGCCGAGCTGATCCCCCTTTACGAGGAGCTGGCCACCAAGAACGCGACCAGCCACGTCTCGGCGGCGGCCGAGCTGCTCACCCGGGCGGCCAAGCTGCAGGTGTCGCTGCTGGGCGACCGGGAGGCGGCCATCCGCACCTGGCGGCGGATCCTGGACCTGGACGCCTCCAACCCCGACACCGTCCGGCCGGCCGCCGACGCGCTGGAGATCCTGTACGCACAGATCGCCGAGTTCCGCGGGTTCGTGGACATCCTGCGGATGAAGGCCGACTGGGCCACCGACGACACCGAGCGCGCCGACATCTTGCGCCGGGTGGCCGAGATCGAGGAAAAATCGCTGGGCGACCTGCCCGCGGCGGTCACCACCTACCGCTCGCTGCTCGACGCCAACGACGAGGACCCGGCCACCCTGGCCGAGCTGGAACGGCTGCACGAGCGGCTGGGCCAGCACCGCGAGCGCATCGACATCATGCGCCGGCAGCTGGACCTGGCCACCACCTCCGACAGCCGCCGCGACATCCGCTTCCGGATGGCGGTCATCCTCGAGCGCGACCTGGGCGACGTGGACGAGGCCATCTCGACCGCCCTGGCCATCCTCGACGAGAGCGCGGACAACGTCGCCGCTCTGGAGATGCTGGCCTCGCTGTACGAGCGCAAGGGCGCGGTTCCCGAGCGGCTGGAGGTGCTGGAGCGCAGGCTGCAGCTGGCCACTGCCACCGAGGCGCGGGTGGACATCCTGCGCGGCATGGCCACTCTGCTGGAAGGCCCGCTGGGGCGCCCTCAGGACGCGCTCGACCGCTGGCGCGAGGCGCTGGACCTGGCCCCCAGCGATCCCCTGGCCACCGAACGCGTGGAGGCGCATCTCCCGCGCCGCGACGACCCGCTGGCGCTGGTCGCTGCCCAGATCCTGGAGCCGATCTACGAGAAGTCGGGGCAGTGGTCCAAGCTGACCGGCCTCATCGATCTGTACATCGCCACCGACGAGGACCCGCGCGAGCGGATGAACCACCGCGTGCGCCTGGCCCGCCTGCAGGAGCAGCAGCTGGGCAAGCCGTCGGCGGCGCTGGAGTCGTATTCGGCCGCCATCCTCGACGGTCTGGGCGAGCCGCAGCTCTCCGATCTGCTGGACAACTTCGAACGGCTGAGCGACCAGGCCGGCGACAGCGCCCGCCGGGTGGTGGACCTTTACCGGCTGATCGAGAACGACATCCTCGACGACAACGTCCGGCTGCGCATCGCCCGCACCCTGGCCCGCCGGGCCGAGGACCTGGGCGACGAGCCGCTGGCCACCGAGTGGCACCGCAAGGTGCTCGAGCGCGCCCCCGAGGACGGCGACACGCTGATCGCGCTCGAACGCCTGTACCGCAAGGCCGACGAGAAGCCGGCGCTGCTGGACATCCTGCACCGCCGGGCCGAGCTGCTGCGCGAGGCCCCGGCCGCCGAGGCCCCGCTGCGCCTGCAGGTCGGCGCGCTGGCCGTGACCCTGGGCCGGCGCGAGGAGGCGGTCTCCGCCTACGAGCGCGTCCTGGGGCTGAAGCCCGGCGACGAGGAGGCCTACACCGCCCTCGATCGCCTGTACAACGAGTCGGGGCAGTGGCACGAGCTGTGCGGCCTGCTCGACCGCCAGCTGGCGCGCGGGCTGCCCAGCCGCGATGCCGTCGAGCTGCAGCACCGCCTGGCCGAGATCCACCTCAACGAGCTGAACGACCGCGCCCAGGCCGTCGTGCACATCAGCGCGGCTCTGCAGCTGGACCAGGACCACGAGCCGTCGATCCAGCGGCTGGAGCAGCTGGTGGCCGACACCGACACCCAGGTGGCCGCCGCCGACCTCCTGGAACCGGTCTATGTCCGCCGCAGCGCCTGGCCGCGGCTGGTGGCCATCGACGAGCTGCGCCTGGAGCGCAGCGAAGATCCGGCGCGGCGGCTGGCCCTCACCCAGCGCATCGCCCGGGTCTACGAAGAGCAGATCGAGGACCTGGAGGCGGCCTTCCGCTGGTACGGCCGGCTGTTCCGGGAGACGCCGCTCGACCGCACCGCCCAGGAGCAGCTGCTGCGCCTGGCCCCCAAGCTCGACCGCTGGCGCGACGTCGCCGACTGGTTCGCCCGTTACCTCGAGCAGGAGCCCTCCAACAGCGACGAGGTGCTGGCCCTGGTGCGCCTGGCGGCCATCGTGGCCGACGAGCGCCTGGGCGACCGGGAGGCCGCCCGCAAGCACTACCGCCGCTACGTCGAGGCCCAGCCCGGCGACGCGGTGGCCTGCCGGCTGTACGAGACCGCCCTGGAGCGCTGGGAGGCCTGGCAAGAGCTGCGCGATCTGCACGAGGAGCATGCCGCCCGCATCGCCTCGCCGGGCGACCGGATCCCGTACCTGCGCAAGAGCGCCACCCTGTCGGCGGAGAACCTGGGCGATCGGGCCCGCGCCGCCGCCACCCTGCGCAGCCTGCTGGACATCGACCCCAGCGACGCCCGCACCGCCACCGACCTCGAGGCTCTGCTGCGCGCCGACGAGCGCTGGTCCGACCTGCGCGACCACCTGATGTGGATGCTCGAGCAGGTCAGCGAGATGGGCGGCGACCTCAACGGCATCGCCTTCCGCCTGGCCGAGATCGAGGAGCAGAAGCTGGAGGACGTCGACGCCGCCATCGAGCGCTACGGCGAGATCCTCGGGCGGATGCCCCGTCACGCTGCCGCGCTGGGCGCGCTGGAGCGGCTGCTGGCCAGCAGCGACCACCGCGCCCGGGCCGCGCGCATCCTCGAGCCGCACTTCCGCCGCACCCAGGAGTGGCGCCGGCTGGCCGACGTCCTCGAGGTGGTGCTCGAGACCGAAGACGATTCGGACAAGCGCGCCGAGGTGCTGATCGAGGTGGCCGGTCTGGAAGAGCGGCTGGGCCGGCTGGACCGCGCTCTGGACGCCCGCGGACGCGCCTGGCTGGAGGACGTCTCCTCGACCCGCAACCTGGCGGCCCTCGAGCCGCTCGCCGCCAGCGGGCGGCTGTACCAGCCGCTGGTCGAGGTGTTGACCAGGGGGACCGAGCGGGCCAACGACTCGGCCCTGGCGGCGGCGCTGTGGTCGATGATCGCATCGGTGCGGGAGGCGCGCCTGGCCGACGCCCCGGGGGCGATCGAGGCCTGGCGCTCGGCCATCACCGCCCGGCCCGACGACGAGGAGGCCTTCGTGGCCCTGGAACGGCTGCTGGCCCAGGCCGGCCGCCAGAACGAGCTGGCCGAGGTGCTGGAGCAGCACCTCGAGATCGTCAGCGACACCGATCGGCGCAAGGCGCTGACCAAGCGGATGGCGGTGCTGTTCGAGGACGCTCTGAAGAACCCGACCAAGGCCATCGACGGCTGGCGCGGGGTCCTGGACATCGACGACTCCGACGAGGAGGCGCTGGACGCACTGGCGCGCCTGTACGTCGCCTCCGGCCAGTGGCGCAGCCTGGTCGACATCTATCAGCGCAAGATCGAGCTGTCGCGCGACCCGCAGTCGCTCCGCTACCTGCGGTTCCTCAGCGCCCGCGTGTACGAGGAGAAGCTGGAGGAGCCACACGAGGCCGCCAGCCAGCTGCGCTCGGTGCTGGACGCCAACCCGGGCGACCCGGACGCGCTGGCCATGCTCGACCGGATCTTCACCCGCGAGCAGCAGCACATCGAGCTGCTGGAGGTGCTGGACCAGCGGGCGGCCGGGGCGCGGGGCCCCGAGCAGGACGCGCTGGCCTTCCGGGCCGCCGAGCTGGTGGAGACCTTGGGTGACACCAGCGGGGCCATCGCCCGGTACCGCGACATCCTCATCCGCAGCGCGGGCCACGAGGGCTCGCGCGAGGCCCTCTGGCGGATCGCCCGGCAGGAGGCCTTCCGGCTGCAGGCGGTGGCGGCCCTGGAGCCGGTGCTGCGCGGGTTGCACGAGTGGGCCCAGCTGGTCGAGCTGCTGGAGCTGAGGCTGGAGGTCGAGGAGACGCCCGGCGTGCGCATCGAGATCCTGACCGAGATCGCGCGCATCCGGGAAAAGGAGCAGGGCGATGCCCGCCTGGCCTTCGAGGCCTGGAGCGCCGCCTTCGCCGAGGACCCATCCGAGATCGGGCCGCGCGACGCGCTCAACCGGCTGGCGGCGGCCAGCGGCGACTACGCCCGCCTGGCCGAGGTGTACGAGGCGCAGCTGTCGGGCGGCATCGATCCCGAGCTGGAGCAGGTGCTGGCCTGGCAGGTGGCCGGTCTGTACGAGGAGCGGCTGGACAACGCCAGCCGGGCGGCGGACTTCCTGCGCCGGATCGCCAGCGTGCCCGGGCAGGAGGCCTCGGCGCTGGCCCGGCTGGAGGTGCTGCTGACCAAGCTGGGCCGCTGGAAGGACCTGGAGGAGGTCCTCGAGCGGGAGGTGGACGTCACCCACGACAACACCCAGCAAGCGACCCTGCTGGCCAACCTGGGCGAATTGCGCCTGACCCGGCTCGAGGACCGCGAAGGCGCGGTGCAGGCGTTCCGGGACGCGCTGATGCGTCTGCCGACCCACCCCAAGGCGCTGGCTTCGCTGCGCGACCTGCTGTCCGATCAGCAACTGCGCAGCGAGGTGGTCGACATCCTCGAGCCGCTGGCCGAGAGCCGCGGCGACAACGCCGAGCTGGCCTCGCTGTACCAGGTGCGGGTGGCGCTGGAGAGCGGCGGGCCCGAGCGGGCGATGTGGTGGCGCCGGGTGGCCGAGGTGGCCGAGACCAAGCTGAACGACCACCAGCGGGCGCTGGAGGCGCTGGGTGCCTCGCTGAAGGAGGACCCCTCGGTGCCCGACACCGCCGAGGCGCTGGAACGGGTGGCCATGGGCCTCAAGCAGCCGATCGCGGCGGCGCGGGCCATGGAGGCGGCGCTGGAACAGCAGAGCGGCGGAGGGTTGGTCGAGCTGAGCCTGCGCGCCGCCGCCCTGTACGAGAAGGCGGCCACCGCCAAGAACGCGTACCACGCCGAGGCCGAACGGCTGTACCGGCGGGTGCTGGACGAGGAGGCCGAGAACGGCCGCGCGCTGGAGGCGCTGGAGGGTCTTTACCGCGCGCGCAGCCAGAACGACAAGCTGGCCAAGGTGCTCGAGCAGCGGGGCGCTGTGGAGATGGACGCCGAGCGCCGCCGCGCCCTGTACGCCGAGGCGGCCCGGCTGTTCGAGCGGCTGGGCTCGACCGAGGCGGCCACCACCGCCTGGCAGGCCATCCGCGAGAACGACCAGGGCAACACCGAGGCGCTCGACGAGCTGGCCCGGCTGCTGGAGCAGCAGGGCAACACCGCCCAGCTGGTGGCGGTGCTGGAGGACCGCGCCCGGGTGAGCGACGTGCGCGAGGAGCGCGCCTCCCTGTTCTTCCGCATCGGAGAGCTGCGGCGCGGCCCGCTGCAGGACACCGACGGGGCGGCGGCGGCCTTCCGCGAGGTGCTCGACATCTCGCCGGGTGACCGGTCGGCCCTGTCGGCGCTGGCCGCGCTGGAGGAGTCGCGCGGCGACTTCTCGGCGCTGGAAGAGGTGTTGCTGCGCCGGCTGTCGGTGGCCGAAGGGGCCGAGCGGGTGGACGCCCTGCTGGCGCTGGCCCGCAACGCCGAGGAGCGCCTGACCGACATCGACCGGGCCATCAGCTACCTGCACCAGATCCTGGAGAGCGACCCGGGCAACCGCGCCGCCAACGAGCGCCTGACCCGGCTGCTGGAGCAGAACGAGCGCTGGTATGACCTGATCGAGCTGCACGAACGGCGGGCCACCGTCGAGGGGGCCAAGGACCCGGAGGTCGAGCTGGCCAGCCGGCTGGCCATCGCCGACGTCTGGAGCCGCCGCCTGGGTGACCGACAGAGCGCCCGCGACTCCATCGACCGGGTGCTGGCCCGCAAGGCCGACCACGGCGCCGCCCTGCTGGCGCTGGCCGGCCTGCACGAGCAGGACGAGCGCTGGGCGGAGGCCGCCGACGCCCTGGAGAAGGCGGCCAGGTCGGCCGGCACGGCCCGCCAGAAGGCCGAGGTGCATTTCCGCCGCAGCCGCGTGCTGGCCGCGCAGGGGGCGGCGGAGACCGAGATAGAGGCCGCGCTGCGGGCGGCGCTGGACGCCGACCCCGACCACCCGGACGCGGCCAAGGGGGCCGAGGAACGAGCGCGCCAGCAGGGCGACTCCGCCCGCCTGGTCAAGCTGCTGGAGCAGCGGCTCAAGCAGACCCCGGCCGCGGAGCGCAAGGCGCTGCTCAGCGAGATCGCGGCGCTTTACCGCGGTCCTCTGGGCGCCGCCGATCGCGCGGTCGCCGCCCTGACCGAGCTGGCGGCCCAGGATCCGGCCGACGCCCAGGTACAGGAAGAGCTGGCGGCCGCCCTGGGGTCCGCCGGCCGCACCGACGAGGCCGAGAAGATCCTGCTGGGCCTGGCCGACAAGCTGGGCAAGGCCAAGCAGAACCGGGCCCTGGCCCGCGTGCAGCGCGCGCTGGGCGGGCTGGCCGAGCGGCGGGGCGACAGCGCCAAGGCGCTGGAGCGCTTCGAGGCCGCCTACCAGCTCGATCCCGCCCAGCCCGCGGTGGTCGCTTCCCTCGGCCGCCTGGCCCTGAGCCAGGGCAACTCCGAGAAGGCCCGCCGCTACTTCCGCGCGCTGCTGCTGCAGAGCTTCGACGAGAAGGCAGCCGGCATCACCAAGGCGGAGGTCTACCTGGCGCTCGGCCGCCTGCACCTGGCCGCCAACGAGATCCCCAAGGCCCGCAACCTGTTCGAGCGAGGCCTGGAGACCGACCCCAAGAACCAGGACCTCCGCCAGGCCCTCGCCAGCCTGCCGAAATAGCGGCTACGCCGCCGGGGAAGAGGGCGCGGGCAGACCCGCGCCCCCTCCCCCGAGCCCTCTCCCCGGAGGCAGAGCGGATCCAGACCAGGCGAATTGATCGCGGAAAGGATCCGTCTCTCCGCCAGGCAGAGCCTGGCTACGAACGCAGAAAGTAACGATGTTCGAGCGGGGTGGGATTCGCTCATGCGGCGGTGCTGCGGAGGGCGAGCGCGCGAGTTGGATCGATGGGGGCACCCGTGAGTTGGGGCTACCCGTGAGTTGGGGGCACCCGTGAGTTGGGGGCACCCGTGAGTTGGGGGCACCCGTGAGTTGGGGTACCCGTGAGTTGGCGTACCCATGAGTTGGGGGTACCCGTGAGTTGGGGCTACCCGTGAGTTGGGGGCGCCCGTGAGTTGGGGGCACCCGTGAGTTGGGGGCACCCGTGAGTTGGGGGCGCCCGTGAGTTGGGCCACCCCGTGAGTTGGGGCACGCGTGAGTTGAACGTGGCGTTGCCGTGATCGTTCGCCCTCGCCCCGCGACAGCGGGGAGAGGGAGGGGTGAGGGGCGCGCGGTCGCTAGCGCGAACGCTGAGGCGGGGTCTGAGCGGAGCCGCAGCGGCGCAGGGCTGCGG
>JBKPRZ010000271.1:0-6895 GCA_046734815.1 Myxococcota bacterium | reverse complement strand
GCGCCAGCCCCTCCTGCCCCGCCGCCCGAGCCGCCGCGCTGGGCGGGGCTGAAGCCGCCCGGCAAGGGCCAGGTGCTGGCGCTGTTCCCGGACCACGCGACGGTCCTGTCGGGGGCCGAAGCGCGCGCGGCCGGGCTGATGGTGATCGACCTCGGCGACGACTGGGCCCCCTTCATCTTCAGCGACTCGGACGGACCCACCGACGGCAGCGCACCAGGCGCGCCGCAAGCCCCCGGCGTCGACGACGCCACGAACAAGGCCACCGCAGAGACAGCGAGCGCAGACAAGGCCACCGCAGACGCGGGCCCCGTCGCCGAGGGCGAGGCCGGCGAGCCGGTGGTCAAGCCCAATCCTTACCGGCGGACCTTCGTCGACCTGGCCAACGACCGCGTGGATGCGGACGAGCTGTTCCTGCTGGGTGGGGCGACGCGGGAGCTGGACATGTCGCCGGAAGCGGAGGAGCGGCGCCAGCGCGACGCGCGGCTGCGGCGGGCGGGCAAGACGCCGCCGCCCGAGCCGCCCCGGGCGCCGCCGCGAAAGCGCAGCGAGCCGGTGCGCAACTATCTCGAGGTGTTCGGCATTCCACCCACCCTGTCGGTGCTGGCGCGGCGGATGGAGCAGGACGCGAAGGCCGACTGCTACGCCTCGCTGGACGGCGAAGGGCTGCGGCGGTTCAGCGGGCTGGTGACGTACCAGAACGCGAAGCAGGCGCGGCACGACCACGACGAGGTGGATGGCGACCAGCTGTGGCTGACCCAGCGGCTGGCGCTGCTGGCCCAGGCTGCCGCGCCCGGCGGGCCGCCCGACGGCGGCGTGGCGCCGACGCCGGTCGGTAGCGGGTTGGTACCGTGGGCGGAGCTGGGTCTGGGGCCGCCGCCGGGCCCGGTGCTGCAGCAGCTGCGCGCGTCGCCGAAGGACGCCGCCCGGCTGGATCGGGCGGTGCGCGGGCAGGTGCGCCGGCGGGCCATCCGCGCGGTCCAGGCGCGTCTGGTCTGCGAAGGCCTCCTGAGCAGCAAGAGCCGCTACGTCGAGGGCATGTTCGACCTGCCGACCAACGAGGCGCTGGCCGCCTGGGAGCGCAAGAACGACATCTTCGGCTGGGGCTTCCTCGGCGAGGAGACGCTGGTGGCGCTGCAGCGACCGCCGCTGGATCTGCACCTCCAGACGTTCCAGCGGATCGTGACCGAGCGGCTGGCCGACCAGGCGGGCATCATCGAGGACGGCACGGTGGGCACCAGGAAGCGCGCGGCGACGTACCGGGACGCGGACGGGCAGCGGCGGCCGGTGCCCAACCTGGTCGACCAGCACCTTCAGGCGCTGCTGGCGGCGCTGCAGATGCGCGGTCCGGCCGACCTCACCCTGCTGCTGCACACGATGGGGCACAAGGGCCTGCGCGGGTTGCAGGTGGCCTTCACCCCGCCGCCGCTGCCGCCCTACTACGCGCCCCACATGGAGCTGGAGGTGGAGATCGACCGCGGGGACATCTGGTACGACTTTCCCTTCGGCCCGCGCGGGCAGACCGCCGAGCAGAAGCGGGAGCACTACCCCACCCTGACCTTGCTGACCAGCTGGAACGGGCAGCGCATTCCCCTGGCGCGCTGGCGCACCACCATCGGGTCGTGGCGGAGCGAGCTGCACCCGGACGGGTTCGTCTACTACAAGTACAAGAACTCGGACGTGGGCCCGCGCATCTGGAAACAGGTGGTGGCGGCGCCGGTCTGGGTCCCGCCCGACAGCACGCCGGCCGCCGACCTGCTGACCCGCAAGATCTTCGACATCCGCAAGGGGCCAGTGCCGGTGGTGAACACGGAGGTGATGGGGCCCGGCTTCCAGTCCGCCTACGGCCTGGTGATGGCCATCCACCACAAGGTGCTGCCCGGCGGCGGGCTGTTCGACAACCAGATCCGCACGCACGGCTCGGTCGACTACACCTCGATCGCCCGCCGTTTCTCGCACGGCTGCCACCGCCTGGTGAACACGCGGGCGGTGCGCCTGTTCGACTTCGTCCTGCGCCACCGCACGCACCTGCGCCAGGGCGACAGCCGGCTGGGCATCCGCAAGGTGTTCACGGTCGAGGGCCGCCGCTACGGCTACGCGCTGGACACGCGCGGGTACTACTACGAGCTGACGCCGCCGATGGCGGTCAACGTGCTGGAAGGACGCGTGGTCGGCAAGGAGAAGAAGCCGATCACGTCTTACATCCGCAAGCCGGGCGTGCTGTACCAGGCCAGCACCAGCCAGGTCTCCGGGCCGTGACCTGAACCGCGCGGTGGCGGGGGCGCTTCGCCACGGGCGGCGTCAATGAGGGGGCCCTGGTTCCCGATGCAGCTCCACGGTGAAGGTGGCACCGCTGCCGGGGGCGCTGTCGACGTGGATGCGACCACCGTGTGCCTGGACGATCTGCCGCGCGATCCACAAGCCCACGCCCATCCCTTCGAAGCGCAGATCGCCGGCCACCCGTTCGAACCGTTCGAAGATGCGGGAGGTGTGCTCCGGCGCGATGCCGATGCCCTCGTCACGGACCACCAGCCTGGCCGTGCCGTCGCCACCGAGCACCTTGACCTCCACCGGCTTGCCCTGGCCGTATTTGCAGGCATTGGACAGGAGGTTGGTCACGACCTGATCCAGACGCGCTCTGTCCCAGCGACCGACCACCGGACCATCTGCACACAGCCGTAGCTCACACGGCGTCGCATGCTCCTCCGCCAGACGGGCCACCACCGCCCGGGCAACCTCGGCGAGGTCCACGTGCGTGCGCTCCAGTTGCAGCTTGCCCGCCTGGAGCCGGGTGATGTCCATCAGCACGTCGATCAACGTCTTCAGCCGGTCAATCTGCTTGCGCACGCGAGCGGCCCGCTCCTTCAGCCAGGCGCGATCGACCGACGGGCGCGTCTCGAGCTCGCGCTCGAGGCCGTCGACCTGGAGCTGAAGCGCCCACAACGGAGAGCGCAGCTCGTGAGCGGCCGCCGAAAGGAACTCCTCGCGCGTGTGGCTGAGGCTCCTGGCCTCGCGTTCCAGGCGCTGGAGTCGGGCGGTCAGGTAGATGATCAAGCCGCACACCGAGGCAAAGATCGCGAGCAGCCCAAGCTCCCGGGCGCTGGTGGGATCGCCTGGCACCGGGAGAAAGAGGAGGAACGCGAGCAGACAGGAGAGTCCGGTACTGAGCATCGCCGGACCGGGTCCCGCCAACCAGGCCACGACGAAGACCCCCGCCAGCCCGGGAAACAGCGCCGTCGAACGGAACCAGCTGGAAAGGGAGGTCTGGATCACGCCGACCGCGACGGGCACCAGCACTCCGATCGCGTAGCGAAAGGCCAGCCAGCCCATGCCAGGACGAATCTGCATGGTGCGCCGCCAGCCTCCCGATTGACGTCGCGTCCCCATTACCCCCCGGTGATGAAGCTGGGTTCGACCGACGTCGACGTCGCCGCCAACGAGCGGCAGGCCCCTCGATGCTGGCGCGATCAGGGATGGCGCCGATGCAGAGGGGAAGCCAGGTTAGAAGTGGTGTCCTTTTCCTCTGCTGCGCGAGCGGGCTGTTGACCTTGCCGTCAGCTCGAACCTAAGTTGGAGATTGACGATGGCTGACAAGACACCTCAACCCGCAGCCGTCAAGCGGACCGGCGACTTTCCGCCAGTCGGCCCACCGGATGCCCGACCCACCGTCCTCGTGCTGGACGATGACCCGGAGATATGCGACGTCGTCGCGGAAGTCCTGACCGACGATGGATTCGATGTGGTCTGCGTCTCCGACGGCGCGCTCGGCCTCGAACACCTCGAGCTCAACCCGCGGCCGGCCGCCATCCTCCTCGACCTGATGATGCCGAAGCTCAACGGCTGGACCTTCGCCGATCGCGTGCGAGCGGTGCCTCAGCTACGGGACATCCCCATCATCGTGATGACCGCGGTCGGTCCGCACTGGGGTTACCCGGACACTCGCGTGCTGCGCAAGCCCGTCGACAAGGCCCAGCTGATCGCGACCGTCCGCGAGGTCGTCCACAACAACCAGCGCAACGAGCTCGACACCGATCAGTCGTCGACCATGCGGTAGGCGTCCGGCGATCCAGGGGGGCCCGCTGCGCGCCTCTTCACGGGCGCGCGGCTGTGCCCACCGCGGTCCCGACGCTTCCCGGGGGGCTGCGCCGGGCGCGGATCGGGTCGGCCGTCTGCTGCGCGCGGCTTCTCGATCGAGATCGATCCCGCGGTCGGGCCGGGCGTCGCTTCCGGACGGGCGGGCGCCTCGGGCGGCTGCTCCCCGGCGTTCGTTCGCAGGAGCCAGAAGGTGGCGAGGCCCACGGCAGCCAGGGCGGTCAGGCTCACCACCAGCAGTCGAAGCCGGCGCACACCCTGCCACCGTCGCCAGGCGGACATCGCCAGCATGACGGCACGGGCTCCTGACCGCCCGCTGGCGATGAGCGTGCGCAACACATGCCGCGGTTCGATCTCGGCGCTCTCCCGCACCGTCACGGCGTACGCAGCGGGGGCGCGGAGCAGGTCGGTGAAGTGGGTGCGGTCTTGCCCGACCGCCGATTCGAGGGCGGCGATGACCGCTTCGCTGTTCTGCGGGCGGTCGCCGGGCGATTTGGCCAGCATGCGGCCGACCAGCGCAGCCAGGGCCAGCGGTACGCGTTTCACCAGCGCCCCCAGCGCCGGTGCGGGGTCATCCAGGTGCGCGCGCATGAGCGCGAGATCGTTGGTCTGGGTGAACGGCGGACGGCCGGCCAGAAGCTCGAACAGCATGCACCCGAGGGCGTAGATGTCGGCCCGATGGTCGATGGCGCTGCCGGGCCGCCACTGCTCTGGCGCCATGAACGTCGGCGTGCCGATCACACACCCGCTCCGCGTCCTGGTGAGCGGCTCTTCCCGCTGCAGCTTGGCGATCCCGAAATCCAGGATCTTCAGGGAGAAGCGATCCACCTGCTCCGGGTCAGGAATCAGCAGCACGTTCTCTGGCTTGAGGTCCCGGTGGATCACCCCGCCGCGATGGGCGTAGCTGAGTCCTTCGGCGACCGTCCCCGCGATCGCGGCGGCCAGCAGCGGGTGCGCGTTCAGCTTGCCCACCCTCTCCATCCAGACGCGCATCGGCTCGCCGCGCAGGTACTCCATCGCTATGAACGCGGTCCCATCGTCGAGGATGTCGCATTCGAACACCTCGGCGATGGCCGGGTGGCGAAGCCGGGCCATGGCACGCGCCTCGGTGACCAGCCGGCCCACCTGGTCAGGATGGGTCGCGTGTTCGGCCAGCAGGATCTTCAGCGCGCGCAGCTGCCCGAGATGCCGATGTTCGGCCTTGAACACCTGGGCGGTTGCTCCCGTTCCCAGCAAGCTCAGCAGTCGATACGGTCCCAGCCGCCAGTCGTGGCCGGCGGCGGGCGAAGGCGCGGACCTGGTCATCGGCGGCGCATCTCCGACGGGTACTTCGAGTGTCCCTGCGAGTCCGCGCAGGATAGAAGGGTGCCGCCGGTGCGACCAATACAGGCGAGTCTCTAAAAGACGGTCAGCGAGGCTTGCTGAAGGTGCGGCTCCAGGTGGGCGCTGCCGTGCGGATCAGGTCGAGCAGGGGCGGGGGAAGGTCCTGCTCGCCGGTCAGGGCGCGGATCTCCAGGACGTCGTCGAAGCCGAGGCCGGTGGGGCAACGAAGGGCCCACGAGATGGCCTCCTCGCGGGACGGGACCTCCAGGATGTAAAAGCCGCCCACCAGCTCCTTGGACTCGGCGAAGGGGCCGTCGACGACGGTGCGCTTGCCGTTCTTCACCTCGATGCACGCGCCCTGGCCGCCGGGGTTCAGGCCCTCGGAGGCGACCAGCACGCCGGCCCGGTGCATCTCCTCGTTGAACCTCATGTAGGCCGAGAACAGCTCCGGATCGAAGGGGGCGTTCGGGTCGGGCTGCTTGCTGTCCTTGCCGGGGTGCGCGGTGACGATGAATCGCATGGCGGTCTCCTCTGTCTGCGGGTTGGGCTCTTACCACCGCGACGAACGAGGGCCGCCCGGATCGACAGGGGGACGAGAAAAAGGGAAAGCGCGACCCGGGAGGGCCGGCGGAATACGTAAGCCGTTGGAAAGCTTACGTTCGGCCTACCCGGGTCGCGCTTTCGGAGTCAGGTCCGTTCGATGCTCGCGCGCTGGCAATCGGATGATTCGATGTTCGCGCGCGAAACGGAATCAGGTCATTCGATGTTCGCGCGGCACTGGCCGTTGTAGCAAAAGCTGCCGTCGGGGCAGACCACGTCGCCGCAGGGGTCGCCGGGCGGCGGGGTCATGACCGGCGGGCCGGCGTCGGCGGGCGGCGGCGGGGGGGGCGGGGTCATCGAGCCGGGATCGGGCTGCGGGTCCACGGGCGCACCGGCGTCGGGGGCCACCGGGGCGGGCGGCATCGGCGGGTTGGCGTTGCAGCCGTCGCCGGTCACCGAGACCGACTTCAGACGCACCACCGGGCGGAGCAGCCACTCGTCGCCGGCGCCGGCGCCCTTGGGATGCACGAAGATCGACTTCTTGCCGTCGAAGTCGATGGTCACGTTGCCCACGTCGCAGGCGGACCAGTCGAAGCCGGCCTTGATCTTGATGCCGGACTCGGGTCCGGAAGGCACGGTCAGGTGGTGCTGCTCGCCGTCGGGCGTGGTGACGTAGTTGGGACCGTCCTCCTTCACGTACAGCCGCAGCTGCGTGATCTTGCCGCCCGGGAACTGGGTCACGCCCAGCTGGGCGAAGCTGCCGCCCTGGAGCTTGAGCAGATCGATGGTGGCGGTCTTCTCGGCCAGCACCATCCAGCCACCGCCGCCGGCGACGTGCGCCTCGACGCGGGTGATGGTCACGACGATCTCCTTCACATCCTCAGCCGGCGCATCCACCAGCCGCAGCTCGAGATACCCGCGCCCCGACGGCGTCGGCGCCGAG
>JBKPRZ010000270.1:0-4996 GCA_046734815.1 Myxococcota bacterium | reverse complement strand
GCACCTGGCCGGGCAGGGTGAGGCCCGCCCAGCCGGCGTCGGTCCAGGCGAAGGTGCCGGGGTCGATCACCTCCGATGGGCGATGCGGGCCGTCGGGCTGGTAGCGCGAGGCGGGGTCGGGATACAGGCGCTCGTCGTCGTCCAGCCGGAAGGCGTAGCGGGTGCCGGCGGCGGCGCGCGGGGCCAGGGCCGACCAGTGGCCGTCGGGCTCGCGGGTCAACGTCAGGTCGGGCGAAAGGGGATCGAACACCACCTGCACCCGGCGGCGCCCCGGGGCGAAGGTGCGGAAGTGGACGCCGCCGTGGGGTTGCACCTCGGCGCCGACCGGCAGCCGGCGCACCGGTGTGGTCTGCGGACGGGATTCGGGGCCATGCGATTGAGATTGCAGCACTCAGACCGCCTCCAGGAAAGCGATGGGTAGATGGGCGAACAGATCCGACAGCACCAGGGCGCCTTCGCGCGGGATCAGTGTGCGGCCGGTGAAGGCGTCGCGGAAGCGCCGGCCGGCCAGGGCGGCCGGCAGCACCACGCGGGTGTCCTGCCACACCGGACCCAGCGGCCGCGCGCCGCCCTCGCACAGGCGCAGGTAGTGCCGACCGGCCACCGCCACCACCGCGCGGTCCTCGTGGGCGCGGGCCAGCGCGATCACCTGATCGGCGCGCGCGCCGGCGGCGGGCAGGCCGTGGTAGTCGCCGTGCTCGAACAGCGCGCGCTGGGCCCGTCGCAGGCGCAGGCCGCGGGTGGTGACGAACATCTTGATGGCGCCGTCCTCGGGATGGGCCAGCAGCCGGTCGGCCAGCGCGCGCGGGTCGCGCTCGCATTCCATCAGCACCGATTCCAGCAGCTCGCGCCGCCGGCCGAAGTCGACCGGACGCCGGTTGTCGGGGTCGACCAGCGACAGGTCCCACAGCTCGGTGCCCTGGTAGAAGTCGGGCACGCCGGGCGCGGCCAGCTTCAGCAGCAGCTGCGACAGCGCCGTGTACCAGCCGGGCAGCGCCACCAAGGCCTGGAAACCGGCGAAGTCTTCGAGGAAAGCGCCGCTGCGCCCCGGGTCCAGCGCCGCCTCCAGGTAGCCGGCCACCGCCGCCTCGTAGGTCTCGTTGCGGTTGATCCAGCTGGTGTTCAGCTTGGCCTCCAGCAGCGCCTTGTTGAGGTAGGCGCGCAGGCGCTCGCCGTATTCAGGCTGGCTGGCGGGCCCGCCCACCGGCCACGAGCCGATCAAGGTCTGGAAGATGAGGTACTCCTCGGCCGGGCTGGGCGCCTCGCCGCCGTTGAACGCCACCCGGTGGGGGGCCAGCATGGTGCGCCAGCGCTCGACCGCCTCGCCGAAAGCGTGGGGCAGCTCGGCCAGCACCAGCAGCCGGGCGCGCAGGTCCTCGCCCCGCTTGGTGTCGTGGGTGGCGGTGGCCGACAGGCCGTGGGGGAAGTCGCGGGCCCGCTCGCGGTTGCGGGCGTGGAACTCCTCGAGCGACACGCCCGACCCGTTGGGGTCGCCGCCCACCTCGGCCAGCGCCGCCAGCGGGTAGTGCCGGTAAAAAGCGGTGTCCTCCAGGCCCTTGGCCATCACCGGGCCGGTCAGCTGCTGGAAGCGGAGCACGAACTCTTGCCGCTCGGCCCGCTGCGAGTCGGTCAGCGACTGGACGTCGGCCGCGTCCAGCAGCAGCACCCGGCGGATGAAGTCGAACAGCGATTCGTTGATCACCGGGTTGCGGCGCTTGGCGCTCCGGATGGCCACCTCGATGGCGTGCCGGTCGCGGTCGCTGACCTGCGTGTCGCCGGGCCGGATGTAGGTGCGGTAGATGGGAAAGCAGGCCACCACCTCGCCCAGCGCCTCCAGCAGGCCGTTGCGGGTGAAGTCCCGGGTGTAGCGCAACTGCTCGGAGATGCGGTCCAGGCGGCGGGCCAGCACGGTCAGCTCGGCGGACATGGCCGAGCCCAGCACCAGCTTCTTGCTCTCGTACACCACGTCCGAGAAGCGGCCCTCCAGCCAGCCGGCGCGCAGGGCCTGCTCGCGCAGCCGCCGCACCCCCGCGCCGTCGACCAGCACCGCGGTCAGCAGGTTCAGGAGCTCGTAGCCGGTGGTCCCCTGCACCGGCCACTCGGCGGGCAGGCGCTCGTCTTGCCCGAGGATCTTCTCGACCACCACGTAGCCCTGCCCGGGGCCGAAGCGCTCTTGCAGGTCGCGCAGGTATTTCTCGGGGTCGAAGAGGCCGTCCACGTGGTCGATGCGGAAGCCGGTGACCACCCCCTGGCGCACCAGATCGAAGGGCAGCTGGTGGACCAGGTCGAACACCAGCGGGTCCTCCACCCGCACCGCCGCCAGGTCGTTGATGTCGAAGAAGCGGCGGTAATTGATCTCGTCGGCGGCCACCCGCCAGTAGCTCAGGCGGTAGGCCTGGTCGGCCAGCAGCGCCTCCAGCCGGTCGAAGCTGCGCGGCTCGCCCCGGCGGCCGTTGAGGTCGGAGACCGCCCGGTCGATGGCCTCGCGCGCCTCGGCGCTGCCCTCGACCAGCGCGGTCAGGCGACGGGCGATGATCTCGCGCTCGTGCCCCCGCTCGCGCACGCGGGCCGCGCCGGTCTCGGTGCGCACGGGCAGGTGGCTGATGGCGCGCAGGATGCTTTCCAGCTCGAGCACGCGCAGGTCCTCGTCGCCGAAGCGGTCGCGCAGCGCGGCCAGCGCCGGTTCCAGGATGTGGGGCCAGGTGCGCGGGGCCAGGGGCAGCCGGGTCTCGTAAAAGCCGACGAAGAAGGCGCCCTGGTCGTACCCGACCGAGATGCCCTCCTCCAGCACGCGGCCGTACTGATCGCCCAGCACCGGCAGCAGCACCTTGCCCGACAGCTCGGGCTTGGGCGGGCGCCAGTCGACGTCGAAGAAACGCGCCGACAGCGCGCTGGGGCCGTTCTCCAGGACGTCCAGCCAGCGCCCGTTCAGATGCCCGGCGATGCACATGTGGTTGGGCACCACGTCCAGCAGCAGCCCCATCCCCAGCCGCCGCAGCTCGCCGGCCAGGCGCCCGAAGGCCTCGGCCCCGCCCAGCTCGGGGTTCAACCGGGCGTGATCGATGACGTCATAACCGTGTCCGCTGCCGGGACGCGCGGTCGACACCGGCGAGGCGTAGGCGTCGCTGACCCCCAGGCGGTCCAGGTAGGGCAACACCTCGGCTGCGTCCGCGAAGGTGAACAGCCGGTTGAGCTGCAGCCTGTAGGTGGCCGAGGGGACCCGGGGGCTCATCGTTGCGACTGTGTAGATGGGTCCACCGTGTCAGCGGGACAAGCCGTGGCTTCGGCGCCCAACCGACGGCGCGGATCGGAGGGGGCGCGTTCTGACTGGGGCGGCGCTGTCAGTGGCTTGCCGGGGGCGGATCGGGTAAGTTCGCGCGCCTTTGAGATTCCCCGGCAGCTCTTCGCGTCTGGTCAAGCCGTTCCTGTCGGCGCGGTTCGTGAAATTCGCCTTCGTGGGCCTGTCGGGCGTGCTGGTCAACCTGGGCAGCTTCGCGCTGCTGCGGCTGCTGCGCGTGCACATCAACCTGGCCTCGGCGGCGGCGATCGAGATCTCGATCCTGTCGAACTTCGTCATCAACCACCTGTGGACCTTCCACGATCGCCGGGGGGACCGGGCCACCTTGCTGCACCACGGCCTGCGCTTTCACCTGGTCAGCCTGGTCGGCGGGGCCATCCAGTTCGTGGTGTTCGTGGCCATGAACGTGGCCTGGCTGTGGGTCATCGGCGGCACCGGCGCGTTGCGGGTGTACGGCGCGGGGGCGGGGTCCTTCGTCCAGCGCTGGCTGTGGCACCCCTTCGTCCAGCCGCCCGACGTGGGTCGCCTGGCTTATCTGTCGCAGCTGTTCGGGATCGGCGCGGCCACGGTCTGGAACTACCTGCTCAACTTTTACTGGACCTGGGCCCACCAGCCGGACGGCCCGGGATCGACCGCGCGCTAAATATTCCGCCGCGCGCCGCGGAGATCTCCTGGTAACGGGAGTATCTTGTACAAGACGCGCGACCGACCTATTTTCACGCGGTGTTTATCCTCACCACCGCCGCTGCCCGGCGGAAGTTCTCGGAGCTCGTGAATCGGGTCTGGTACACCAAGGAACGTGCGACCCTGACCCGGTACGGCCAGGCGTTGGTGGCGGTGGTGCCGATCGAGGATCTGCGGTTGCTGCAGAAGCCAGGGAAGTCCCGTCCAGCAAAAAATGCGCGGGCGGCGGCGGTCCGAAAACGCTGACGCGCGACGCAGCAAAAAAGGACGGTGGCCGGGAGTGAGGGCCACCCAGTATCGTTGTTGTACAACATTGCCGACTTTCGGCGTCCGAGGGTACCGTCTCACCAGGATGCTGAAGCTCACCACCGCGGCCGCCCGGCGTGACCTGGCGGACGTCATCAAGCGGGTGCGCACGACCAAGCAGCGGGTGGTCATCACGCGCTATGGGCAGCCGCTGGTCGCCGTCATCTCGATCGAGGACCTGGCGCGGCTGGACCGCGGCACCGCCGGACTGGTCAGACGGGCGCCCGGCAAGCCGGACGGTTCGTCGAGAGTCAACGGGTCTTCCAGGCGCCGCTGACCGGGCGCGACGGCGGGGCGCCTGAATCGGCGCGCCGTCTGGGCAGGAGGCGGGCGGCCCGGAAGGATCCGGGGGCGCGACGCTCTTTGCCGGCTCTCTGGTATGTTGGCCCTTCCACGCCCGCCCCGGAAAAGCAGACGTCTGCGCATGCCGCCGCATCCCCGTGCTCCGTCAGCCCTGGTCCGCGCCGCCTGGCCCGCGGTGTGTGTGCTGCTCGGCAGCTGCCATCACGCCCCGTCGACCGACGCGCCCATGCAGCCCCCCGCGAGCTCGCCGCCAGCGGCGGGCGCCGGCGGTGGACCGGGAGGATCGGGCGGCTCGGCGGGGATGGCCGGGAGCACGGGCACGGGCGGAATTGCGGGCGCCGGGGGAACCTCGGGCACCGGCGGCGCGCCGGCTGCCGACGCCGCTGCCATCGTCGACGGGCCCGC
>JBKPRZ010000269.1:0-7223 GCA_046734815.1 Myxococcota bacterium | reverse complement strand
GCCGCGGGATCAGGAGGCCTCGATCCGCATCGCGAGCAGCCTCGGTCTGGATCCCCCCGTCACCCCGCCTCGGCCCGCCCCCGCCCGCTCCGCCGCCGCCGCAACGGCCTCGCCGACGAGCCGCCCGCCCTGGCCCGCGCTGGTGCTGGCCTTCGCGGCGACGGCCGGCGCCTTCGTGGTCGGACGTCTGACCGCGCCCGCGCCCGTCCGCCGCAACCCCGGTTCGGCGGTCGTGTCGCGACCGGAGGCCGAACCCGGGCTCGATGCACCGCGGACGCCGGCCGCTGCCGTCAAACCACGCACGCCCCGGCCTGGCGCCCGGGCGCTCGATGGCCCGCCCGCGCTGCCGTTCGTGCTGGCCGAGGGTGTCGCCGCCGCCGGCCCCGATCTGGCCGAGCCCACCTGCAGCGCTAACGGAGACGTCGTGCGCGTCGAGCCCGACCGCCTGGTGATCGTCCCCTGCGGACTCCGCCAGCCCCGCGAGGCGATCTGCGTGGCAGGCACCTGCCGCCTCACCGCCGACCCGGTCGACGACCTGCCCGACACCGCCTGCGGCCGCGACGGCACCGCCCTGGTGCTCGACGGCGACCAGAAGGTCTACCGCCCCGCCGCGCCCGCGACGTTCACCTGTCCCCCCGCCTGGTACGGCGTCCCCACCTCCGACGACCCTCACATCACGCTGGGCGACCCGGCTCCCAAGCCCACCGTCCTGAAGCAGGCCGTCCGTGCCTGGGCGCAGCTCGTCCACGCGAACCCTCGCACCAGGTACACCGTCGTCGCCTACACGGCCGACGCCCCCCGCCCGAAGGAAGGCTGCTCCCGCGCCACCACCCGCCTGCGCAACGCCGCCGCCAAAGTGCTGGACGCCCTGGTCGCCGAACAACCGACCCTGAAAGCGCAGCTGATCCGCCCCACCGCCGCCCGCACATGCGCCCCATCGCCTTTTTCCAGCGCCGGCGCCGCGACCCAGGCCCCCGCCACCCACGTGCTGCTCGTGCGCGGGTCCGTCCCCAGCTGCGCGTGCACCGACCCCGAGCCCGCTCGGTCACCGAAACCGGCCCCCCGCCCCGCCACCAGGCCCCGCCGCCCCTGACGATCGGTGCGAAACGTCCCGCCCTTCACTGCCGCCGCTGTCCCCTGCGCTGATTTCTCCCCTCACAGGGCGAGCCCGGCGCGGGTTGAGCCAGTTCAGCACAACCTCCTCCGGCGGGACGCCATTTTTCCGGCGGTCCAGCCCTTGCTACGTCGGCCGTCACCACCAGGGAGGTGACCCGATGAAACCAGCGACCAAGATCTCGATCCTGCTCGGCTCCGTCATGAGCATGAGCTCCTTGCACGGTACCGATGCCCGCGCCGTCGAGAAGAATCCCGGCGCCGATCAGGCCGCGATCAAGAAAGTCATCGAGGAGCACGTGGCCGCCTTCAACAAGCGCCAGCCCGATGCGAACCTGTCGTTCTGGGTCAAGGCGCCGTACGTCTCGCACAGCTACGTCGGGCCGAACACCGGCTACATCCGCGGATTCGACAAGCTGAGCACCGAGGTCCGCGCCTACATGGCCGAACATCCCGCGTCGACTTCGACGGAGTCGCGGCTGTCGGACTTCGTGATGCACGTGAACGGCACTTCGGCCTGGGTCACCTTCGTCCAGGATCGGTATCGGGACGGCAAACGCGTGGGCGGTACCTACGAAGCGCGCTACATGGAGAAGATCGACGGCGCCTGGAAGATCGCCGCCGTCGTCGCCAAGGACTCCGCGCCACCGGCTCCGCCGAAGGAGACCGCCAGCGCCCCGCAGCCGACGAAACCCGCCGGCCGTTGACCGCCTCGCCGGCGTCTAGTCCGCCCGCGGCCGGGGGATGTTGAACTCCTTCATGCGCGTGCAGAAGGTCCGGCGCGGGATCCCGAGCAGCTCGGCGGCGCGGGTCTGATTGCCAGCGCAGCGGGCGAGCGCCTCGATGATTGCCTGGCGCTCGGCCTCCCGGGCCATCTGCACGGTCCAGAGCGGGGGCGGGGTGGTGGGGCCGGCGGCAGGCGCCGCCGCGCTCGACCCCCGCTTGAGCTTCTCGGTCGGCAGATCCTGCAGGCGGATCTCGTCACCCGTGCACAGAAGCAGGGCGCGCTCCATGACGTTGCGGAGCTCGCGGATGTTCCCCGGCCAGGCGTAGGCCCGCAGCCACGACAGAGCGTCCGGCGACAGCGGCGGCGCCGATCGCCCCAGCTGGGCGGCGGCGGCGGCGAGAAACGACCGGGCCAGCGGCTCGATCTCGTCCACCCGCGCGCGCAGCGGCGGAATCGTCAAGCTGATGCCGTTCAGTCGAAAGTAGAGGTCCTGACGAAAATGCTTGGCCGCCACCTCCTCTTCCAGATCGCGGTTGGTCGCCGCCACGAAGCGCACGTCCACCGCGCGCGGCCGGGTCGCTCCGACCCGGAGGACCTGGCGGGTCTCGATGGCTCGCAGGAGCTTGGCCTGCAGGGGCAGCGAGGTCTCGCCCACTTCGTCGAGGAACAGCGTGCCGCCGTCGGCCGCCTCCAGCAGCCCGGCCTTGGCCTGGACCGCGCCGGTGAAGGCCCCCTTCTCGTGCCCGAACAGCTCGGACTCGAGCAGCGATTCCGACAGGGCGGCGCAGTTCACGCTGAGAAAGGGACGATCCTTGCGCCCCGACCGCGCGTGGATCCAGTCCGCCATCACCTCCTTGCCCGCCCCGGTCTCGCCGAGGATCAGCACGTTGATGGTTCCGGCGGCCGCCCGCTCGGCCATGGCGTAGAGGTCCTTCATGGCTGGGCTGGCGATCACGGTGCCGGCGGCTTGCGCCGGCGCGGCCGGGGCGCTCGCGCGCACCAGGGAGCAGGCCTGCGCCACCAGCGCCTGGGGAGAGGTGGCGTCGCCGGGGAAGAAGGCGGCCCCGCTGCGGCTGGTGATGCCTTCCTGCTCGAGGGCCTGGCGTACGCTGGCGGCCAGGGACTCCGCCTCTGGCCGGGCGGTGTCCACCAGCAACAGCTGGTATTCACTCGGGCCGTAGATCGCCAGCAGATCGCCGATGCGCAGGGAGGCCAGCATGATGGCCTCGGCCCGTTCGACCGCCGCCGTGTCGAGGTGCACGCGCAGCAGAGCAAACGACCCGCGCACGCTCTCGGCGCGGGCGCACTCCTCGATCAGGCGCGCTTCGAAGTGGCCGTGGGACCAGAGCCGGCGGGTGCGGGGACGCCGTCCGCCCCGCTGCAGGACCAGGACCGTTCCGCCGATCGCCACGCTGTCGCCGGGTTGCAGACACCGGCGGCTCCCGGGCGGCAGCTGCTGCCCCGCCACGCTGGTGCCGTTGGCGCTCTGCAGGTCCTCGATCTCGATGCTCGCTCCCACCATCAGCTGGGCGTGATGCCGCGAGGCCAGCGGATCGACGATGCGGATGTCGGCGTCCTCGGCGCGGCCGATGCGCAGCACACCCTGCTCGGGCAGGTCGATGCAGGCCGCCACCTCCGGCCCCATGACCAGCAGCTGGCAGCCCTCGTCGGCGCCCTCCAGAGGGGTACGATCGTCGGTCATGGTCGGGGCGGCCATGGCCGGCGAGTATCACGGCATGACGCGACGCTTGGCAAGCCGGCGACCCGGTCGCGCCGGCCTCGAGACGCGGGGCAGGCGGATGCGGTAGGCGCGCAACAGCTGGCGCACGTGCTCGACGTCGACGTCGTTTTCGAGCGCGTAGCCGAGAACCCGCGCCACCACCCGCGGGCCCAGGAAGCAGCCGGCGCTCATCTCCAGCCGGCGCTCCTCGCGAAAGAGGGCGCGCAGCTCGTCGCGCACGTCCTCGGAGCCGCACAGCCGCGCGTAGATCCTCGCCAGCTGCGCCTCCATCTCGAGGAATGGTCCGGGAGCGGCGCGCACCCGTTCGTCCAGCAGGGCCAGCGCCGCGTCCAGGCCGGCGCGGTCGCCCAGAGCCGCCAGGCAGCACACCTCGGCGAGGGTCTGCTGAGCCAGCGGGAACTTGAACCCCAGCTGGGTGGCGTCGGCCAGACCGCCGCGGATTCCTCGCAGGGCCTGCTCGAGCTCGCCGCGCTCGAAGGCCAGACAGGCGTGCCCGAAGGCAACCTGGCTGCGCGCGAAAGCCGGGCCGACGGTGCCGAAGGGCGCCATGGCCTGGAGGAAGCGCTCGGCAGTCGCCAGATCACTGCGGCCACGCGCGCTCAGCAAGCCCAGCACCATGAGGCTGCCGTTCCAGACCTCGATTCCGCTGGTCCGCGCCAGCTGCAGTCCCTGCTCGACGGCGCGGATGGAGGCCGCGAAGTCCCCGGTCTGAAACCCGAGCGCCGCCTCCGAGTGCAGGTAGGCCAGCTTCGGCAGAGGATCGAAGCGGGCCCCCTTGAACTCGGCGCGCGCCAGCCGGCTCATCTCCCGCGCGCGTTCTATGTGACCGGCGTTCAGGAACAGCAGCAGCGCGGCGCCGCTGACGTGGATGCGCTCCTCGCAGGTGCCGTGCTCGCGGACGGTGCGCAGCGCCCGCTCGGCCACCTCGACGGAGCGGGGCGTGCCCACCTCCCAGAAGCAATACGCCAGCACCTCGCCCAGAGCCACGGCCGTCGCGATGGGCGGCGCGGGAGGTTCCAGCGCCATCTCGTCCAGGGTCTGCAACCAGTGGGGGAGCTGGTGAAAATCGTCGGCACCGATCACGATCGCCTGCACCACCAGCGACCAGGACAGCAACGTGCCCGCTGGATCGCCCAGGGTTCGAAATTCGGCGAAGGCGCTCTCGGCCAGCGACTGGGCCTGCCCGCCCGGCTGCCCCATCAGCGAGGCGGCCCGCCAGAACCGCAACCAGGGACGCGCCCCTGCCTGCTCGGCGGGCAGCCGCCCGATGGCGGTGCCCACGGTCGACAGCCGTCCCTGCGACGCCAGCACCGGCGCCTGGCGCTCGATCAGCGCCACCAGCTCCGGCCAGCTCTGCGCCTCGGCCAGCAGGTCCACCGCGGGCTGGAACTGCTCGCCCCGCGCCAGCAGCAGCGCGGCGCGCACCGACAGCTGGTTCCAGGCCGCTGCATCGCGGTCGCCGCGCGAGCGGTCGAGCAGAAAGCTGCGGAAGAGATCGTGCAACCGAAACTCGGTGTCGCCGCACCACTCGATGAACAGCTGTTCGCCGTACAGCCTCGACAGCAGCGATACGGCATCGGGGCGTCCGGTCAGCTCGGCGGCCATCTCGGCGGTGAAGCTGGGGAGCAGCGCCACCTGCAGCAGGAACTCGCGGGTCGGGCCATCGAGCCGCTCGAAGATCTCCGTGGCCAGGTAGGCGAACACGGAATCCACGTTTTCCGCGTCCCCGGCCGCCAGCGACCGCTTGCGGCCGGACGCGCTTGCGGGCCGAGACTTCTGCGTCTCCGACCGCGACTTCGCCAGCAGCGCCACCGCCACCGCCCAGCCGTCGGTGAGCGACATCAGGCGGGCGCTCTCCCGGTCCAGCGAGGCGGGGCTGCCCTTCCCCTCGCGGCGCAAGAACCGCTTTATCTCTGGCTGCTCGAGGCGCAGGCCGTCGCGTTCCAGCGTCTGCAGGTCACCGCTGACGACCAGCCGGGCCAGCGCGGCCGGCGGCGGGGTCCGGCTGGCGACGACGACCCGCACCCGCGGCGTCAGGGCCGCCGCCAGCTCGCGGAAGGTCTCGTTCCACGCCGGCCCGGCCGCATCCTGGTAGTTGTCGAACAGCACCAGGGTCGAAGCGGGCAGCTGGGCGAACAGCGCCTCGAAGAAGCGCCGCGCGAACACGCGCTGGGCGTCGGGCGATCCGGGGCGGGGCACGGGCAGGGAGATGCGCCGGCCCAGCAGCGCCTCGGCCGCCCGCCTGGTGTAGTGGTAGAGGTTGCTCACGTCGCTGTCGCCCGCGTCGACGTCGTACCAGAGGACCGGCGCCTTGCGCGCGGCGAGGTACGTGCTGAGCAGGGTGGTCTTGCCGGCGCCGCCGGGTGCGTGCAGCCATGTCACCGGCTTGCGGGTCAGCCGATCCAGCGTCCGGAACAGCCGCGTGCGCACGACGGCGTCGGCGGCCTGGGGGCACATCAGCTTGGCGGGCAACACCTCCGGTTCCGGGCGGCGCGGCGGCTGCCCCTCCGGCGCCCGCGCGACGCGCCCCCTGGCGATCGACCCGGCCGGGCGTGCGCGGGCTGGAGCGGTCGGCGTCTCCTCCAGCGCGCGCAGCAGCTCGCCGCCGTCGCGGTAACGCTCGGCGGGCCGCCGGGCCAGCGCGCGGGCCAGGATGGGCTCCCAGGCTCCCACCGGGACACCCTTCGAGCCCGGCGTCGGCCGGCGCTCGGCGATCACCTCGGCCACGCGTTCTTCGGGATGAAGCGCGTAGGGCGGCTGACCGGTGAGCAGCTCGGTGAGGATGAGCCCCAGGGCATGGACGTCCGTCCAGGGGCCGGTGCGGGTCTGGTTGACCTGTTCGGGAGCGGCGTAGTCGGGCGAGAACGCCGGGATCCCGGCGGTGGTCTGGCCGCTGGCGTTCGCGGCCCCGTCGGGCTCGGGCGCCATGATGCGCGCGATGCCGAAGTCCAGCACCTTGGGTACCAGGTTTCCGTCGTGCTGGCACAGAAAGATGTTGGCCGGTTTGAGATCCCGGTGCACCACCCCGCACCGGTGGGCAAAGGCGATGGCCTGTAGCACCGGCCTGAGCAGCCCCAGGGCGGCAGCCGGCTCCATCATGGGCGCGAGCTTCGTCCTTCGTTCTTCCAGCATCGACTGCAGGGTCTGGCCCTCCAGCCACTCGAGCGCCATCCAGTGCAGCGCCCCGCCGCCCTCCGTGGACGCGCTGCCGAAGTCGTGGACCTCGACGATGTGTGGATGCCTGAGCTGCGCAACCGTCCGTGCTTCGGTCTCGAAGCTACGCCAGGCCTGGCCGCGCTCGGCGGGCGCTCCGAGCACCTTGATGGCGACCGGGCGCTGCAGAGCGATCTGTTCCGCCCGGTACACGACGCCGAATCCACCCGCGCCGACTTCGCGTTCGATCCTGAACCTGCCCGCCAGCACCTGACCGACCAACCCGCCGGGTGCCGACGCGCGCGCTCGACCATCCATCGCGCGGCGATCAAAGGGCACCACCCTGGTCGACGTCAAGACTTCCCCTGAGGTCCTCTGCATTTCGTCCACATTCCCGTCGCAGCCGGTGCTCGGCGAGCGCTCACAGCAGCTACAACGATCCCGCTGAGCTTCATTCCTGGATGGCGGCTCGACCGCGCGACGCGCAAC
>JBKPRZ010000268.1:0-2375 GCA_046734815.1 Myxococcota bacterium | reverse complement strand
GGCTCGGGCGGACAGGCGGGCAGCGGCGGCTCCGTCGCGGGCGGCAGCGGCGGCTCGGGTGGCCAGTCGGGGTCGGGAGGCTACGCGCCACCCGTCGCCGCCGATGCGGCGGGTGCGGACGGCCCCGCCGATGCCGGTGGCGGGATGGCCAGCGCGCCGCCCGGCTTCGCGGGCTGGAAATTTTCGCGCGCGATCACCATCGACACCACCGCCAGCGGCGCGGCGTTGATGGGCGAGGTGACCGGTTACCCGCTGGCGGTGCTGCTGGACGGCAACAGCCTGGATTTCGCGCAGGCGCGGCCGGCCGGGCAGGACCTGCGCTTCGGCAAGGCGGACGGCACCCCGCTGCCGTACGCGATCGAGAGCTGGGACGCCGCCGCGAAGAAGGCGGCGGTGTGGGTGCGGATCGATCGGGTCGCGCCCGACGACAAGTCCCAGTCGTTCACGATGTACTGGGGCAACCCGGCCCAGGACGACGCCGGCGATTCGAAACGCGTGTTCGATGCCGCCTCCGGGTTCCTGGGCGTGTGGCACCTGGCCGACGCGCCGACCATGGCCGCGGCCGGCTACCGGGACGCCACCGCCAGCGAGGCGCACGGCACCGCCCAGGGCAACGCCCCGCCCGCGCGGGTCGAGGGCCGCATCGGCCCGGCCATCTCGGTGGCCAACGCCATGAACCAGTGGGTGAGCGTCGACGAGAAACGCGCGCTGTTCAACACCCAGAACAAGATGACCATCTCGGTGTGGGGCAATTCCGACCGCTTCGCCAGCCGGGCCAACATCGGCGGCTACGACACCATCTTCAGCAAGGGCGACAGCTCGTGGACCATCCAGAAGTTCAGCACCAACCGGACCTTCGAGGCCTGCGTCCGGCCGGGCGGGCATCTGTGCTCGGTCAGCCGCACGCAGGTGCAGAGCGGCCAGTGGTATCACTTCGTGGCCGTGCTCGATCACCCGAACCTGCGCTTTTACGTCAACGGCGCGCTGGAAGGGGACGAGGGCGACGGCGGCATGTGGCGCGCCGGCGATCACCCCGTGGGCATCGGCACCCAGAGCCAGTACATCAACGAAGGGCGCCACTGGAACGGCGCCATCGACGAGGCCCGGGTGATCGCCGGGGTCAAGGATGCCAGCTGGATCAAGCTGGACTACGAGACCCAGAAGCCCGGCAGCAAGGTGCTGAGCTTCGGTCCCGTGCAGATGCGCTGACTGGCCGGGGCCTGCGGGGGGCGACGGGCCCGTCCGCGACGCGCGACGCGGCGCTGGGCGAAAGAGAATGCGCCCTGACGACCGGCGAACGTCACTTCGCACCAGTGATGAAAGCGCGTGTCCTGCTCGCTCTCTGTCTGGTCGCGTTGGCGACCGCCCTCTCCTGCCGGGCCGAGGCGGCCGCCACCGTCGGGTCGCTGGTCGTTCCGCCGGGGGTGACCCGGTTCAAGGGGTTGCTGGTCGTGACCTCGGTCGGCTCGGGTCCCGCCTACGGGCGGAGCGCGGATTTCCAGGAGGTGGCCCGGCGGCTGCAAATGGGAATCGTTTTCCTGCGCGGGGAAAACGCGTTCGCCTCCTACGCCAACCGCTGCACGGGCGGCGAGTTCAAGGGCGTGCTGGATGCCATCGGCAAATACGGCACGGACAACGGCCACCCGGAGATGGCCAACGCCCCCATCGTCGGCGTCGGGCACTCGCACGGGGGCGACTACTGGATCTACTTCAACGCCTGTTTCCCCGACCGGTTCGCCGCCCTGTTCGTCAAGTCGTCGGGCGGGCTGCAATACAGCGGCGCCGCCCTGCGCACGCCGATGATCTGGGAGATCGGCACCAATGACCTGCGCAACAGCATGGGGCACTTCCGCGGCGATATGTTCGCGCACCGGCCGCGCGGGCAGATCCTGTCGCTGGTGCTCGGCCCGGGCGAGGGGCATGGCACCGTCACGGCGGGCCCGCGGGCGATGGTGGCCGCGCTGGTCGAAGCCATCTTCCCGCTGCGCGTCCCCGCCGACGCCGATCCCACCCAGGGCCCCGTCACCCTGAACGAGATCGACGAATCGTCGGGGCGTTACTGGCTGGGCGACAACTACTCGAAGGAGATCAGCCCCTGGGCGACCTCGCCCGCCAAGGAAGCCCTGTACAGGACCAGCTTCCTGCCGAACGAGGAGATCGCGACGAAGTGGAAGATGGCGGGCGCACCGTTGCCGGCCGCCATCCAGATAGCCACCGGCGGCGTCTGCACCACCTGCTACGCCCACCCCGCCAGCGAGCCCGCCGGCGGACCCACCCGTGGCGGCCCGCAGGCCATCCCGGCCGACGCGGGCGCCCCACCGGCCCCGCCACCCGTTGCCGACGCCGCCGCCCCCGCGACCGACGCGGACACCAGC
>JBKPRZ010000267.1:0-4701 GCA_046734815.1 Myxococcota bacterium | reverse complement strand
ATCAGGACGGACCCGCCGCGCCGGACGCCCCCGCCGACGCGGGCACCCTCCCCGACGGCCCACCGGCGGCCGCTTGTCAGCCAGCGACGCCACCGGGGGTGAAGGTGGCGAGCGCGCCCTGGGCATTCGCCGGTCTGATGGACACCGACTGGGTGCTGATCACCGACGGTAGCAAGGTGGCGGTTGTCTCCGCGTCGACCGCGGGTGCCCCCACCGTGATCGCGGACAAGGCCACCACCGCCGATGGCGAGGGGCTGGACGTCTCGCAATACGGCGCCGGTGTCTACGTTGTCGTCGACACCCCGACCCTGGACGACCAGGGACGATCGGTGGGGGCGCTGAAGCTCTGGTCGCCCGGGACCGGCGTCCGCCTGCTGGCCAGCCGGGCGCGCGTCTGGGCCGCCGGCGGCGCGACCCGTGCCGGCAACGTCTTGCTGTACACGGACCTCACCGGCAGCACGCCCGAGGTGAAGGTGGCGACCCTGCCGACCGGCACACCCCGCTCGCTGGGCGAGGAGATGGATGAGGCCGTTTTCGGCCCGGACGCCCGCTACCTGGTCCTCGCGCGCCAGGGGCACATCTGGGTGGTGGACAGCGCCAGCGGCGCTCCGGTGGACGTCGACGTCGGCTCGGACCCGCTGCCCAGCGGCGACGGGATGGGTCTGTACTTCATGCGCATCGGCGACGGGGACAGCGGCGACCTCTACCACCGTCCGCTGGCGGCGGACGCGGCGCCGGCGGCGGTCCTTGTCGCGCGGGACGTCCTCCCCTCCGAACGGCAGGTGGTGCGCGGGTCGGCCGCGGTCGTGTTCCGGCGCGCGTCGGGAGCGATCGTCCACGTGCCCACCCCCGGCGCCGCCGAGCAGGTCCTGCTCCCGTCCGGCGCCCGCGTGCTGTACCCCGCCCTGCCCGACGGCTCGGGCGTGTTCTACTCGACGACGCCGCCAGCGGATCCGCTTCCGCCGACCGATCTGCACCTCGCCTCCCTGTCGGGAGGTCCCGCGCGCAAGATCGCCGACGCGAGCGTGGCCTACGCTTTCACCTGGACCAGCGACGGGCGCTTCGTCATCTACCAGGATCCCGCCGACACCGACAGCAACCTGGGCAAGGTCCAGGTGCGCAACCTCGCCGACCCCGCCTCGATGCCGGTGACCGTGGACCCGCACGGCGACTTCCTGGCCGAGCCCTGGGACGCCCGCCACTTCCTGGTGCTGGGTGGGTTCGACGAGGAACGGGAGACCGGACGGCTGTTCACCTACGACGCCGTCAGCGGCACGGCGACCACGCTGCACGGCTCGGTCGGTCGGGGCGGCTTCTCGGTCAGCGGCAACCGCATCGCCTACACCGTCTCCGGCTGCGGCGAGGCCGACGGCCTTTACGTCACGGAATGAGCGCCCGCGTTCAGCCCGGACGTCGCACGCTCTGAACCAGCGACTGCAGCAGGCGCGGGTCGACCGGCTTGGTCAGGTGGTGATCGAAGCCGGCGGCGGCGGTGCGAGCACGGTCCTCGGTGCGGCCGAACCCGGTGGTGGCCACCAGCAGGGGCAGCGATCCATCGGTGCTCTGGCGGAGCTGACGGGCCACCTCCAGCCCGCTCAGCCGCGGCAGCCCGATATCCAGCAGGATGACGTCGGGGTTGATGACCCGGGCGGCCTCCAGCCCGGTCAACCCGTCGTGGGCCAGGTGCACCTCGTGCTCCTGCAGCCGCAGGACGCGCCCCAGGGCCTCGGCGGCGTCGACGTTGTCGTCGACGATCAGGATCCGCTTGCGTGCGCCGCCGGGCTCGCCGGCCGACGCCGCGACCTCGTGCACGGACTCGAGCGGCTGGTCGGCCACCAGGTCCAGGCGCACCTCGAAGCTGCTGCCCTGGCCCGGCCCATCGCTGCGCGCGCGGATCGTGCCCCCGTGCATCTCGACCAGCCGCTTGACCAGGGCCAGACCGATGCCCAGCCCACCTTGCGTCCGGTTGTCGGGCGGCTCCAGCTGGGTGAAAAGCTCGAACACGCGGTCCAGCATGTCGGCGGGGATGCCGCTGCCGTTGTCGCTCACGGTGATCACCGCCTGGGCGTCGGCGGCGCACAGGGTGAGCGCGATGCGGCCGCCCTCGGCGGTGTATTTGGCGGCGTTGCTGAGCAGGTTGGAGATCACCTGGCTCAGCCTCACGCCATCGCCCCGGACCAGCAGCGGACGCGGCGGCAGGTCCACCACCATCTGGTGGTTGCGGGCGGCCAGCAGCGGGCGGGTGCAATCGACCGCCTGGCGGACCGCGTCCGCCAGGTCGAGCAGCTTCGGCTCCAGCCGGATCTTGCCCAGGGTGATGCGCGACACGTCCAGCAGATCGTCGACCAGCCGGGTCAGCTGGGCGGTCTGCCGGTCGATGACGTCGCGGGCCCAGACCATCGGCTCTTCGGCCGGCGCCCGCGAACGCAGGACCTCGACCGCCATGGTGATGGGGGCCAGCGGGTTGCGCAGCTCGTGGGCCAGCATCGCCAGGAACTCGTCCTTGCGCCGGTCGACGTCGCGCAGGGCCTCGGTCACCCGGGTCTGCGCGGCCAGCTGGCGGTGCTCGTCCTGGGCCCGCTTGCGCTCGGTGATCACCTCCGTGAACATGATGACGCCGCCGATCTCGTGGTGGGCGTTGTGCCAGGGGCGCACCTCCCAGCGGACCCAATCGGGCGAACCGTCCGGCCTGACGAACAGGTCCTCCTCGCAGCTCTCGACCGCTCCCTCCAGGCATCGGCGGTGGGTGTCCTTCCAGCGCTCGGGGATCTCGGGAAATACGTCGTAGTGGCTGCGACCGACAAGGTTCTGATCGCCCAGGCCGTAGTCGGTCAGCCAGCGCTGGCTGTAGATCAGGTAGCGCATCTCCCGGTCCAGCATCGCCACCGCCGCGGGTGCGTGCTGCACGAACAGGCGCAGCTGGTTCTCCCGTTCCTTGACCGCCTCCTCGGCGCGCTTGCGTTCGGTGATGTCGTGGCCGACCGACTGGTACTCCACGATGCGCCCGCTGGCGTCGAAGAACCCGCGGTCGGTCCACTGCTGCCAGCGCACCTCGCCCCCGGGCGCGACCACCTCGTGTTCGTACGAAATCACCGGGTGGTCGGGCGTGATGGAGGCCAGCTGAGCGCGGGCGGCCTCGTGTTCCTCCGGGGGAATGAACTGCCAGAAGTCCTGGCCCACCAGCTCGGCGGGATCGCGCTGGAAATAGCGGCCATAGGCGCCGTTGACGAAGGTGATGATGCCGCCGTGCCGGAAGCGGCAGATCAGCTCGGCCTGGTCGTCGACCACCGAACGGTATTGCCTCTGGCTGTCGCGCAGAGCCACCACCGTGCGGGCGTGCTGCTGGACCACCGACAGCAGCAGCAACATGGGAATCGATATGGTCAGACAGAACCCCTGCAGCGCCAGGACGATCTCGGCGGTCGACCCGGCCGTGAACGGGCCCCGGCCCGCCTTGGTGGCCAGCAGGGCCACGAAGGTGAGCGCCAGCAGATGTGAGCCCAGCGCGCCCGGCCCGAAGCGCAGCGCCGACCAGAGCAGCAGCGGCAGCAGCGCGAACATGGTCCACAGATGGTGGGGCGGCTTCTGCCGCAGCCCGAACACGGCCATCAGCACCAGGGCCAGACCGGCGGTCAGGAGGATGAACTCGGCGATCCGACCACGCGACGCGCGCCGGATCTCGGTAAGCCCTCCGGTGGCCAGGTGGATGATCGGCGGCGTGACCACCAGCGCGCCGCAGACATGCGAGAACAGCCGCCGCTGCCAGGAGATCCAGAAGTCTGTCAGCCAGCCGGTGAGGTTGAACAGCCAGGTCACCAGCGCGCAGCAAACGGCGGGGACCAGCACCCCCGCCAGGACGATGAAGGCGGTCATGCGCGTGAGGTTGTTCAGTCGGGGTGGCTGACCGAGGATCGGCCGCACCACCGCCGCGGCCAGCACCGCCTCGCCGAAGTTCCCCCCGAACTGCACCGCCATGACCCACGGGGGCACATCCACCATCAGGCTGCGAATCATGTGCACGTGGGTCGGCAGCAGCAGCGCGCCCAGCAACCACCAGCGGCGCACCGGAAGGAACAGCAGGGTCGCCACCAGGATCCCGTGGGGCAGCCAGATCCCCGAGATCCTACCCGGGGCGAAGTGCAAGGTGATGCCGATGGCGCCGCCGACGTAGTAGCCGGCACAGCCCAGCGCCGCGATCACCAGTGGGCGAACGCCCACCCGGGGACTCAGCTTCGCCAGGGACGGCGGCTCCAGGGCCAGACTCATACCGCTATCGCTCATGGTCATCGGGCGAACCTCAGCAGAGCCTCGATCGACTCGGGGCGAAGGGGTTTGACCAGGTGGTGATCGAAGCCGGCCAGCCGGCTCTGGCGAAGGTCCTCCTGGTCGCCCCGGCCGGTGGCGGCGACCAGCATCAGGCCGCGCAGATCGGGGCGCGCGCGGATCCGCCGCGCCACCTCGAGCCCGTCCATGACCGGCAACCCCAGGTCCAGCAGCACGGCGTCGGGACGGAAGCTCTCCAGGACCTCCAGCGCGCGCATCCCGCTTCCGACCACCAGGGTGCTGTGGCCACGCACCTCCAGCACGCGGGCCAGCGCCTCGGCGGTGTCGCGGTGATCGTCCACCACCAGGATGCGCCGGCCGGAGGTCGCGCCGGTCGGCTCCGGGACGGGCGGCCGGCTGGCCTCGGCCATCGGCAGC
>JBKPRZ010000266.1:0-9538 GCA_046734815.1 Myxococcota bacterium | reverse complement strand
CGGCTGGACCGCGCGCACCGAAGAGTACGCCGTCCAGGATGGCTCGATCCTCAGCACCGGCAAGGACCGCGGCGTGCTGGTGAGCGGCGGCTCGTTCGAGAGGTTCCGCCTCATCTTCAACTACAAGCTGCTGGGTGGCGGCCACAAGGCGACGATCATCGTCTTCTGCCAGACCCCGAACGCCGGCAACACCTGCGGCGGCGTCCAGTTCCAGCCACCCGGAGTCGACCTCTGGGACTACCGCCCCGGCGCGCCGAACGGCGGGAATCTGGGCGCACCAAAGGAGAGCGGCGGCTCCGCCAACGTCCCCGACGGCCAGTGGGGCCAGTGCGAGATCCTGGGTGACGGCCCCGCCGGCACCTTCCGCACCGCCTGCTGCCTGCTGGGCGAGACCAACAAGACCTGTCAGGGCAAGGAGACCAAGAAGTTCAACGACGGCAAGCCCGTCAAGGGCGGCCCCATCGCCCTGCAGGCGCACAACAAGGGCCACCGCATCCTGTGGCGCAACCTCTTCATCGAAGAGAACCCCGCCGTCAACGACCTGATCACGACGAAGTAGCGGCCGGCGCCTGGCCGGGCGTCTACTTGCCGTCCATGTCCCGGTACGGGACGTAGACGCCGGCTGGGAGTTGCTGGGGATCGGTGCGGATGAGGTCGACGGCGCGGACGAGGGGGGCGGGGTCGAAGGGGGGGTCGTGGACCAGGGGGTCCAGCCAGTTGGCGGCTTCGAGCAGGGCGGAGAAGAAGCGGTTGGGGACGTTCTGGCGGCTGATGAAGGCGATGCCGGCGACGACGCTGCGGACGATGGAGGCGTGCAGGCCTTTTTCTTCGTAGACGACGGCGACGCCCTTCAGGCGCGCCACGGCGCGGACGGCGGCGGCCAGCTGATTGCGGACCTCGTTGCTCGGGGTGGGGGCGCGCGGGGCGACCACCACCAGCAGGCCCACCCCGCCGGCGGACATGCGCTCGAGTCTCAGCAAGCCCTCACCGATGCGGCTCACGGCCTGGCTGTCGACCTTGGCCAGCACGGCGACGAAGACGTTCCGCCAGTAGCCCATCACGTGCGTGGGGGTGCGCGCGACGACGGTCGGCGAACCGGCCATCAGCCGTTCTCTGCCGTGGGGGCCACCTCCACACACTCGGCAGTTCGCCGGCGGACTGGAGCGGGGCGATAACGCGCTGCCTTTCGCGACGGCACGGGCGGTCGGGGGCGTGGCGGCGGCGGGCGGCGCGGGACTAGACTGCGCGGCGTGCTGCGTCTGTTGCTGGTCGTCCTGGGCAGTGGCGTGGGGGGCGGGCTTCGTTACCTGTTCGGCGGCTGGGCACAGCGGGTGTTCGGGTCCAGCTTCCCGTTCGGAACGCTGGGCGTGAACGTGATCGGTTCGTTCCTCATCACCGTGATCATGCACCTCGGCCTGAACAAGGGGCTGCTCTCGGCGGAGGTCCGCCTCTTCCTCACCACCGGGATCATGGGCGGGCTGACCACATACTCGACCTTCAATTACGAGAGCATGCGCTTCTTCGAGGAGGGGGCCTACGCGATGGGGCTCCTCAACATGGGGGTGACCGTCATTTCGTGCCTGCTGGCGGCTTTGCTGGCGACGGTCGCGCTTCGCTGGCTGACCTGAGGACAGAGGAGGACGGTCCGTGCGAAAGCTGGAAGGCGATCAGATCCTGGTCCGTATCTTCATCGGCGAGTCGGACAAGTGGCACCACCAGCCGCTGTACGCCGCCCTGCTGGAACGACTGCGCGCCGAAGGCTTCGCCGGCGCCACCGTGTACCGCGCGATCGCCGGCTTCGGCGCCCACAGCGTGGTCCACACCGCCCACGTGCTGCGGCTGTCGGAGGACCTGCCCATCGTGCTCGAGCTGGTCGACACCGAGGAGCAGACCGAACGGTTGAAGCCCATCCTCGACGAGATGGTCAGCGAGGGTCTGGTCACGATGACCCGGGTGCACGTCCTGCAATACGGCGCCCGCCCGCGGCCCTGAGCCCCGGGCTCACTCGGCGACGAGGGCGGCGATGGTCTTGCGCAGCTCCGCCTCGTCGCTGCGGCACTGGGCGTGCTCGGCGCCGCCGCCGGTGTGAAACTCGCCGCCCGGGTGGACGAAGCGGATGCGCCCGCGGCGGTCGAGCACCCAGGTGACGGACGTCCAGGTGCCGGCGGTGCGGTCCAGCCACCACGCGTTGACCAGCGACCAGTCCGGATCCACCGCCACCGGGAACGTCACGCCCAGGCTGCGCGCGGCCGCCGCCGCCTCGGCCACGGTCGCGGGCCGGGCGGGCTTGGGGTGAAAGACCCCCAGCACCACCACCTTCTTGCCCTTCCAGTCTTGATGGATGCGCTCGAGCGCCGGCAGCGCCGCGGAGCAGAACGGACAGCCGGTGGTGAAGTTGCGGATCACCACCACCTGCCCGGCCAGCGACTGGATCGAGCGGGCCTTGCCGTCCACCCAGGCCAGGGACGGCAGCGGCGGGGCCGGCTGCCCGATCAGGGCGCGGGCATCGGCGTCGTTGCCCCGCGGGACGGCCAGCATGGTGAGGGCGATCGCGAGCGAGGAGGCGAGCATATCCATCCAGTCTGCCACGACCCCGCCGCGAGTTCCCGGCAGCGGCGCCGGTCGGCGGGCTGCCGTCGGGCGCGCCCTGGCCGTGCCACCATCGGTGTCGCGCCTCCCCCTTGCGCCTGGCCACCGACGGCGTATGAAACCGGCGTGGACGCCCTCACCTATGCCCGCGCGCAGATGGGACTGTCGCTGGCGTTCCACATCGTGTTCGCGGCCGTGGGAGTGGCGCTGCCGGTGCTGATGGTCATCGCGGACTGGCGCTACCTGCGCTCGGGGGACCGCGAGTACCTGGCGCTCAGCCGCCGCCTGGCCAAGGGCACCGGCATCCTGTTCGCCGTCGGCGCCGTCTCCGGCACCGTCCTGTCCTTCGAGCTCGGGCTGCTGTGGCCGCGCTTCATGGAACGTTTCGGGCCGCTGATCGGGCTGCCCTTCGCGCTCGAGGGCTTCGCCTTCTTCACCGAGGCCATCTTCCTGGGCATCTATCTATATGGCCGCGACCGGGTCTCGCCCCGGCTGCACCTGTTCTCCGGCGTGGCCGTCGCCATCAGCGGCGCCGCCTCGGCGTTCTTCGTGACCCTGGTGAACGCCTTCATGAACAACCCGGGCGCCTCCCCGCTGCCCGCCGACCCGCTGCGGGCGATGTGGAGCCCGTCCTGGGCCACCCAGGTGGTCCACGTGCTGATCGCCTGCTACCAGGCCACCGCCTTCGCCATGGCCGGCATCCACGCGGCCATGTTGCTGCGCCAGCCGGGCAGCTCGTTCCACCGCAAGGCGCTGACCATCGCCCTGCCGGTCGCCTGCCTGGCGGCGGTCCTGCAGCCGCTGGCGGGCGATCGCTCCGCCAAGCACCTGGCCACCCACCAGCCGGTGAAGATGGCGGCGCTGGAGGGGCACTTCCACACCGAGGCCCGCGCGCCCCTGCACGTGGGCGGCTGGCCCGACGAGGACACGCGCACCACCCGCTGGGCCATCGAGATCCCGGGCGGGCTGTCGTTTCTGTCATTCGGCAACGTCGATGCGGTGGTGCGGGGGCTGGATGAGTTCCCCCGCGACCAGTGGCCGCCGGTGCGCCCCACCCACCTCGCCTTCCAGGTGATGGTCGGCACCGGGACCATCATGGCGGCGCTGGCCGTGGTGCTGGGCCTGCTGGCGCTGCGGCGGCGCGGGCTGCCGATCGAGCGCCGCGCGCGCGTGCCCCGGACCGGCGGCGCCGAGGCCAGCGACGGCCCGGTGCTGGATCGCCGCGTGTTGTGGGCCATCGTGGCCACCAGCCCGCTGGGTCTGGTGGCGCTGGAGGCGGGCTGGCTGGTGACCGAGTGGGGGCGCCAGCCCTGGGTGGTGCGCGGTCAGCTGCGGACCGTCGAGGCCCTCACCCCGTTTCGCCCGCTGGGTCCGCCCTTCGTCACCTTCACCCTGGTCTACCTGCTGCTGGGAGCGGTGGTGGCCTACCTGCTGTACCGCCAGGTGCGCGGCCCCGATCCGACGGCCGGCGAGGACGTGCATGCTCACGCCTGAGCTGTTGCTGGCCGGCGCGGTGGTGGGCGCGCTGATCCTCTATTTCCTGTCCGGCGGGGCCGACTTCGGCGGCGGTGTCTGGGACCTGCTCGCCTCCGGGCCGCGCAAGGCCGAGCAGCGGTCGGTCATCGCGCACGCCATCGGTCCCATCTGGGAGGCCAACCACGTCTGGCTGATCCTGGTGGTGGTGGCGGTGTTCGGCGGCTTCCCGCGCGCCTTCTCTGCCCTGTCGATCGCCCTGCACATCCCGCTGACCCTGTTCCTGCTGGGGATCGTCTTTCGCGGGTCCAGCTTCGCCTTCCGCAGCTTCGACGCCGGCCGCGAACGCAAGCGCTACGGCCTGCCGTTCTCGATCGCCAGCGTGGTGTCGCCGCTGCTGCTGGGCATGGTGGTGGGCACCGCCGCTTCGGGCCAGATCCAGGTGCAGATCGGCGATCCCGCCGCCGCCACCTACGCCCAGGTGCTGGTCAGCCGCTGGGCCTGGCTGCACCCGTTCCCGCTGGTGGTGGGCCTTCTGGCGCTCGCGCTGTGCGCCTACCTGGCCGCCACCTACCTGACCATCGAGGCCGGAACGCCCGAGCTGGCCGACGACTTCCGTCGTCGCGCCCTGGCCACCGCCCTGGTGGTGCCGGTGCTGGCCGCGGGCGCGCTGCTGCTCGCCGCCACCGGCGCCCCACGCATCGCCGCTCAGCTCACCGGCCGCCCCTGGGCCTGGCTGATCGAGATCGCCGCCATCGCCGTTGCGGGCGGGGCGGTGGCCGCCCTGCTCCGCCGTCGCTTCCGCCTGGCGCGCGTGCTGGTGGCGGCCCAGGTGGGGCTGATCCTGCTCGGCTGGGCGGCAGCCCAGTATCCCTACCTGATCGTCGACGACCTCACCCTGGTCAGCGCCGCCGCCAATCCGCGCACCGTGCGGCTGCTGGTCTACGCTCTGCTCGCGGGCCTGCCGGTGCTGGTGCCCAGCCTGGTGCTCCTGTTCCGCGTGTTCAAGCCGCGCTGACCGGAGACGCCGGAGGCCCGGCGTCCCCGACCGCAGACCGGCGATCACACCTCGGTCATCCAGCCTTCCGGGTCCGCGGCCACGCCGGTCTGGATGTCCCGCAGCGCCGAGCCCAGCTTGCGGGCCAGCGGTCCCTCACCCCCATCGCCCACCACGATGCGTTCACCCCGCCAGCCCAGCTCGCCGATGGCGGCGATACCGGCGCCGGTGCCGGATCCCCACATCTCGTGCAGGCGTCCGGTCCGCCTGGCCTCGAGAATCTCGTCCATGGTGATGCGCCGCTGGCGCACCCGCTGACCCCAGCCGCGCAGCAAGCTGATGACCGCGTCGCGGTTCACCCCGGCCAGCACGGTCCCATCCAGCGGCGGCGTCACCACCTCGTCGTCCAGATGGGCGAACACGTTCATCATCCCCGCCTCCTCGATCGCGCTGTGCTCGTGGGCGTCCGTCCACAGCACCTGGTCGAAGCCGTCGGCGCGCGCCTGCTCGCCCGCCAGCAAGCTGGCCGCGTAGTTCGCCGCCGCCTTGACCGCGCCCAGCCCGCCCGCCGCCGCCCGCACCAGCCGCTCCTCGACCCGCAGGCGCAGCGGTCCGCCCGCCCCGAAATAGCCGGCCGCCGGCGAGGCGATCACGAACAGCAGGTATTCGGTGGCCGGTCGCACCCCCAGGAACGGCTCGGTGGCCAGCAAGGTCGGGCGCAGGTACAGCGACGTCCCGGGCGCCTCCGGCACCCAGTCCCGCTCGAGGTCGACGAACATCCGGATCGCCGCCTCCAGCAGGTCGGCCGGCGGCGCGGGCATGGCCAGGCGGGGGGCGCCGCTGGCCAGCCGGCGGCAGTGCCGGTCCAGCCGGAACATCCGCACCTTCCCGTCAGCGCCGCGAAAGGCCTTGAGCCCCTCGAACATCGCCTGCCCGTAGTGCAGCCCCGACGCCGCCGGGCTGATCGCCAGCGGCGCGAAGGGGACTATGCGCGGGTCTCGCCAGGCCCCATCCACATGCTCCATCCGGAACATGTGATCGGTGAACACCTGCCCGAACCGGATCTCGTCGGGCGCGGGGCGCGGCCGGGGCTGGGTGCTCCGCTCGATGGCGATGTGCGGCCGCCCCGCTCCTCGCCCCCGGCCCGCCGGTCCCCGCGCCCGCGGATGCGCCGGATCGGCGTCGTCACCTTCGATCGTGTCGGGTCGCTCTCGCTTCGCTGCCTGCTGGCTCATGGTCGTCGTCTCCGGGTTTTGCGACCGGCGACCGCGGGTCCAGGAGAGGAGCGACCCGCGGCCTCACCGGCCTGGGTCGTCCTCTCGCGAAGGTCACTCGAGACAGACCCGGCCGGCGTCGCCAATAAGGACGACGAGGAGTACGACCGGGAGCAGAGTGAACGTCGACAAGAGAACCTGCACATTACCGCGAATCCCGACCGTGTAGCAAGTCGCCCCCGCGGTACTATCGCGGCTGGTCGCCTGCCGTTCCGGACCTACCTTTACGGGGCTACCTTGACGGGGCCGGATCGCCCCCCCGATTCGCCGACCATGGGCGTACCTTCAATCGTTCAGACCGCCACCGCGGCGCCGGCGCACGTGCTGTCGCAGGACGCGGTCAGACGCCTGTACGAGCGGATGCCGCTGCCGCCCCACCGGCGCACGGCGATCCTGGGCCTGTTCGAACACGCTCTGGTCGACACCCGCAGCAGCGTCCTGCCGATCGATCAGCTGTGCGAGCGCCGCAGCCTGACCGAGACCACCGCGGTCTACCGCGAGCACGCGGTCCGGCTGGGGCGCGAGGTGGCCGAGCGCTGCCTGGCCGAGGCTCGCATCCCCGCCCGGGCGGTGGATCTGCTGATCACGGTCTCGTGCACCGGGATCATGATCCCGTCGCTGGACGCCCACCTGTTCAACCACATCGACTTTCGCCCGGACATCAAGCGGCTGCCCATCACCGAGCTCGGCTGCGTGGCGGGCGCGGCGGCGCTGGGACGGGCCTACGATTTTCTGCGCGATCGCCCCGACGCCCACGTGTTGATCGTCGCGGTCGAGCTGCCCACCCTCAACTTCCAGCGCGACGACATCAGCACCGCCCAGCTGGTCTCGACCGCGCTGTTCGGCGACGGGGCCGCGGCGGTGCTGCTGAACGGCCACGCCGCCCGCGGCCCCTCGATCCTGGAGGTGGAGAGCCACCTGTTCCGCGACAGCCTGGATGCCATCGGCTACGAGCTGCGCGACGACGGCTTTCACGTGCTGCTGGCCAAGGACATCCCCGAACGACTGCGCGGGAGCCTGGTGCGCGTGGTGGACGTCATGCTCGGCCGCGCGCGCCTGCGCCGGTCCGACCTGACCAGCTTCGTCCTGCACCCGGGCGGCCGCCGCATCCTCAGCGCGCTCCAGGAGACCCTGGCCATCCCGCCGACCCTGCTGCAACCGTCCTGGGACGTGCTGCGCGAATATGGCAACATGTCCAGCGCGGCGGTGCTGGTGGTGCTGGATCGCTGGCTGCGCCGGCACCGGCCGCCCCCCGGCAGCTTCGGGCTGCTGGGCGCCTTCGGTCCGGGGCTGTCGATGGAGCTGTGCGTGTTGCGATGGAACTGAACACCTCGCTGGGGCTGTACTGGGCGCTCATCGCCGCGATCGCGGTCACCCGGCTGGTCGAGCTGCGCATCTCGCGCGCCCGCCAGCGAGCGATGATGGCCCGCGGGGTCCCGCGCGTGCGCGAGCCCCACTTCCGGGCGATGGTGCTCCTGCACACCGGGATCCTGCTGGCCGCCGGGCTGGAGGCCACCTTGACCCGCCGCCCGCCGGTCCCGCTGCTGAGCGCGCTCGGGCTGCTGGCCATCGCCGGCGCCACCGCCCTGCGGCTGTGGGTGATCGCCACCCTGGGCCCGCACTGGAACGTGCAGGTGATGGACTCGCTGTCGCTGGGGGTGGTCACCGGCGGCCCCTTCCGCTTCGTACGCCACCCCAACTACGTGGCGGTGTTCGCCGAGCTGACAGCTCTGCCCCTGGTCCACAGCGCCTGGGTCACCGCTGCGCTGGGCACCGCCGCCCACATCTGGGTGCTGTACCACCGCATCCGCACCGAGGAGGCGGCCCTGCTCGCGCACCCCGAATACCGGCGGCGCATGGGCGACAAGCCGCGCTTCATCCCCGGGCTGCGCCGCCGCCGCGCGATCGCTCCCGGCGGAGCGGCATGACCGACGTCATCATCGCCGGCGGCAGCGTCGCCGGATCGGCGCTGGCCATCCTGCTCGGCCGGGCCGGGGTGGGCGTCGAGCTGTACGAGCAACATGGCTTTCCGCGCGACAAGGCCTGCGCCGAGGGGTTGATGCCTGCCGGGGCGGCGGTGCTGGCGCGCATGGGCCTGCTGCCCGCGGTGGGCGGCGCGCGCTTTCGCGGCATCCGTTACCAGGGGTACGGGCACATCGTGCGCTCCGACTTCCCGGCCGGCGACGGTGTGCCCGGTCTGGGTCTGGCCCAGCGACGGGTGCGCCTGGACGCCACCCTGTTCGCCGCCGCCCGGGCCACCCCCGGCGTGACCGCCCACGACGGCGTGCGGGTCGACGGCGCGATCGACGAGGGCGGCCGGATCAAAGGTGTGCGGGTGGGCGGCCGCAGCCGCCGGGCGGCGCTGGTGGTGGCCGCCGACGGCCCGCGCTCCGGCCTGCGCCGGCGGCTGGGACTGGACGGCAACGGGGGCGGGCCTCCGCGCCTGGGCGTGCGCATCCACTACCGCCTGGCTCCCGGCCGCACGCCGGGCGAGGAGGTGCAGATCTTCCTGGGCCAGGACCACGAGGTCTACCTGACCCCGCTGCCCGACGGCGAGGTCTCGGTGGCCGCCCTCGCCTGCCGCGACCACGCCGGCCGCCCCGCCGGCGCCTTCTTCCAGCGCGCCATCGCCAGCCACCGCCCGCTGGTCGAGCTGCTGGAAGGCGCCCAGCCCCGCAGCGACCTGGGCGGACGCACGCCCCTACACCTGCGGGCCCGGCGCACCGTCCTGCCCGGGCTGGTGCTGCTGGGCGACGCCGCCCTGGCCCTGGATCCGATCACCGGCGCCGGCATGGCCCAGGCGCTGCAATCGGCCGAGCTGCTGGCGCGTTCCCTGGTCCCGCGCCCCGGCGAATTCAACCCGTCCGACGACGTCCTGACCGAGTTCGACCGGCGGCGGCGCCAGCTGTACCGCGAGCCGGCCCTGTTCACGCGCCTGCTGCTGCTGCTGGTCCGCCACCCGCGCGCCGCCGGCGCCACCATGGCCCTCATGGACCGCGCCCCGCCGCTGTTCACGCACCTGTGCGGCGTCGCCGCCGGCACCCGCCCGCTGCTGCCCCTCTGATTGCCCGCCGAAGTAAGATGGTCGGGTGCCTCCCTCCCCGACGCGGCCACCGCCCGAGGCAGTGGGGTGGATCGAGCGGACCATCGGGCCCGGTGCGCGCGTGATCGGCTGGCGTCGGCTCACCGGCGGCATCACCTCCTC
>JBKPRZ010000265.1:0-10507 GCA_046734815.1 Myxococcota bacterium | reverse complement strand
GTCTGGTTCCTGCGCAGCGGGGACGTCGATCCGATGCTGCAGGGCCTGTGGGCCAAGCAGTCGCGCGACCGCGGCGCCACCTGGTCGGCGCCGATCCACGTGCACACCGGTCCCGCCTACTACGACGTGGCGCTGGCGATGGCGGTCAACGGCTTCGCGCGCGTGGCCTGGCAGGAGTCGGTGGGCAACGTCAACAGCCTCTGGTCGGCGCGATTCGATCCGGGCAGCGAGACCTTCCTCGACGCCGCCCAGGTGAAGGTCGGCTCGGATAGCTACGAGCGTTACCCGCGGCTGGCTATCGACCGCACCGGCGCCGGCCTGCTGGCCTGGGTGCAGAATGACGATACGGATCTGGACAGTATCTGGGCCACGGCGTTCTCGGTGACCGGACCACTGGCCCCTCAGCTCATCGACAGCTACACCGCCGATTCCGCGAACGAGGTGTCGGTGGCCATCGCGCCCGACGGCAGCCGCGGCATGGCGGTATGGAAGCAGGACAACGGCTACAGTTCGGCCGACCTGTATCACGCCGAATGGCTACCGGCGGGCGGCTGGAAGGCGCCGATGCGGGTGCTGAACGCCGACTGGGTCAGCGACCCGGCGGTGGTGATGGACGGCGCCGGCAACGCCACCGTGGCGTTCACCCAGCCGATCACCGGTAATCGCTGGAACGTGATCCAGGTGCGCTGGAGCCCGATGGGGGGCTGGGGCGCGGCCCAGCCGCTGGAGACCACGAACTACGCCCCCGGGGAGATCGACAAGGACCCGGCGCCCCACCTGGGCATCGACGGCGCCGGCAACGTGCACGCGATCTGGCGCCGCAAGAAGGAGGCCATGGCCAGCACCGCCGGTGTGATCGTGCGCCGTTTCTCCGCGGCGACGATGGCCTGGGAGCCGGAGGTGCAACTGGGCGAAGTGGCCGGGCTGCAGGCCTATCACCCGGAGATCGCCGTCGCTGCCGACGGTCGCGCGGCGGCGGCATTCTACTACATGGACCCGGACAACACCGGCAAGGACGAGTCCTACAATACCTATGTAGCCTTCTTCCGATGACGTTCCGGTCACCTTCCGATGACGCTGACGGAGCGGGGCGGGGCGGCCGATGCCGCGGCGGCTCCTCGCGCTGGTGGCCCGGGCGTCATCCTCCGATGGGGATGCGCGCCAGCCGTGCCGGGTCTGCATGAAAAGAACGGCTACCCTGTCAGGCCCGGGCTCTGATAAAAAGATCCCTTCCGCCTGATTCCTGGGGTCGCCCCGATCGCGCCCCGCTCCCGCGCGCGTCAGTCCAGCTTATTTCCGCGATCGTTCCGATCCTGCGCGAATCCGGCTGATCTCCGCGAACGTCTCGCTCCTGCGCACGTTAGTCCGGCTTATCTCCGCGAACGTCCTCGCAACGTCGCAACGTCGCAACGTCGCAACGTCGCAACGTCGCAACGTCGATCGTCCGGCGAAGTCGCTGCGGCCTCGTCCCTCGAAACAGTGTGGTCCGATCCCGCGAAGCCTTGCTGACCCCGGTGGCCTGGCGTCGCTCGTCCCGTTGCCCGCGACGGTCCGGCCTATTCCCGCGAGAAATTATCGGTGCGCTGACAATCACCATTAGCGGCCCCGCACATGGGAGGTACGACATGTGGAACCTCGGATTTTGCGCATTCGTGAGCACGTCGCTGCTGGCCTACTCGCTGGTCAACGCAGGGACAGCAGGTGGTTGGGTCACGATGGCGGCGGGGATGCTGGGACTGGTGCTGACCCCTCTGGCGGCCCTGTCCCGGCGCGCGCGCCTGGGCCTGTGGTGGCTGGGATGGGCGCTGGCGCTGGCCACCTGGCTGACCCCGCTGGATCTGACCACCGTGTTCGCGCACGTCGTCGGCGTCTTGACCTTCGTGGTGATCGGCGCCGACGCCCGTGACCGGGCCGCCCGCCCGGTGGTCGGCGCCGTCGGGCGCTGACCGCAGCCGCCGCTTCCGACAGGTGCCAGAGGGGTAATGCTACCCTTGTCGGATGGTTGGCCGGTGGGCGGGGGTGGCGGCGGTGCTGGCGGTGGTCGCCTGCTCGGGCGGCGGCGGCACGTCCGTGCCCGACGCCGCCCGCGACAGCGCCCCCGCCGATCGCCCGGTTGATCTGCCTGCCGACGCCGGCGTCGATCGACCCCCGCCCGATGCCGCCCCCGATGCGCCGGTCGATGCCGCCCCGGACGCGGCGCCCGACCAGTCGCGCCCCGAGGCACCGCCGCCGGCCAGCTTCGAGCTCGCGCCCGACAGCTTCGACTTCCAGACCGTGCCGGTGGGCATGTCGCGCAGCCACGTCTTCCAGCTGAAGAACGCGGGCGGGCAGTTCTCGGGCACGCCCAGCATCACCCTCACGGGCGGCCCCGCGGACGTCTTCAAGATCATCGACAACCAGTGCGAGACCGCCCTGAATCCCGGCGACAGCTGCCCCATCGAGGTGCAATTCACGCCCGCGGCCGCCGGGATGGTGGGGGTGCTGCTGGAGGCGGAGGCGTCGCCCGGCGGACGGGTGTCCTCGCAGCTGACCGGCACCGGCCAGTGAGCGGGCCCCGGCCGCCGAACGGCGCGATCAGGCCGAGCGCTCTTCCGCCCGCACGTCGCTGGGCAGATCGAAGCTGACCAGGCTGCCGCGAAATCCGCGCGTCTTCCAGGCGCCGAAGGCGATGCCCACCGCCAGCCAGATGAACCCCGCGGTCTTGGCGGTGCGGGTCAGGTTCAGCCACAGCACGAAGCAGATGATGAACCCCAGCAGCGGCGGCAAGATGCCGGTCACGAAGCGGCGGGGCGACTCGCGGCGGACGGCGTGGATCAGCGCCGCCAGGTTCACGCCCTGGAAGGCGATCAGCGCGCCGAAGTTCAGCAGCTGCGCGCCCAGGTCGAACCCGCCGGTGGCCTCGAGCAGGAACGCGCCCACCAGCGCCACGATGCCCACGAACAGGACGTTGTTGCGCGGGACGCGGCTGCGCGGATCCAGGTAGGCGAAGAACCCGCGCGGCAGGGCGCCGCTGCGGCCCATGCCGAACAGCAGGCGCGCGGCCCCCAGCTGGGCGCCGGTGCCCGATCCCGAGTTGGCCACCGTCAAGGTCAGCATGATGGTGGTGAACAGCGCCGGCCCCCCCGCGCGGCGGGCGGCGTGGGCGAAGGCGGTCTCGACCTGCGGGAACGGCTCGGAGGCCGGCCACACCAGCTGGGCGGCGTACACCTCGACCGCCGACAGGATGCCGATGGCCAGGCAGGTGAGCACGGTGGCCAGCAGGATGTTGCGGCGGGGGTTCTCCACCTCCTCGGACAGGGTCGAGATGCCGTCGAAGCCGATGTACGTCAACACCGCGATGGAGGTGCCGGTCAGCACCGCGCCCGAGCTCCAGCGGGAAGAATCGTAGAACGGCCGCACGAAGGCCTCCGGCCCGCCGGCGCCGTGGGCCAGCAGGTAGCGCACGACCGCCGCCAGGAACACCGCGATGACCACCCCCATGCCGGCGGCCAGGATGGTGTTGAAGCGGGCCGACGCCTCGATGCCGCGCAGGTTGATGCCGGTGAACAGCAGGAAGAACCCGACCGCGAACACCGCGAACGGGATCGAGGGAAAGAAGTCGACCCCCGCCTTGCTGCACCAGAGGATGCAGATCATCGGATTGAGCATGTAGTCCATGACCATGCTCCAGCCGGTCACGTAGCCGGCGGCGGGGTGAATCTCCTGCCCCACGTAGGTGAAGGCCGATCCCGCCGAGGGGTAGACGCGCGCCATGCGGCCGTAGCTGAGCGCGGTCAGCAACATGGCCACCATCGCGATGAGAATGGTGGTCACGACGTGCCCGCCGCTGCGCTCGCTGAGCACGCCGAAAACGGACATGGGGGCGACTGGCTGGATCACCACCACGCCGTACAGCACCAGATCCCGCAAGGTCAGCGCCCGCTTCAAGGTCGTCGGTCCGCCGATGACCTGCGAAGACGTGGTCGTCATGGGCCGGCGATGGTACACCAGAAACGTTTTTGCGTCGGGCTTTCGGCGGACATGCACGGGTGCCGCCGCGCTGGCCGGACGCGTAAATGGTGTAAGAATCAGCCACGGAACAACGCAACGATGACGGACAGCCTGGTTCAGCTACGCCGCCCCGGGGCCGGGGCCACCGGCACCGCGCCCGCCCCGTCGCCCGCCCCCGCGGCGGCCGGCGCGCCGCTGGCGTACGTCGAGACCTACGGCTGCCAGATGAACGTGGCCGACAGCGAGACCATCCTGGGCGTGCTGGGCGGGCTGGGCTACGGACGGACGGACAATCCGGCCGCCGCCGACCTCATCCTCATCAACACCTGCGCGGTGCGGGAGAAGGCCGAGGAGCGCGTGTTCGGGCGGGCCGGCACCCTGGCCGGGCTCAAGGCGCGCAACCCGCGGCTGCTGCTGGGGATCACCGGCTGCATGGCCGAGCACCTCAAGGGGCAGATCCTCGAGCGCGCCCCCCAGGTCGACCTGGTGGTGGGCCCGGACGGCTACCGCCGGCTGGGCGAGCAACTGGCCCGCGCGCGCGGCGGGGCGCCGGCCATCGACACCGCGCTCGACCGCGCCGAGACCTACGAGGGGCTGGATCCGGTGCGCGCGGACGACGGCGGGGTGATCGGCCGCATCACCATCCAGCGCGGCTGCGACAAGTTCTGTACCTTCTGCGTGGTGCCGTACACCCGTGGGCGCGAGCGCGGCGTGGCCCCCCGCGAGATCCTGCGCCAGGCGCGCGCGCTGGCCGCCGCCGGCTACCGGGAGGTGCAGTTGCTGGGCCAGACCGTGAACTCGTACCGTTACGAGGAGGTCACATTCGCCCAGCTGTTGCGGGCGGTGGCCGCCGTCGACGGCATCGAGCGGGTGCGCTTCACCTCGCCGTACCCGCTCGATTTCACTGCGGATGTGATTTCGGTCTTGGCCGAGAGCCCCAAGCTGTGCAAACACGTTCATCTGCCGCTTCAGAGCGGATCGGACGCCGTCCTTTCGCGCATGCGCCGCGGGTACACATACGCCGAGTTCCGGGAGCTGGCGGGCAAGCTGCGCGCCGGCGTCCCCGGTCTGTCCATCACCACCGACCTGCTGATCGGCTTCTGCGACGAGAGCGACGACGAGTTCGAGGCCACCCTGGCCGCCCAGCGCGAGCTGCGCTTCGATGGCGCCTTCACCTTCGCCTATTCGGAACGCTCGGGCACCTACGCCGCCCGCAAGATGCCCGACACCGTGCCCGAGGCGGTCAAGCAGCGGCGGCTGTCCGAGGTGATCGCCCTGCAGCGCCAGATCACCGGCGAGCAGAACGCCGCGGCGGTGGGCCGGCGCGAGCGGGTGCTGATCGAGTCGGTCTCCCGGCGCTCGCCCGATGAATACCTCGGGCGCACCGACGCCTTCCGGTCGGTGATCGTGCCCCGGGCACCGGGGGTCTTTCCGGGCGCCCTGCTCGACGTGGTGATCGAGCAGGCCAACCCTGCCACGCTGTTCGGACGCGCCACGGAGTGAGCGGTGCAGTGTGGATGATGACAGCGGGCCACCGGTCGTTCGCGTCAGCTTCGTCTGCCTGGGCAACATCTGCCGTTCGCCGACGGCCGAGGCGGTGATGCGCCACCTGGTGAAGGAGGCGGGCCTGCAGGATCGGATCGCGGTGGACAGCGCCGGCACCGGCGACTGGCACGTGGGCGAGCCGCGCGACGGCCGCAGCGCCGAGGTGGGGCGCCGCCGCGGCACGCCGCTGCAGGGCCGCGCCCGCCAGTTCCAGCGCGGCGACTTCGCCCGGTTCGACCACGTCATCGCCATGGACCGGCAGAACCGGGACGCGCTGCTGCGGCTGGCGCCCGACCCGGCCGCCCGGGCCAAGGTACAGCTGCTGCGCGCGTTCGAACCCGACGCGAATCCCGAGGACGATCAGGTGCCCGATCCTTATTATGGGCGCGCGGACGGCTTCGACCGGGTGTTCGACATCTGCGAGAACGCATGCCGCGGGCTGCTCTCACACCTGCGGGAAAGACACGGTCTGTGATGTCCGAAACGGCGACAGAGGTTCTTCTCGGCCGGGCGGTGGCCCAGGCGATGGGCGTCAAGGTGCTGGCCTCGCGCACCCTGGCGGGCGGCGACATCAACGACGCCTTCGAGGTGGACCTCGCGGACGGGCGCACGGTGTTCGTCAAGACCAACGCCAGCGCCCCGCGCTCGATGTTCCAGGCCGAGGCGCGCGGGCTGGGCTGGCTGGCCGAGGCCCAGGCGCTGCGCATCCCCCAGGTGCTGGCGGTGGGCGGCGGCACCGGCGCCCCCGCCTTCCTGGTGCTCGAGCACATCCGTTCCACCGGCCGGCGGCGCGACTTCGACGAGACCCTGGGCCGCGGGCTGGCGGCCCTGCACCGCTTCGGCGCGCCGGTCTTCGGGCTGGACCACGACAACTTCATCGGCCGCCTGCCCCAGCGCAACGTCCCCCGGCCCACCTGGGCCGAGTTCTATAGGCACAACCGCCTGCAACCGCAGCTGCAGCAGGCGGTCGAGCGTGGCCTGGCCTCGCCGGCAATGCGGCGCGGGCTGGAACGGGTGATGGAGACCCTGGAGGTGCTGGTCGGCCCCACCGAGACGCCCGCGCGCCTGCACGGCGACCTGTGGGGCGGCAACCTGATGGCCGACGACTGGGGCGCGCCCTGCCTGATCGACCCGGCGGTCTACGGCGGCCACCGCGAGATGGACCTGGCCATGATGCGCCTGTTCGGCGGCTTCGGCCCGCGCGTCTTCTCGGCGTACGACGAGGTCTTCCCGCTGTCGCACGGCCACGAAGAGCGGCTGCCGCTTTACCAGCTGTACCCGCTGATGGTCCACGTGAACCTGTTCGGCAGGAGCTACGTCCCGTCGGTCGAGGAGGCGCTGGCCCAGGTGATCTGATGGCGCACGCGGCGTTGGTCGGCGTCATCTCCGATACCCACGGGCTGCTGCGCCCCGAGGCGCTGGCCGCGCTGGCCGGGGTCGAGCACATCGTGCATGCCGGCGACATCGGCGATCCGGCGGTGCTGCAGGCCCTGGCCGCGATCGCGCCGGTGACCGCCGTGCGCGGCAACAACGACCACGGCCCCTGGGCGCAGGCCATCCCCGAGACGGCCGTGCTGGAGGTGGCCGGCCGCCACCTCTACATCCTGCACGACCTGCACCTGCTGGACCTGGACCCGCGCGCCGCCGGCATGGCCGCCGTGATTGCCGGCCACTCGCACAGACCCGCCAGCGAAGTGCGCGACGGCGTCCTGTACTTCAACCCCGGCAGCGCCGGCCCCCGCCGCTTCAAGCTCCCCATCGCCGTGGGCCGCCTGCACATCGACGCCCAGGGGATCCGCGACGAGATCGTCACCCTGACGGTCGGCTAGCCCCGGCTCGGGTCGCTGCCCAGATACGCGGCCACGCGCCCGGCGAGCTCGCGCAAGGAGGCCAGTTTGGCCAGAACGAGACCGACGTCGGTCACCGGGTTGTTCCTTGCTCGATCAGCCGCAGGCGGAACCGTTCGGCGTGACGTTCGAACGCCGGACCGAAGTCGGCGTATTCGCAGGCGGCGTGGGCCCGGAAGCGGGCCAGCGCGCCCGGAGCTCGTTCCCGCAGCGCCACTGCGCTCTTGGCCACTTGCCACTTGAGGAGCGTCGGCGCCCGATCCATAGGTCGAGGTCGCTGTCCGGCCGCAGCTGCCCCCGGCTCGCCGATCCGAAAAGCACCGCCAGATGTATCGCCGGCCAGGCCGCGAGGGTCGCGCGCAGACGGTCGAGCAGCGCGCTGTCGAGAGAACCGGGGTGCATTCCCTCAGAAAATAGCATGCAGGGCAGGTAGAGTCGGCGGTGATGCAGGATGTGGCCCGTGCTGAGCCCCGTGGCCTGCGGGCGGGTGTGCGCTGGGCGTGGGGGGGCGGATGGTCGCAGCGGTGGTGGCGGGTGGGGTTGATGATCGGGGTGGTGGCGCTGGTGGTGCCGCTGTGTGGGGGGCGGGCGCTGCCGTTCCACGATGCCTCGGGGATCGTCGGGCTGGGGGGGGCGCTGGCGCTGCGGGACGATCCGGCGGCGCGCGTGCGCGAGCTCTACGACATCGACATCCGCGCGTACCCTTCGTCGCTGTATTTCGGGTGGGCTTACCTGGCGGGGGCGCTGGGGGTGCCGATGGACGTCGCGTTCTCGGTGTTCACGGCGCTGTTCTCCTTGTGGGGGCCGCTGCTGGCCACCTTGCTGCTGCTGTCGGCGTTCGGGCGGCCGCTGTACCTGGCGCTTCTGGTGCTGCCGGTCGCCTATCACCACCAGATCTGGTACGGCTTTCTCGGCAGCAGCGCAGCCGTCAGTGGGGTGATCGCGGCAATCGCGTTCGCCCGGCGGACGATCGATCGCCCGGGCGTGGGCAACCACCTCGGCCTGGCCGGGGCGCTGCTGTTCGTGGCGGCGGCGCATCCGTTCCCGCTGGCGCTCACGCTGGTCGCGGTGGCGCCGCTGTTGCTGTGGCCGGGCACGCGTGGGGTGGGCGGGGATGGCGGCAGCCCGGCGTCCGTCCGGGCGCGGGCGGTGGTGGGGCGGCTGGCGACGCTGGTGCCCACGGCGGTGTTCCTCGCCGGCTGGGTGAGCAGCTTCTTTGGCAAGCGCAGCGGCGAGGTGTCGGTCGTCCGCCGCGCCATCGCCGAGCTGGGCCTGCACGCGCCGTCGCTGTCGGACGCACGCACCTTCGTCGAGTGGCTGGGCAACGGCTACAAGAGCGGCTGGGACGAGCTGCCGCCACTGGTGGCGTTGCTGTGCCTGGCGGCCTTCATCGTCGTCGGTGCGCGGCCGCCGTCCGGCGCGCGCCCGTCGTCCGGCGCGCAACCGCCTCCGGCTGCCGCGCCGGTGACTTCCGCGCAACCAGCGCCGCGTGGCTGGCGGTCGGTGGCGTCGGCGCTACGGCGGGACGGTCTGCAGTGGGTGGGCCTCGGCTGGCCCGTGCTGGTGTTCGGGCTCGGGTACCTGTTTCTGCCGATGAAGCTGATGTGGCCCGACTTCTGGTGGGGGGTGCGGGTGCGCTGCGTGTTCCCGCTGTTCCTGCTGCTGGTGGCGCTGCCGCGCGTGCGCGCGCGCGGGCTGCCCGCCTGGGCGGCGGCCCCGGCGCTGGCCGCCGGTGTCGGGCTGCTGGCGTACATCACGTACGACTTCTCCGCCCACTGGCGCGGCCGCTGCCTGCCGGGCTTCGACCAGGCCATCGCCGCCATCCCGCCCGGCCGGTCGGTGCTGGCGTTTCCGGCGATGCCCGACCGCCACTACACCCTCGGACACCCCTACCTCGCGCAGGCCTACGTCGCCCGCAAGGGCGGCCGCGTGGTTCCCTACCTGGGCGGCCACCCGGGCGCGTACTGGATCACGATGAAGCCGCCCCCGCCATCGCCGCCCTGGGGCGATCCGGCCGCCTTCGTCTGGCCGCTGCACGCCGCCGGCTGGGATTACTTCCTGCTCGAGCGGCCGGCCCTGGGCCCCGTCCCGCCCGACCCGATGCGCCTGGCGCCGCCCGGCTCGGTGTCGGTGGTCAGCGCCGCCGGCCGCTGGATCCTCTGGCGACGGAACTAGGCCGCCGTACGGGGTCCCGAGGACGGGCGCGGCAATATCTGCGCGCGAATCGCCGCGCGGACCGGGAACACTCGTCCGGAAATGCGTTGCAGCCACTAAGGGCACGATGGTGAGGCCAGCCTTCGACCGGGCGCCGTGGGAGACGGTGCTTGACACCAGGGAGCGACCGATGCGTCGATTGGCGCTGGTGTCGTCGGACAACCCCGCCTCCTCCCCTGCCTACCAGCAGTTCTGCCAGGCCGCCCGCGAATGCGAGCGCGACCTGCACGTGCGCGCGCTCGGCCTGACCCGCAACCCGGCCGACGCCAAGGACCTGACCCAGCGCACGCTCGAGCGCGGCCTGCGGTCGCTGCACCGGTTCGAGCCCGGCACCAACATCCGCCAGTGGCTGCTGCGCATCCTGGTCAACCTGTTCCTGGACGACTGCCGCCGCTCGGCGCGCAGCCCCCGGCTCGAGCCGATCGAGGAGCACAGCGCCTCGTCGCCCTCGGTCGAGGAGGCGATCGAGAACGAGCCGCCCTGGGCCCGCGTGACGCCCGAGCAGTTCCAGGACGCGCTGCTGGCGCTGAGCCCGCTGTTCCGTCAGGTCTATCAGCTGCGGATCGTGGACAACCTCAAGTACCAGGAGATCGCCGAGCGGCTCAACATCCCCGTTGCCACCGTGGGTACGCGCCTGGCGCGCGCCCGCCTCCAGCTGCACGAGCGGCTGGTGCCCGCGGCGGGCGCGGGAAAAGGAGAGGAGCGAAGGTGAGCGCGATCTGCGAGAAGCTGCATCCGTTCGTGGATGGCGAGCTGGACGACCGCGAGGCGCTGGCCTTCCGCCGCCACCTGGGTGAATGTTCCCGCTGTCCCGCGGAGCTGGAGGCGGCGGTGCTGTGCGACGCTCTGGCCGAGGAGGCGCTGGCCGCCGGTCCCCCGCGCGCGCGCACGGTCGAGCTGTCCGGCGCCGC
>JBKPRZ010000264.1:0-6376 GCA_046734815.1 Myxococcota bacterium | reverse complement strand
CCAGCGGTGCCTGCACGGTGGTGGTGCTGCTCACCCCCGCCGCCACTGGCGCGCGGGCCGCCGCCCTGAACGCCGGCGCCGGCCCGGCCACGGCCACCCTGTCCCTGTCCGCCAACGGCGTCCGCCCGAGCGCCATCCAGGTGGTCAGCATCGGCGGCACCGCCGGGGATGCCACCACCGTCGAGTTCGGCAGCAAGGCGGTCGGCTCCGAGACCGGGATCGACGTCGTCATCCGCAACGCCGAGAACGGCCAGCGCGTCGCTGCCCCCACCTTCACCCTGGGCGACACCGTGAACTTCCGCCTCGACACCAACGCCGGCACCACCAGCGACTGCTTCGACCGCTCCCAGGACGGCCTGCAGGGCGGCGAGACCTGCACCGTCCGCATCTTCTTCCGCCCGCAGTCGTTGCCCGCCGCCGGCACCGCCGCTCCCAACCAGCGCTCGACCCTGGTGGTGGGCGGCGCCGCCACCCCCTCGACCCTGGACCTGCGCGGCCACGCCGTCTCCGCCCTGTCGATCACCCCCGACAGCCGCACCTTCGGCAGCCAGGCCACCGGCAGCACCTCCTCGGTCACCACCTTCACCGTGAGCAACTCCGGCGACACCGGCATCCCCGCCACCGGCCAGGTCGCCGTCACCCTGACCGGCCCCGGCGCCGACAGTTACCGCATCACCCGCAACGAGTGCGCCGGCATCAGCCTGGCCCGCGCCGGCACCGGCGACAGCGACTGCCAGATCGACGTCGTCTTCGAACCGAAGAGCGCCGGCCCCCGAGCCGCCACCCTGTCCATCACCGCGCCTCCCACCAACGGCGCATCGGCGGCGCTGTCCGGCGCCGGCAGTTGACGGGCTGTTCCCTCGGCGGCGGCCGATCCACGCACTTTTCTGGCGCTGGGTCCGATACCGGAGTGTAGGTGGCGGAAAGCCCGCCCCAAACGCCGGAAATTTCAGACCAGGAGAGTGCCATGAAGGTTAGCGGGAATGCAGAGTCTGGGTGTGGCTTCGAGGAGGAGCCGATCGTCATCAAGGGGACCCGGGGCGACGACACCATCGAGGTGAGCGCGAACGACCGGGGCGGCGTCGACGTCACGGTGACCGACGAGCGCGGGCGGTCGCGGACCCGCAGCTTCAGTGCCGAGGAGTCCGAGCGGCTGGTGATCGAGGGCCGGGCCGGGGACGACCGCATCACCGTCGACTCTGACGTCAAGCAGAACGTCACCATCCGCGGCGGCCGGGGCGACGACTACATCCGGGGCGGCTCGGGCAACGACAACATCGACGGCGGCCGCGGCAACGACGAGATCCACGGTGGCCGGGGTGACGACAAGATCGACGGCGGGCGCGGCGACGACAAGATCTACGGTGGCCGTGGCGACGACGAGATCAGCGGTGGCCGCGGCGACGACGAGATCCACGGCGGTCGCGGTGACGACCGCATCGCTGGCGGGCGTGGCGACGACACGATCTACGGTGGCCGTGGCGACGACGTGATCCGGGGCGGCCGTGGCGACGACGAGATCCACGGCGGTCGCGGCGAGGACCGTATCGCGGGCGGGCGCGGCGACGACCGGATCTTTGGGGGCCGTGGCGACGACCGCATCTTTGGCGGCCGTGGCGATGACGTGATCCACGGGGGCCGTGGCGACGACCGCATCTTCGGTGGGCGAGGGGACGACCGGATGTACGGAGGCCCTGGGGACGACCAGATCGGGTAAGAGCGCGGGGCGGGGCTGCGTCCCGCTAGGGCGTTTCGCAGCCGCTCACCCCGGCCGGGGGTGGGCGGCAATCGTCGCGGGTGGCCTCGCGCCAGCCCCGCGGGAAGAGCAGGGGGGTGTTGCGGAAGGACCAGCAGGTGCCGGCGGTGTCGATCATCGCCACTGTTGCCGGCATGACCAGGGGCGAGGGCGGCGTGCGCCAGCAAAAGGCGATGCCACCACCCTGGCACCCGGTGGCCGGGTCGAGGTAGCCGGCCCATTCGGGATACCGGTGCGTCGCCGGGCATTGCCGTCGGCCGTCCTGCACCAGCGGTTCGACCACCGGCCAGCTGTCGAGGCCCGCATCGGCCGCGGTCGCTCCGTCGCGATCCGTGGCTGCGCCCCCGGTCGCCGGGTCCGCCGCTGCATCGGGCTCGGTGAGCGACCCGGACCGTCCGTTCACAGTCTCGAACTCGTCGGCCCCGCGGCCGCGGCAGGCCTGAACGGCCAGCAGCAACACCCACACCAACCATCTCCGACTCATGACGCCCTCCTGCCGTTTCGGTTCCGCATGCCGGGAAGTCGCAAGGCACACGCCATCAGGCCTCCGATCAGCGCCAGGGTGGCCAGCGGCGTTCCCCCCGGCACCGACTGCGGCGCATCCGCTTCGGGTCGGACCGCCATGCTGGGGCCGTCGGCGTCGTCGCGGTCACCATCCTCCAGGAAGTAGGCGTAGAAGACCCGGGTCGACGTCCCCGGGCAGCCGGGGGTGCCGTTGGTGACCCGGTAACCGTGGATCAACGGGTATACCGACACGGTCGGGTCCACCGTCGCGTGGAAGACGAACTCCTTGTTGTCGGTGCTGCTGGCGCTGGCCACGATGTCCTTCTCGTTTCCCTGGCCATCTCTCTGCATGAGGTACAGATCCATGTCGTCGATCGGTCCGCCGTTTTCGTGGGCGGCGTCATACCACCAGATGGCCACCTTGTATGCGTCCGCGTCGGGCTCCCACCAGGGCGCATCCAGCGGAATCTTTTCCCCCTGTCCCACGCACACCGAGCCGGTGAGGTATTTCCAGGGGGCGTCCATCCCCTCCTGCCAGAACTGGCGGGCCCGCAGGCGGCCGGCCCCCCACACGTTGTCGAAGCCGCTGTTGGCGCGCCGGCCGCTGTCCTGGGTCTGCCGGTCGCCCATCAGCAGCATGTTCGCGTACAGCAGGCCGGGATCGAGGATCTCGTCGCTGAACCGCTCGCGGAAGAACTGGCGGAAGCGAGCGGCGAAGGCCGCCACCGTGGGGGCGGCATAGCTGGTCCCGCACGAGGCCACGCTGCCGTCTTCGTAGGCGCTGCCCGGCTTGAACATCAGGTCGCGGCAACCGAAGGCGGTCAGCCCGATGATCGAGCGCAGGCCCTGCGACGCCGTCCCGCCCCGCGAGGAGAACTCGGAGATGGGATCGAGTCGGACCTCCCGTTCGCCCGCCTCCGGCTTCCAGTAGGTGGTGGTGACGTAGCCGTTCTGGGTCGAGCAGCTGCCGTTGCTGAAGTGAAAGTATCCGTGGGAGCCGACCGCGAACACCCCCAGCGCGGTGGCCGGCTCGCCGGCGTTGCAGTCGTTCACGTCCACGTGGTTGCAGCTGTTGCCGGCGGCCGCGAAGAACGCCGATCCCGCCTCGTACAGGTCGTTGGCCCGGCGGGCGACGTTGCCCTGGCCCCAGCAGTCCGGATCGCTGGTGGAATCGCCTCCGGACATGTTGATGATGCGGCCATAGGGGCTGTGACCGTCGAGCACCTCTTCCAGGGCGCCGGCCAGCCGGTCGCCGGCGTCGGCCTCGCCCACGAACCCGATCCCGTACGAGGTGAGCTCGGCCGCCGCGCGGGCATAACCCGAGCGTCTGAGCTCGGGCAGCGCCCCGTTCAGGTTGGGGTCCTGGCCATCGAGCAGATCGCCCACCAGGATCCCGGCCACCGGCGTGGCGTGCGCGTTGACGTTGTATTGCTTGAACAGCTCGCAGCGGTCGTGCTCGTCGCCGAGGTAGGCGCTGCAGTCCCCGTTCCACAGCGGGATGATCCGCAGCCGGTTGGTCGACAGCGACGGGTCGGTGAAGAAGCCGACGTGTTTGCTGTCCGGAAGCCGCTGCTCGACCTGGGTGAGGCGAGCGAAGCGGCCGTCCTGCCCCTGGAAACCCGGCTCCGGGCTGTAAAGGGGAACGAACTGCGAGCCGCGCTCGACCGCCTCGCCATCCACCGCGAACTCCTCCAGGCGCCCGGGCGCATCGGCGCGCACGATGTCGGCAGATGTGGCCAGCAGGCGGGACAGGGCCGCGTCGGTCAGCTGGGCCACCAGGCAATATTGATGCTTGCACCGCCGCGTGACCGTCCCGCCCAGCGCGCTGACGGCAGCGGCCACCGGGTCCTGCGCCCGGGCAGCATCCTGTCCCCGTTCCTCCAGCAGCCGCCGGTGCTCCCGGTCCACATCCTCCAGGGTCGCCAGCCGCCCCTCGGCGATGCCCTTGTCGATCTCCAGGCTGATCGAGGGCACCCGCGGCTCCTTCAACCACAGGCTCACCGGGTGGGGGCTGTCGGGCGCCCCTTTCACCTGCAGGCGCAAGAGCAGGCGCCGGCCCATTCTCTCCACAGGCGGCGCCGCCGCGGGCGCCGGCTTTTGCGCCATGAAAACCAGCGGCTGGGTCATTTTGTCCACAGCCACCACCCCTTTTTCCACAACCACCGGGCCGCCCTGTTTCTGCTGGATTGTCGTGCGGGTCATCAGCCGCTGGGGCTCGGCCAGCGATTGGCTGAACAGCCGCGCCGGATCCACCGCCGCACGCCCGGGCCGGGATTGCCTGTCTGGCACCAACGGGTGTCGCAACACCGTTTGCGCCTGGGCAGTCCCGGCGCTCAAGCAAAGAATCAAGCACACGCCTCGTTTCACGATGGGCCCCTGGGTGGGTTGCTGTCGGACCCCCGTCGGCAGCAACACGTTGGTGGATTCCTGGCCCCGAAACTCACGGGTCTGAAATTCGAACTGTCCGCGCGCCTGATATGTACACGCAGGCCGCTGGCGGGCGCTGTGACGAATCAGCGACTGTTCGTTGCAGCTACAGCGTCAGCCCTGCGCACCTGTGGCTGACAGAACGGCAAAAAGGAAAACGCGGAGGATCGAATTGACGATCCTCCGCGTGATCGCGGACAGGGAGAAGTGAGCGGCTTACCAGCCCAGCCAGTCGGTCTGCAGGCTGACCTTGACCTCGTTCTCGAACTTGAACCGGCCGAACTCGTTGACCGAATAGATGCGGGTGCGGTCGGTCGGGCGGTGGTCCTCGGGCGAGAAGCTGATGGGCGCGGTCAGGCCGCCCACATCCAGGTTGTCGAAGGTCTCCATGACCTCCTTGAGGTTCCGGCCGGTGATCTCCTTGCCCTGGTTGATCAGCGCCTCGACCCCCTTCTGGAACATCAGGAAGCTCACGAAGCCCTGCACGTAGCGCACGTTCTTGTACAGGTTGATGTCCTGGCCGTCCGCCTTGCGCCACTTGTCGTGTACCCGCACCACCTCGGCCATGCCCGGCTGGGTGTTCTCGCCGAAGGCGGCGAACGACATCACCACGTAGGCGTTGCCCGCACAGTCGGTCCCGCAACGCTCGTCGAAGCCGTACAGGTTGGCGACGATCTTGGCGCTGGGCAGATACTTGCGGGCCGCCTTGATGGTGCCGATGGTGCTGAGGGACGAGTTGCCCACCCAGAACCAGTCCACGTCCGGGTTGGCGGCGGCGTATTGCTGCAGCTTCGCGTCCACCGCCGCGTCCCCATCGTCCAGGTTGATGTTGAAGTCAGGGGCGATGTTCAGCCCCAGCTCGCTGGCGTAGGTCTTCCCCGCCGGGATGGGCTGCTTGCAGAAGTCCGAGTTGGTGCAGAAGGCGAAGGCCACCTTGCGCCCGCCCCGGTCCTTCACGAACTTCATCGCGATCCGGATCTGGGTCGAGTAGTCCGTGCCGGCGAAGAAGTTGAAGGGCGCACCCGGCGCGCTGAAGGTCTGGCGGCTGCCGTCGGGCATGGTGACCTGCCGGCTCTGGGCGATGGGGGTGGCCAGCGTGGTGGCGTACGAACCGGAGATGAAGGGCTTGCCCTCCATCTGGGCGTCGGCGCTGAACACCTCGGTGTCGGGCGTGCCCCAGCTGAAGAACATCAAGACGTCCTTCCAGCTCGGGTCCGCCTTCCACTGGGCGTACTTCTGCATCGCCATCGGGATGTTGTAGCCGTGGTCGAAGAACTCCTCCTCGATCTTGTAGCCCCGGATGCCGCCCTTCTCGTTGGCCTCGCGGAGAGCGTCGCTGATGCCCTGGTAATACTCGGCGCCGTTGTCGGACGTGGGACCGGTCCTGGCCATCATCGTCCGCACGCTCAGGGTCCCCTTCGGCGCCGGCGGTGGCACCAGCTCCGGCGCGCACCCGATCGTCGACAGGGTTGCCAGCGTACCCATCGCTGCCTTTGCCCATCCTCGCTTCATGTGTGTACCTCTCACTTTGCGTTTAACAGACGGTAATGGAACACACCTAAGCTAGCAGGCGATACGTGAGGGGCTCAGGGCAAACGTGTAGCCGTCCGCGCCACCTACCTCCAGCGGCCCCGCTGTGGTGATTCGGCGGCGTTTTCCGGCCACCACCGTCGGTGCGCACAGGTGAGC
>JBKPRZ010000263.1:0-2393 GCA_046734815.1 Myxococcota bacterium | reverse complement strand
GGCGCAGCCTCCGCCCGCCGGGCCGCCGTCGCTTGATGCCGCGGCGGCCGCCGACGCGGCGCCGGCCTCCGATTGCCCCGCGCCCGCGGTCTGGTGCGACACCCTCCGCGAGCTGCCGCCGACAATCAGGGAGGCGGGCTTCTTCCCCGCCGCTCCCGATCTGACCACCGGGCGCGCCAGCATGATCGCCTTCGAGCCGGCCTGGCCGCTGTGGAGCAACGGTCTGGCGAAGGCGCGGCAGGTGATCGTGCCGCCGGGCAAGAAGATCGACATCCGCAACCGGGAGGTGTGGGAGTTCCCGGTGGGCACCTTGTTCCTCAAGACCTTCTTCTCCGAAGCGGCGGCCGGCGCGCGCCGTCCGGTCGAGACGCGGATCCTGCGGCGGGTGGAGGACGAGGACCCGTTCAAGCAGTGGCAGTTCGCCGTCTACCGCTGGAACGAGGCGGGCACCGACGCCGCCTTGCTGCCCCTGGACGAGCGCGTACCGGTGATGGCCAGCGCGGGCGGCGAGAGCTTCACTCACGAGATCCCGTCGCGCGAGGACTGCGGCAAGTGCCACACCGCCAACGACACCGCGGTGATCGGCTTCGACGAGCTCCGGCTGAACTGGACCGCCCCGGGCCGCGACCGCACCGAGCTGCAGCGGGTGGCCGAGCTGGGGCTGCTCAGCGATCCGCCGCCGGCGGCACCGGCGACGGTGGCCGAGCCGGACCCGACCCTGAAGCAGATCGAGGGCTACGTGCTGGGCAACTGCGTGCATTGCCACGACGGGCGCAACTCGAACGTGGTCGACATGCACCCCGAGGTGTTCGTGAAGAACGTGGTCTGCCAGCAGACCACCAGCAACGGCACCCTGGAGGGCTTGCGGGTGGCGCCCGGTCAGCCCGGCCAGAGCATCCTCTACCTGCAGCTGGCCCGCATGATGCGCCCGGGGATCAACCCCATGCCGCCCGTCGGTGTGCAGCGACCCGATCCGCCCGCCGTGTCGCTGGTGTCTCGCTGGATCACCGGCCTGCGCACCCCCTGCCCCAGGCCCACCCGATGAAACGTGCGGTGCAAGGCGCGATCAAAGGTACCTCGATGTCGATGAAGCTCGCTCGCCTCGCGATGGTCGCTGTCTTCACCGTCGGCTGGTCCGCCGCCGCGCGCGCGCAGCTGACCTTGCAGACCGAGCCGCAGGCGGTTTTCCAGGCGGGCAACTTCCTCAACGGGCTGAGCCGCCCCAACGACCTGGCGCCGCTGCCCGACGGCCGCGCCGTGATCATCCAGCGCGGCGGCGAGATCCTGATCCGCACCCGCGAGGGCATGTTGATCAACCCGGCCGCGCGCGTCCCGGTCAAGCCGGTCAACAACGACAACGAGCAGGGCCTCATCGGCATCCTGGCCGCGCCCGACTTTCCGCAGAGCCACCTGCTGTACCTGTACGCCTCCATCGGCGACACCATCGCCGACAAGGGCCAGGTCTTCCGCGCCACCTTGTCGGACGACAACAAGCTGACCTTCGAATACGAAAAGCCGCTGGTGAAGCTGGAATCGCCGCACAAGCACAACGGCAGCCAGATGATCATCCACAAGGGGCAGATGTACATCGGCGTGGGCGACGGCGGCTTCGAGACCCCGATCCCCACCAACAAGTACGCCGCCTGCCTGAACAAGGCCAACGGCAAGATCCTGCGCATCGAGCTCGACGGCAGCATCCCGGCCGACAATCCGCTGGTGGGGATGTCGATGGTCACCGGCTGCACCACCGCCAACATGCGTTCGGGCGGCTTTTCCATGGCGCCGCCCGAGACCCGCATCTACGCCTGGGGCCTGCGCGCGCCCTACCGCTTCTGGATCGATCCGCTGACCGACCTGCTGTGGATCGCCGACGTGGGCGAGAAGGAGCGGGAGGAGCTGTCCATCGGGACCCGGGGCATGAACTTCGGCTTCCCCTTCGAGGAAGGGACCCACAAGTACAGCGCCCAGCAGGAGCCCTACAACACCTTCGGCGGCTGCACCGGCATGGTGCCCAGCACACCGTGCACGCCGCCCGCCTTCGAATATGCGAACACCGGCGCCTCGGGCGACGACTCGATCATCGGCGGTCTGATCCCGTCGCCGGGCTGTGGCTGGGGCCCGCCCTACACCAACCGCTACTTCTTCGGCGACCACGGCTCGGGCCGCGTGTGGACCCTCGACGTCACGCCCGACCGCCGCGGCGTCGTGGCTGGCTCGCGCCAGCTGTTCGGCAACATCCCCGGCCTCAGCGCCTTCCGCATGGGCCCCGACGGCACGTTGTACCTGATCAGCAACGACCTCAACGCCATCGCCCGCCTGACCCCACGCAACCGCCCCGCCGACTGCCTGCTCTCCGCCCCCCCGGCCCCCGGCGCCGGCCCCCCCACCAGCAC
>JBKPRZ010000262.1:0-9648 GCA_046734815.1 Myxococcota bacterium | reverse complement strand
CCTTCGTGCCCCGCGTGCGGATCGGCTCCTTCGTGCCCCGCGTGTGGATCGGCTCCTTCGTGCCCCGCGTGCGGATCCGCCCCTTCGTGACCCGCGTGCGGATCCGCCCCTTCGTGACCCGCGTGCGGATCCGGGTCCGCGGCGGCGGGGGCTCGCAGCGCGAGCAGCAGCACGGCTGCGGCGATCGAGGAGCGCGACGACAGGGGGCGCCGGTGCAGGGTGCGGGACACGGGAATCTCTTACACGATCCGCGGGGGGGAGACGACCGCGGACTCGTCCTGGTTCAGGCGCCGGCGGCGGGCGGCGGGACCGGCAGGGGCGCGGGGCGCGGGCGGAGCAGCAGGTTGACGGCGACGCCCACCAGGGTGACGGCGGCGCCCAGGTAGGTGTGCGGGCTCAGGCGGATCTGGCGTTCCCAGATCGCGTCGATGATCAGCGCCAGCACCGGCTCGATGAACAGCAACGTCGAGGCGGCCATCAGGGTCAGGCGCTTGATCAGGAAGAAGTAGATCGGGAACACCACCACCGACCCGACGATGCCCAGGTACAGCAACGCCAGGGTCGGGCGCAGCGGCGGCGGCCAGGGCGGCAGCTGGCCCTCGTACAGCGCCGCGAACGGGATCAGGGCGACGGCGGTGGCGCCGAGGAACAGGAAGTTGGTGGCCAGCGGATCGGTGTCGCGGGTGTGGCGCTTGAGCACGACGGTGTAGACGGCGCAGACCACCACCGAGAGGAACACCAGCAACACGCCGATGGCCTGGTCGGCGGAGGCGGTCATGCGATCGCGATAGATGAGGATGATGCCGGCGAGGCCGATGAAGGACCCGATCACCGATGCGCGGGTGGGGCGCTCGGTGCCGGTCAGGGACGTGACCAGAGCGGTCATCAGCGGCAAGGTGCCGAAGATGACGGCGGCCAGGCCGCCGGAGATGCCGGTCTCGGCGGCGTACACCAGGCCGTAGCCCAGCCCGCACATCAGCCCGGCCAGCGCGATCCAGCCGCGCTGGCGCCAGGTGCGGGGGCCGCGGCCCCCTACGCCCAGTCCCACCAGCGTCGCCAGCACGACGGTGGCGATCACGAAGCGGAGGGCGGCGGCGGCGAAGGTCGGGTATCCGCCCGGGCCGATGCACAGCCGGATGACGAACCAGGTTGTGCTCCAGATGAAGGCGCAGGCGATGAAGGCGAAGACGATCACGGGGCTGCGATCTCGAGTTGTTCAGGTGGAGTGTAGTGCAACGCTCGCGGAATGGGGGCGATCGCGCGTGCCCGTCAGCGTATGCGTACGCGTCCGCTCACAGAGATCACTGAGGACGAGGACGAGGACGAGGACGAGGACGCATACGGGGACGGGGGATTGCGAAGGCTGGCGGGTGCTGATGCCGTCACGGCTGATCGTACGACTTCAGCGGGCGGAGCCAGATGTTGCGGAAGCGGATGGGGTTGCCGTGGTCTTGCAAGGCGAGGGGGCCGCGGGCGGTGTCGGGGGTGTAGGGCGGGATCTGCTTGTGGGCGGTCGGGCCGTGGAAGGCGGTGGCGTGGTGGACGACGATGCCGTTGTGGAACACCGTGATCAGGGCGGGGCGCTCCAGCTTGCCGTCCTTGAAGCGGGGGGCGAAAAAGGCGATGTCGTACACCTGCCACTCGCCGGGCTTCAGCGAGGCGTTGACCAGCGGTGGGTACTGGCCGTACAGGGCGGCGGCCTGGCCGTCGGGATAGGTGGGGTTGTCGTGGCTGTCGAGCACCTGCACTTCGAACTTGCCCAGCAGATAGACGCCGCTGTTGCCGCGACCCTGGCCCTCGCCCTTCACCACCTTGGGCGAGGCCCACTCGACGTGCAGCTGGAAGTCGGTGAACTCGTCCTTCGTGCGGATGTAGCCCTTGCCCGATTCCAGCACGCCGTTCTTCATCGACCAGGTGGCGGGCGCCCCGTCCATCATGCTCCACTTCGACAGGTCCGCGCCCGGACCCACCAGCACCAGCGCGTCGCCGGGGGGCTTGCCGGGGGCGGCGGGCGTGCTGAAGGTGCCGGGGGCGACCACCGGCGGGGGCGGGCGCTTGCCGTCGTGGATGTGCCAGCGGCCGCCCGGCTGCATGGGCGTGTCGTCGTACCCGATCTTTCCTGGCTGCGCGTCCACCAGCTGCAGGCTACCCACCAGCAAGCCGCCCGCGATCAGGACTGCCGCGGTTTTTTTCCGGATCATGGACCTCTCCTCTTGTCGGGGCGTGGGTTTCGGCTCATGCGCCGTGCTCGCGCAGGTAATCCAGCACCGCCTGACGCTCGGGCGAGGGCCAGCGGCGCGCGAACCACTCGGCGTGGCCAGAGGGCGTGCCCTGGTGGATGGGATCCCGCACCAGCAGCGAGGCACCCCGGTCGAGCAACTCGCGCACGACCGCCAGATGACCGCCGCGCGCGGCGTGGTGCAGAGCGGTCAGGCCGGTCTCGTCGAGGGCGTCGATCGGGGCGCCCAGCGCCAGTGCCAGCCGCACCGCCGACACATTCCCGTGCTGGGCGGCGGTGGACAGCGGTGCGGGCTGGGTGCGTATCCGCTGCTGGGTGCCGGGATCCGCAGCCGCCAGCTCGCGCCGCGCTTCCGTCTCCTCGCCGCCCAGGATCGCCACCTGGTAGCGCTCGGCCAGGCTCAGCGCCGGAGGGCGGGCGCCGTGCTGGAGCAGGAGCTCGGCGATCGCGCGGTGTCCGTTCAGCAGCGCACTCTCCAGGTGCGTGCGGTGGGTGTAATGGTCACGCCCTTCGGCGGGTGCGCCGTGCTCGAGTAGCAGCGCCACCCGCGCGAGGAACCCCTGCTTGGCCGCCTGGGCCAGGACGAAGGTCAAGATGGTCTCCTCGGTCGGCGGGCCCCAGTTGACCGTCATCTGCGGGGTCAGGCCGTGGTCCATCAGCAGCTTCAGCCAGGAGTCGTCGGGCCGGAAATGGGTGTTGTACAGCGCCTGCGAGTCGTTCGGATCGGCGCCCGCATCCAGCAGCAGCTGCGCCAGCGCGCGGCCGCGCGGATGCGGCGGCTGGAACACCGGTCCGGCTTCTCCTTCGCCGATCACCCCGGTCAGCGCGCTGAAGCGACACTCCGTGATGGTCGTGTGGCTGTTCGGGTCAGCGCCCCGCGCGAGCAGCAGCCGCATCGCCTCCTCCCAGTCCGCGGCGGCGGTCAGACGGCTGTAACAAAGGTACAGCAGCGGCAACCAGCCGCGCGGCCCGCCCGGCGTGGTGGCCAGGGCCGGCTGCCCATCCAGGAACTCCCGCAGGGCCTGCACGTCGCCGGCCGCCGCCGCGGCGTACACGCTGGACCGGCACAGCCCGGGCGACGCGGCCAGCAGCGCCTCTGCCTGCTGGCGCCGTTCCGGAGAATCGTTCTCGTAGGTCAGGCAGACCCCGTCCACGAACCGATCGCTGGTCGACTGGTCGGTCATCGGTTCTTCATCCTTCATCTACCATTTCACGGCCGACCTCGGGGTATAGTGCCCGGGTCTGCAAGCGATCCCGCGCAGGGCGGCGTGTGACCCCAACCGGTTGGCCCACCGGGGGCGGCGAGAGTGGGCTCGCGGAAGGGAGCTGCCGTGAGCATGCGAGTTCTCCGCGTCGGCCTGGTGATTGCTGTTCTTCTGCCCGGGGCGTATGCCGCCCGGTCCGCGCCGGCGGCCAAGCGGCCGCTGTCCCACCGCGATTACGATTCGTGGCGCGAGGTCGCCGGACCGGTGGTCTCGCGCGACGGGCGGTTGCTGGCCTATTCGTACATGCCCCAGGACGGGGACGGCGATCTGGTGATCCGGTCGCTGAAGACCGGACAGGAACGTCGGATCGGGGTGGGTGACCTGCCCGCCCAGGGACCCGACAACCCCGACGAGCCGGGCAGCGAGGACGCTCCGCCCAACCGCCGCATCCGCATCGCCATCACCAGCGACGGCGCCTACGTCATCGCCAACACCTACCCCACCAAGGCGGAGGTCGAGCGCGCACGCAAGGACAAGAAGCTGGACGACCTGCCCAAGGCGGGCCTGGTCATCGTCGACACGCGTTCGGGAGCGACCACCCGCATCGCGGGGGTCAAGAGCCTGCAGGTGCCGGCCAAGGGCGGCGCCTGGCTGGCTTACCTGCGCGAATCGAAGGCTGCCGACAAGGACAAGGACAAGGACAAGGACGAAGGCGGAAACGCGAGCAAGGAGACCGCCGGCGCGGCCAGGGGCGCGCAGCCCGGTGCGAAGGCCGAGGGCAAGCCGGTCAGCGCGGAGAAGCCGAGCCCCGGTCCGGGCGAGGAGAAGGGCACCGCGGCCCCCGGCGAGAAGCCGGGTGCGGCGCCCACCGCCAGCAAGAGCGAGCCGAAGGCCGGCGCGCGCGAGGAGAAGGGCGGCGGCGGTCAGGGGCGCGGGCGGGGTGGCCGCGGCGGCAAGACCTACGGCACCGAGCTGGTGATCCGCGATCTCGCGCGCGGCCGCGAGCAGACCCTGGCCCACGTGCTGGACTACTCGTTCGCCCGCGACGGCAAGAACCTCGTCTACACCGTCTCGTCGCCGCGCGAGCAGGAGAACGGCCTTTACGCGGTGGCGCCGGGGAGCGGGCAGCCGCCGCGGACCTTGCTGGCGGGCAAAGGCAAATACAGCCGCCTGACCTGGGACCGCGCGCAGAGCGAGCTGGCCTTCGTCAGCGATCGCGACGACGCCCAGAGCAAGACCCCGCGCCTGAAAGCGTACCTGTGGCCGCGCGGGGCCGCCGCCGCCGTGGAGGCGGTGACCCAGCAGACGCCCGGGTTCCCCGCCAGCCTGGCCATCAGCGACAAGGCGGGCCTGTCCTTCTCTCGCGACGGCAAGCACCTGTTCGTGGCGGCCGGGCCGCCGCCGAAGCCGGGCAAGGACCCGGACAAGGAGAAGGAGAAAGAGGGGGACAAGGACAAGGACAAGGACGCCGCCGACGACAACACCGCCGCGGCGGCCGACAAGGTGCGGGCCGACCTGTGGCACTGGAAGGACGACGTCGTGCAGCCGATGCAGCGGGTGCGCGCCAACCAGGACCGCAACCGCACCTTCCGCGGCGTCTACCACTTGGCCGAGAAGAAATACGTGCAGCTGGCCGACGACCAGATGCGCACGGCCATCAGCACCGACGACGCCCGCCGGGCAATCGGTCTGGACGACCACGCCTACCGCCGCCTGGTCGACTACGACGGCAACTACAGCGACGTCTACCTGCTGGACGGGCTGTCGGGCGCGCGCAAGCTGGCCATCAAGCAGCTGCGCGGCGCGGGCCTGTCCTGGTCACCCGACGGCAAACACGCCTTTTATTACACGAACCGCCACTGGTTCGTGCTGGACGCCGACGGGGCCGCCCCGGCGGTGCGCATCCTGACCGACAAGATCCCGGTCGCCTTCAGCAACGAGCGCCACGACACCCCCGGGCCGCCCGCCAGCTACGGCAGCGCCGGCTGGATCAAGGACAGCCGCTCGTTCCTGGTGTACGACCGCTACGACATCTGGCAGCTGTTCGTCGACGGACGGGCGGCCCGCAACGTCACCGAGGGCCAGGGCCGCAAGCAGCAGATCGAGCTGAGGGTCGAGCGCATCGAGCCGCGCGAGGAGGACGACGAGGAGCGGGGCATCGACCCCGACCAGCCGCTGACCCTGCGGGCGGTCCACGAGAGCACCCGGGCGAGCGGGTTTTATCGCGATTCGCTGGCCGGGTCGGCGCCGCCGCAGCGGCTGCTGTGGGGCGATCACCGCTACACCTACGTGGGCCGGGCGCTGGACGCCGACGTGTTGCTGGTGTCGGCGTCGCGCTTCGACGAGTACCCCGATCTGTACACCACCGACTCTTCCTTCCGCCACCTCACCAAGGTGACCAATGGCGGGGCGCAACTGGCCGCGTTCCGCTGGGGCAGCGCCGAGCTGATCCACTACAAGAGCGCCGACGGTGTGCCGCTGCAGGGGGCGCTGTTCAAGCCCGACGGCTTCGACCCGCACAAGAAATACCCGCTGCTGCTCAACATCTACGAGCGGCTGTCGCAGAACGTGCACGGCTTCCGCTCGCCGGGGCCGGGCACCAGCATCAACATCTCGTATTACGTCAGCAACGGGTACCTGGTGTTGACCCCGGACATCGTCTACGCCGTCGGGCACCCGGGACCGAGCGCGCTCAAGTGCGTGTTGCCGGCCATCCAGGCGGTGGTCGACCGCGGCTTCGTCGACGAGAAGGCGATCGGGATCCAGGGCCACTCCTGGGGCGGCTACCAGATCGCCTACATGGTCACGCAGACCAACCGGTTCCGCGCCGCCGCCGCCGGCGCGCCGGTGGGCAACATGACCAGCGCCTACTCGGGGATCCGCTGGGGCACCGGGCAGCCGCGGCAGTGGCAATACGAGCAGGCCCAGAGCCGCCTGGGCCGGCTGCTGTACGAGGCGCCGCTGGAGTACCTGGAGAACTCACCGGTGTTCCACGTCCAGAACGTGCAGACGCCGCTCCTGATCCTGCACAACGACGGCGACACCGCGGTGCCCTGGTACCAGGGGATCGAGCTTTACCTGGGCCTGCGCCGGGTGGGCAAGGAGGTGTACCTGTGGAACTACAACGGCGAGCCGCACGGGCTGCGCCGCCGGGCCAACCAGAAGGACTACACCGTGCGCATGCAGCAGTTCTTCGATCACCTGCTCAAGGGCGCGCCCAGGCCGGCCTGGATGGAGAAGGGCATCCCCTTCATCGAGCGCGACGAGGAGAAGGAGCGGGCCAACCAGGTCGAGGGCACCAGCTCGTAGGCGAGCGCGCTCAGGGCGCGGCCAGCATCACGTCGACGGTCTGGGCAGAGTCGCCGCCGCCCAGACGGATCACGTGTGCCTTGCTGTCGGTGGTCAGCTCGAAGGTCTCGCGGCCCTTGACCTCGGTGCACTCGGGCACGCCGCCCTCGACCGCCTTGGCCGGGATCATCGTCCCGTCCCAGGTCAACACCGTGATGGGCACGGAGCGGCTGGTGAAGATCACGTAATCGCCGTTGGCTGGCACCTTGAAGGTGACGTGACCGGGGTTGGGCGGAGGGGGCAAGGTCACCCGGTAGCTCTGACCCGTCATCATGATGGGCGGCCCAGGGTCGTTGTAGGTGTAGGTGGCCTTGCTGGTGATCATGGACGAGGGGGCGCCCTTCAGCTTCTGGCAGGCCAGCGCGTTGGCGCTGGCGCCGGGCTGCCCGCCGCCGCCATCTGTGCCGGCGGCGCCGTCGGCGCGCGAGCCCCCGTCGGTCTTTCCCGGGCCGCCCGGTCCGGCGGGCGGGGCGGTGGGGCTGCAAGCCAGGGCGAAAAGCAGCGGGAAAATCGGCCAATTTTCGCGAATTCGGTCGATCACGGCGTCTCCTTTGGGGCGGACGACGCCGCGGTCACGCGCGGCGGCCTCGCCCGGCCCTATCAGAATCGGCGGCCCGGGCGATTTTTGTAGTCGTATCGCGCAGGTCAGGTCAGCTGCCGGGGCGGTGGCTGACCCGCTCTGACGCCTCGGTCTGGGCGCTGCGCGGAGCCTGGTCGGCCTGCAGGGGCCGGCGCCGGTAGATCCCCTCGGCGTCCATCTCGTAAGCGCAGCCGCGATCGGCCCGCAGCGGCTCGAGCACCTCCTGGCGGATCTGCTCGCGCAACTTCTCGGACTCGATCGGGAACATGACCTCGACCCGTCGGTCCAGGTTGCGCGGCATCCAGTCGGCGGACGAGAGGAACAGCTGCTGCTTGCCCTCCGGACCGAACACGAAGACGCGCTCGTGTTCGAGGTAGCGTCCCAGCACCGAGACCACGCGGATGTTCTCGGACACTCCGGGCAAGCCGGGGCGCAGACAGCAGATGCCCCGCACCTGCAGCTCGATCGGCACGCCTGCCTGCGAGGCGCGGTACAGCGCCTGGATCACGCGGCGATCGACCACCGAGTTCAGCTTGGCGAAGATGCCGGACGGGCGGCCGGCCCGGGCCAGGGCGGTCTGCTGCTCGATCTGGGCCAGGATCGCCTCGGCCATCCCGATGGGGGCCACCGCCAGCTTGCGGTAGCGCGGCTGCTTGGAGAACCCGGACAGCGAGTTGAACAGCTCGGCCACGTCTTCACCGATCTGGCGGTCCGCGGTCAGCAGCCCCAGGTCGGTGTAGATGCGGGCGGTGGTGGCGTTGTAGTTGCCGGTGCCGAGGTGCACGTAGCGGCGCAGGGCCGAGCCCTCGCGGCGGACCACCAGCACCAGCTTGGCGTGGGTCTTCAGGGCGGCGTCGCCGTAGAAGACGTGGGCCCCGGCGTGCTCGAGCGTGCGCGCCCAGAGGATATTGTTCTCCTCGTCGAAGCGGGCCTTCAGCTCGACCGAGACCGCCACCTCCTTGCGGTTCTCGGCCGCGCGCACCAGCGCCCGCACCACCTCGGCGTTCGAGCCGGCGCGGTAGAGGGTCATCTTGATGGCCAGCACCTGCGGGTCCTCGGCGGCCTGGCGCAGGAAATCCAGCACCGGGGTGAACGAGTCGTAGGGGTGGTGCAGGAGGATGTCCTGGCGGGTGATGGCCGCGAACAGGTCACCGCCGCCGGCCAGCTCGGTGGGCAGGCGCGGGACCAGGGGCGGGTCGCGCAGGTCGGGGCGGGGAAGGAAGGCGATCGACATCAGCGCCGACAGGCCCAGCGGGCCGGTAAATTCGTAGACGTCGTCGTCGTCGATCTCCAGCTTGCTCTTCAGCAGGCGGCGCATGCGGTCGGGGATGCCGGCGTCGATCTCCAGGCGCACGCAGGCGCCGAAGCGGCGGCGGCGCACCTCGCGGTCGACGTTGGACAGCAGGTCCTGCGTCTCCTCCTCGATCTCCAGGTCCATGTCCCGGGTCACGCGGAAGGGGAAGCAGCCCAGAAGATCCATCCCCGGGAAGAGGTCCTCGAGGTTGGCGGCGATCAGCTGCTCCAGCGGCAGCAGCTCGAGGCCGCTGTCGGCGCGCGCCGGACCCGCGCGCAGGCTGTCGAGGGAGACGAAGCGGGGCAGGCTCTCGGGGACCTTGACCCGCGCGAACTTGCGCTCGCCGGTCGCGGGGTCGCGCGCCTCGACCGCCAGCGACAGCGACAGGTTCGAGATGAAGGGGAAGGGATGCCCGGGATCGACGGCCAGGGGGGTCAGCACCGGAAAGACCGAACGCCGGTAATACTGGCAGGCGAGCTTGCGGGTCTCGACGCCCAGCGATTTCCAGTCGCGGATCTGGATGCGCTCGCGGGCCAGGGCTGGCAGCAGGTCGCCGTAGAACAGCTTGTTGACCACCTCGACGTGCCGGCGGACGATCTGGCCCACCCGGTCCAGCTGCTCGCGCGGCGAGAGCCCGTCGGGGCTGTTCTCCACCACGGCCGCCTCCAGCTGCTCGTGCAGGCCCGCCACCCGGATCATGAAGAACTCGTCGAGATTCGAGTGGAAGATGGCCAGGAACTTGACCCGCTCGAGCAACGGCCACGCCGGATTGAGCGCCTCGCTGAGCACCCGTTCGTTGAAGGCCAGCCAGGAGATCTGCCGGTTGAGGTAGAGGGTGGGATCGGCGAGGTCCACCGTCCGCGGCGCGGGTTCGGCGGCGGCGGTGGTGGGCTCGGCGGGGGCGCGAGCGGAGTCGTCGGCTGCGCGGGCAGCCCCCGCGGGTTTTGCGGACCGGCTCTGCGTGGCGGACGCGGCGTCGCTC